>NZ_SZXD01000037.1:0-6263 GCF_005281115.1 Citrobacter sp. wls710
GGGGAACGGGCGCCACAGGGGCGCCCTCCCGATGCTCCTGTGAGGATAATTCCCATGCCAAACTGGTGCTCGAATCGTATGTATTTTTCTGGTGAACCGGCACAGATCGCTGAGATTAAACGACTGGCCAGCGGTGCAGTCACACCGTTTTATCGCCGCGCCACAAATGAAGGTATTCAGCTGTTTCTGGCCGGAAGTGCCGGACTTCTGCAGACCACTGAAGATGTGCGGTTTGAACCATGCCCCGGACTGACGGCTGCCGGACGTGGTGTTTTATCGCCGGAGAATATCACGTTCACCCGCTGGCTGAAGCACCTGCAGGACGGTGTACTGCTGGATGAGCAAAACTGCCTGATGCTGCATGAACTCTGGCTGCAGAGCGGTACTGGACAGCGTCGCTGGGAAGGGTTACCGGATGATGTCAGGGAAACTATCACTGTGCATTTCACCGCAAAAAGAGGTGACTGGTGTGACATCTGGGGTAACGAGGATGTATCGGTGTGGTGGAACCGTCTGTGTGACAACGTACTGTCGGAAAAAACCATGCCGTTTGACCTGCTGACGGTTTTGCCGACCCGCCTGGATATTGAAGTGAATGGCTTTAACGGCGGTGTTCTGAACGGTGTTCCTTCTGCATATCACTGGTATACAGAACGGTATGGCGTGAAGTGGCCTTGTGGGTATGACCTGAATATCAGCAGTCAGGGGGAAAACTTCATTCAGGTAGATTTCGACACGCCGTGGTGTCAGCCGGAAAGCGACGTTGTTGCAGAATTAAGCCGCCGTTTCGGCTGCACGCTGGAGCACTGGTACGCCGAACAGGGCTGCAATTTCTGTGGCTGGCAGTTGTATGAGCGCGGAGAGCTTGTTGATGTGCTGTGGGGGGAACTGGAATGGTCTTCCCCGACAGATGACGATGAGCTGCCGGAAGTCACCGGACCTGCGTGGATAGTCGACAATGTGGCGCATTATGGCGGATGAAGTATGACGGAGACGGGCGGGCAACCGCCCGTTTCTTTTCCGGTAAAGGATGTCGCCGTGCTCCTCTTTTTACTGCGCCGGCTGACGCGGCGCGGCAGGAACGCTGCCTGTGGTCAGTGTCCCGCGTCCGGTGGGCACGGGACGGGCGCTTTTACCGCTCCCGGCTGGCGTCGGTGACAGTGTACGCCAGCCCGTCGCCCTTTTCTGATGAGCGCCCTTCAAGCCGCTTTCGCGGCATAGCCTTGCCGTCAGAAAGACGACGGCTGCGGTATTCCACGGTCGGCCTGACCCGTTACCGGACGCGGTGAACAGCCCACAGGCAGCGGGGAACGGGCACCACAGGGGTGCCCTCCCGGTGCCCTCTGTAAGAGAAGGAGTTTTGTATGTCCCGTTTTGTCCTCGGTAACTGCATCGATGTTATGGCCCGTATTCCTGATAACGCCATTGATTTCATACTGACTGACCCGCCGTACCTCGTCGGTTTCCGTGACCGTTCCGGGCGCACCATTGCCGGTGATGTTAATGATGACTGGCTGCAACCTGCCAGCAATGAGATGTACCGCGTACTCAAAAAAGACGCGCTGATGGTCAGCTTCTACGGCTGGAACCGTGTCGATCGCTTTATGGCCGCCTGGAAACGCGCCGGATTCAGCGTGGCAGGGCACCTCGTGTTCACCAAAAACTACACATCCAAATCTGCGTATGTCGCGTACCGTCACGAATGCGCTTACATCCTGGCAAAGGGCAGTCCGGCCCGGCCCCGTAACCCTCTGCCGGATGTGCTGGGCTGGAAATATTCAGGCAATCGTCATCACCCGACGGAAAAGCCCGTTACCAGCCTGCAACCACTGATTGAGAGCTTCACACATCCGAACGCGATTGTGCTGGACCCGTTTGCAGGCAGCGGCTCAACCTGCGTCGCTGCCCTCCAGTCCGGACGCCGGTATATCGGTATCGAGCTGCTTGAACAGTATCACCGTGCCGGACAGCAACGACTGGCCGCCGTGCAACGGGCCATGCAGCAGGGGGCCGCGAATGATAACTGGTTTGAACCGGAGGCTGCGTAAATGAACTATGCCGGACACGAAAAACTTCGCGCCGACGTGGCGGAGGTGGCCAACACCATGTGTGACCTTCGGGCCAGGCTGAACGATATGGAGCATCGCTGTCGCTTTGATTCCGATGTGCTTGTTGAACGCCTGACACGCCAGACGCTGTATCGCGCCAATCGCCTGTTCATGGAGGCGTATACCGAAATTCTGGAACTGGATTCCTGCTTCAAAGATTGAGAAGGAGACGAGAATGTACGGAACATGCGAAACGCTATGCCGGGAGCTGGCAGCAAAGTATTCGGGAGACACGCCACTGATGCTGGTTATCTGGTCCCCGGAAGAAATTCAGGCCCTCTCTGACGGAATGGATATTGCCCTGACCGATCATGAAATCAGGACTGTCCTGGCGCGCCTGGAGGACATCCCGGAAGACCAGCGGACTGAATCCGGTATTTCTTCCGGCGTGGCGATGGAGATCATCAATAACGTGAGCGAAAACCGCCAGGTGACTGTCCCTGCTGAACTGCTGGCGTCCCTGATTCAGACCGCTGAACAGGCATTGTGGAAACGTGAATGGGCCGCCCGGGATCATGGCCTCGCCGTCCCGGAATGCGTCACCCGCCGTCAGGCGGTGGTTAATCAGGTCCGCATCCTGCTGAAAAACAACACACACGAAAACGACTGATGTTATCGCCGCCTCCGGGCGGCGATACAGGGAGTTCATGAATTATGAATGAAATGCTGAATGCACTGATTTATCGCCACGCCAGCAACCTGTTGCTGGCGCAGGGCTGGCCGGAAGAGACGGATGTTGACCAGCGTAACCCGAAGTATCCGGGCTGGATCAGCATTTACGTGCGGCTGGATGCGCCCCGGCTGGCGACGTTACTTATCAAGCGTCACGGCGGCGTACTGCCGCCGCTCCTGGCCTCTGCCATTCAGAAACTGACCGGAACCGGAGCGGAACTTGTTCTGTCCGGCAGTCAGTGGCAGTCGCTGCCGGTACTTCCGGCAGACGGAACGCAGGTGTCTTTCCCGTATGCCGGTGAGTGGCTGGCAGAGGACGAAATCAGGGCCGTTCTTGGTGCGGTACGCGATGCAGTATGCAGTGTCAGTTACCAGGTGGCAGAAGATGCGCGGCGTATCCGTGCGGCGCTGACCACCACCGGTCAGACGTTGCTGACCCGCCAGACGCGCCGCTTTCGCCTGGTGGTGAAGGAAAGCGATCACCCCTGCTGGCTCGATGAAGACGACGAAAACCTGCCCGTGGTGCTCGATGCCATCCTGAACCGGGGCGCTCGTTTTTCGTCGGTGGAAATGTATCTGGTCAGTGAGTGTGTGGAGCATATCCTGTCCAGTGGGCTGGCCTGCGATATGCTGCGTATACCGGATGAACCGCCCCGCCGCTGGTTTGACCGTGGTGTTCTGCGGGAGGTGGTCCGGGAAGCCCGGAACGAAATCCGCAGCATGGCGGATGCCCTGGCAAAAATCCGGAAATGATGACGCTGGCGGGGAAAAATCTCCGCCTTTTCCAGTCGGTCCCCGGAAAGAGCAAAAGGATGTCGCCGCAGGCTCCTCTTTACCCGGCCATGTGGGGCATGGCCTTGTGGGTTTTCAGTTATGTGGCCTCAGCGTCGTGTGCGGGCTGTGCCGTGCCTCCATCGTAGCCGGGCTTCTGCGGGCGGGTTGCAAGGTAAGGTGAACCGCTGCGGTCACCCGGTCCCTCCTTCCCGTCTGCCGTGATTTTCCGGTCGTTCACCCGCTCAGATTTCGCGGTCTCACCCTCCAACTCCCGTCAGCCGTGCGCGTCAGGCTGCGGCTTCCCTTGCGCCCTTGCAACCCTGCAGGCCCGGCAAAGATGGAGGCACGGCACCGCCCGGTGTCGCGGAATATGTGAACAACGGAGGAAAACATCATGCAATATGCGAAACCTGTCACTCTGAACGTTGAAGAGTGTGACCGTCTCTCCTTTCTGCCTTACCTGTTTGGCAACGATTTTCTGTATGCCGAGGCGTATGTGTACGCGCTGGCGCAAAAAATGATGCCGGAATATCAGGGAGGCTTCTGGCATTTCATCCGCCTGCCGGACGGTGGCGGTTACATGATGCCGGATGGCGACCGTTTTCATCTGGTCAACGGTGAAAACTGGTTTGACCGCACTGTGAGTGCTGATGCCGCAGGTATCATCCTGACTTCCCTTGTGATTAACCGCCAGTTGTGGCTGTACCACGACAGCGGGGATGCGGGACTGACACACCTTTACCGGATGCGCGATGCGCAGTTGTGGAGCCACATCGAATTTCACCCCGAATGCAATGCGATTTACGCGGCACTGGACTGATTAACGGACGGGGCGGCGATGCCGCCCCTGTAAAGGAGACGAGAACATGTACTGTACTGTTAAAGAAATTATCCGCGAAGTGCTGGATACAGACGTGCCGGACAGTGAATGCGTTTTTGCCGTGGTGCTGACCCGTGGGGATGTGCGTCACATAGCCCAGGACTGGAGTCTGACAGACGATGAGCTGGAAACCGTCATGCAGCGGCTGGACGATGCCTTTGAGCATGGTGCTGATGTCAGCATTGTTCACGACGTTGTTCGTGAACTGATGGAGGAAAAGCGCGTAAACCGTCTTGTAACAGTCCCTGCGGTGCTGCTGGAAAAAGTGATGGTGATGGCTGGTAGTGAAATTTATCGCCTCCATGCTGTAGGGAGCGAGAACGGGGGCGACGGTGACGCATTTGTCAGGGAAGAACGTGAGATTATGCGGGTGATGCGTCAGGCGCTGGACGGGGAGAATGGGTAATGAATATCAGCAAGGAAACCCGCGAAATTCTGCGTAATTACAGGGCCGTGATTAATGCGCGGCGTCGTGAAATGGGGCAGAAACCGCTCACCACCGCGCAGATTGTTGATGAAATATGTGATTTTGTGGTGAATCAGCAGGCTGTTTTCCTCGGTGGTCACTAAATCCTTCAGGGCAGCAGGCACAGGTGATACAGGGCAGGCGGTGGAGGCCGCCTGTCAGCCCGCGCGAAAACCCCTGGCAGGCTGGCGCCTGCCGGAAGGGAAGCGGGCCACGCTGGCGCGTCGCCCGTTACCCTTCCCGTTTGTGATGTGTCCGGAATGTTTTTTCCTGATGTTATGTTTCTGTGGTTACTGTTCTTCTTCTTCTTCCTCTTCTTTCCGTTCCTCTCCTGTTTATGCCTTTTCCGGGCGTCCCCCTGGCGGGGCGGGCTGTCGTGAACGGAGCCAGCGGAGCTGTCTCCGCCCTGGCGGGCTTCCATCCCTGACGCAAAACCCCGGGTTTGCAGCGACCGGAACGGTCGCGCCACCCCTGTCGCGCCGTGGCCTGCGCTCCCGGCATCCCGGCAAAAGACGCCGGGATGTAAGGAGCAACGCCGTTTCGCAAACCGCGCTTCACGTCGTTGCAGCGGGTCCCTGCTCATTGCCTGCCGGGTGCCACACACCCGTATGAGTCCCTGTCGCCGGGGGCATAGACAGCCACAACCTGCCGCACTGACTGTCCAGGGTAAATGAACAGCCCACAAAATTTTTTACCTAAAACCCGGTAAAAAATTTTGCGTTCTGCCCAGGACAGGTGCGTCAGGCCGTGGCAGTGATGCCCCTTGCGGCGAAGGTTCTCAAACGGGTGAAGTTCATACCACAGGGAATACAGCAGCAGGTTCCCGCGAAACGTCAAAACCGCGGCTCCCGAAACTCAACGGGTGATGTTCTTTAAAAATCAGGATTTATTTCAGGCTCCGGCAATACGCATTTATGTGTTCTGTCAGTCATCCGGCTGGCAGGTAATGAAAACGCAGGAACAGAAGGAGGAAAACACCGGAAAGCGTCAGATGCAGATATGAAAAAAAGCAGGTCAGGGACCTGCTTAATCCACGCCGTAAGAATTGTGCGACCAATTTTGACGGCATTGTTAACCAATTTGTCATAAGGAATCCATTTATGACTGTAAGCATTGTTTCACCTTCCGCAGCGGCTGTAAAGCCCCGCCGTCATCCCCGTTTCAGACGCGAAGACATCCCCGCGCCGGAAATTGACCCCGTGCTGAAAGCCTTCGGGCGACACATTGCCCGGAGTTTTCACCGGGGGCGTGGTGTACACATCCCCGCCATGAAAAACACGGCCTTCGGGCAGGTGCTCCGCACACTCGAACTGAAACGCGCTTTTAACTGATGAGGTGAGCCGCCCCGCGAGGGGCGGCAACA
>NZ_SZXD01000009.1:0-4170 GCF_005281115.1 Citrobacter sp. wls710
CAGCACCGCCGTAGGTTTTAGCCAGTACGGTAGTGATTGCAGCGGTCAGCGTTGTTTTACCATGGTCAACGTGGCCGATAGTACCGACGTTAACGTGCGGTTTAGTACGTTCAAATTTTTCTTTAGACATCGATTGTCCCTCTAAGACACGGATAAATCGGTGATATCACCACATCAACCAGGCAATATACCTGAGCTGTTGAATGCTTTTAAAAGTAAACAGAGAGAAACGGGAAGGAGAAGTGAAGTGGTGCTGATACCCAGAGTCGAACTGGGGACCTCACCCTTACCAAGGGTGCGCTCTACCAACTGAGCCATATCAGCACGTCTGGAGCGGGCAGCGGGAATCGAACCCGCATCATCAGCTTGGAAGGCTGAGGTAATAGCCATTATACGATGCCCGCATCCTGAAACTCGGCTACCCAGTTCTTTCTGTAACAAAAAAGAGATTTCTCTCTTTTATGTTCGAGCTGATTAATTTTTTAACCAACTCAGGCGGCGATAACGCTGCCAGAAAGTGGTGGTGGGGGAAGGATTCGAACCTTCGAAGTCTGTGACGGCAGATTTACAGTCTGCTCCCTTTGGCCGCTCGGGAACCCCACCGGACTTGATGGTGCCGACTACCGGAATCGAACTGGTGACCTACTGATTACAAGTCAGTTGCTCTACCTACTGAGCTAAGTCGGCATCAAGTAGCGCGCATTTTATGGAGACCTGCGCACTCATGCAACTAAAAAATTGCATAAAATGTTCTATCGCTCACATTTTGCACTATACGTCCGATAAATAATCTATTTCTTCGTATGATTGGACAAATTTCCAACGGCGCGCGCCCTTCCAAAGGCAAGTTTTGCGCCGCCATGCACTTATCCATAGAGAGAAAGTACCTCTTTATACATCTGGAATAGCCGTCACATTGCTTTTCAGGGGATGATTTTTTCTTATTATTCCCCCTCATCTGGTGTTACCCTCCTGCCCATTGTCCAAATTAACTGAAATGTGCGTGCCATTGCGTGCCGGGGATGATTTCGTTTTTTTACCGCAGACCTGATATAGCAATGACAGCCAGACCATGCGTATGAGTATAAAAGAGCAAGCGTTAACGTCGCCTTACCTACAGTTTGATCGCAACCAGTGGGCTGCGCTTCGTGATTCCGTGCCAATGACCCTGACCGAGGAAGAGATTGCTCGTCTGAAAGGCATTAACGAAGACTTGTCGCTGGAAGAAGTTGCCGAAATTTATTTGCCTCTATCGCGTTTGCTAAATTTTTACATCAGTTCGAACCTGCGACGTCAGGCGGTGCTGGAGCAATTTTTAGGCACTAACGGCGAGCGTATTCCTTATATTATTAGCATTGCTGGCAGCGTCGCCGTTGGCAAAAGCACCACAGCTCGTGTTTTACAGGCACTGTTGAGTCGCTGGCCTGAGCATCGTAAGGTTGAGTTGATTACGACCGACGGTTTTCTTCATCCTAATCAGGTGTTGAAAGATCGTGGACTCATGAAGAAGAAAGGCTTCCCTCAGTCCTATGATATGCACCGCCTGGTTAAATTCGTTTCCGATTTGAAGTCAGGCGTACCTAACGTCACGGCGCCGGTCTACTCTCATCTTATCTATGATGTGATCCCTGATGGCGACAAAACCGTTGCCCAGCCTGACATATTAATACTCGAAGGGCTTAATGTATTACAGAGCGGGATGGATTATCCTCACGATCCACATCATGTATTTGTTTCTGATTTTGTCGACTTTTCTATTTATGTTGATGCGCCAGAAGAATTACTCCAGACGTGGTATATCAACCGCTTCCTGAAATTCCGCGAAGGGGCATTTACCAACCCAGACTCTTATTTCCATAATTATGCGAAATTGTCGGAAGATGAGGCAATCAACACGGCTACATCGTTATGGAAAGAGATTAACTGGCTGAATTTAAAACAAAATATTTTACCAACGCGTGAGCGAGCCAGCTTGATTATGACCAAAAGCGCCAATCATGCCGTTGAAGAGGTCAGGCTACGTAAATAAATTAATAAGGGGAGCTACAGCTCCCCTTATTATTATTCAGCACTTCTGAGCGATATTTCTCCGCCCATCCAGGGTTTTATCACGCCATTTTGTTCAAGCAATAATGCGCCTTGTGCATCTATTCCACGCGATACCCCAAATATTTCTTTATCGCCAATAATGAGTTTTACCGGACGGTCGATAAAGTTGTCCAACTTCTTCCAGCGGGACAGATAAGGTGCCAGGCCCTCATGTTCAAACAGTACCAGCGCAGCACGCAGCTCGCGGATCAGTCGGGCAGCAAGGGTATTGCGGTCAATATTAATTCCCGCTTCCTGGAGATTAATCCAGCCCTGATTAACGACATTCTCTTCTACCCGGCGCATGGCCATGTTAATACCCGCACCGATAACAATTTGCGCGGCATCGCCCGTCTTACCCGTGAGTTCAACCAAAATTCCGGCCAGTTTACGATCGAGCAGATAGAGATCGTTCGGCCATTTCACGCGAACTTTATCCGCACCCAGATCGCGTAAAACCTCCGCCATGACAATACCAATCACCAGACTCAAACCAATTGCGGCTGCCGGTCCTTGCTCTAGTCGCCAGAACATTGAGAGATACAGATTGGCGCCAAACGGCGAGAACCACTTACGTCCGCGACGACCACGACCGGCCTGCTGATACTCAGCGACGCAGGCATCCCCTGACTCCAGTTGACCAATGCGATCCATCAGGTACTGGTTGGTTGAGTCGATAACAGGCAGAACCATGACATTCCCCCTATCCAACTGAGAATGAATCAGTGATGAGTCTAATAACTGGATAGGCTCAGGTAAGCTGTATCCTTTACCGGGAACAGTAAATACATCAACGCCCCAGTCGCGTAGCGTCTGAACATGCTTGTTGATTGCCGCGCGGCTCATTCCCAGCTGTTCACCAAGCTGCTCACCGGAATGAAATTCACCATCAGCTAACAAGGAAATAAGCGTCAGGGGGACGGTATTATCTTTCATGCGATGATCTCCACAGCATTCACTTCACCCTGTGGGCCAATAAATCTGACCTCAGGTTCAAGCCAGACATTGAATTTCTCACCAACGTTTTGGCGTACATGATGCGCTAGTTGCACCACATCCTGACTGGTCGCACGGTCTGCATTGATCAGTACCAGTGCTTGCTGCTGATGTACCGCTGCACCACCAATACGCATGCCTTTTAGCTGGCATTGATCGATAAGCCAGCCGGCAGCCAGTTTCACTGAACCATCAACCTGTGGGTAATGAGGCGCGGTCGGGAATTTAGCCAGCAGTTCCTGCGCAACGTGCGCTGTAACAACCGGGTTTTTAAAGAAACTACCCGCATTACCGTTAACTTTCGGGTCGGGCAGCTTTGTTGTGCGCATATGACAGACAGAATCAAAAACCTGCTGAGGCGTCACGGTTGCGGGATCCAGACGAGTCAGGTCGCCATAAGTGAGAACGGGCTGCCACTGTTTAGGCAAGCGCAGACCAACGGCAACAATTGCGAAACGATCCTGGTATTCATGCTTGAAGATGCTGTCACGGTAACCAAAACGGCATTCCGCGGCGCTGACGCGCAGATGTTTGCCGGTTGACAGTTCAACGCAGTCCACATATTCACAGACACGCTGCAGCTCCACACCATAAGCACCAATATTCTGAATGGGAGATGAACCGACGCATCCGGGAATGAGTGCCAGATTTTCCAGCCCTGGCATACCTTCTTGCAGCGTGTGCTGTACCAAATGATGCCAGTTCTCACCGGCACCTACGTGCAGATGCCACGCCTCAGGTTGTTCTGTGATCTCAATACCCTTGATTCGATTGACGATCACCGTTCCATGGAAGGTATCGAGAAACAGGACGTTACTCCCCTCGCCCAGGATCAGTACTGGATGATGTGATGCATTCGCTGATTGCCAGGCATTCAGCAGTTGTTGCTCATTTTCGGCGCAGACAAACTCATTAGCTTGTTGATCGATACCGAAGGTGTTCCAGGCTTTAAGGGAGTGATTCATAGACGCTTTCCTGATGCAAAATCGCACGTAGTTTACCGCATATGCCGCAGGATGGCTTGTGTTATGGAGGCGAGGGGGTTGCTTTGGTAGGCCGCATCCGGCAGGTTTCATTTCGTACAGA
>NZ_SZXD01000010.1:0-594 GCF_005281115.1 Citrobacter sp. wls710
CCATGTTGGTTATCGCGACCGTAGTGGGTGGCGGAATGTTTTCCCTGCCGATTGCGATGGCTGGCGTATGGTTCCCCGGTGCGTCGGTTATTCTTCTGTTTATTGCCATCATGATGTTATTAACCGGCCTGATGCTGGTTGAAGTTAACCTGCATTATGGCGCTGGTGCCAGTTTTAATACCTTTACCCAGGATTTATTAGGCCGTAAGTGGAATATCGTGGTCGGCATCGCTTTCGGTTTTGTGCTATATATTCTGACCTATGCCTATATCTCCGGTTCATCGGCAGTGATGGCGCAAACCGTATTCAAATACAGTGGTGTACGTTTTCCGGCAAATATCTCGGTGATTATCGTCAGTATGCTGGTTGGGGCAATTGCCTGGTACAGCTCGTTGCTGGTTGGACGCATCACTACCGTGCTGATTATCGGTAAGTTTGTAGCGTTCTTTGCCACCTTCTCCGGACTGGTAGGCCATATCGAAGTGGCAAAACTTGTCGACAGCGTAGCGGTGGCGCTGCCTAATTCGCAGTATCTGCCGTATATCCTGATGACGCTGCCGTTTTGCATTATCTCGTTTGGTTTTCACGGTAACG
>NZ_SZXD01000007.1:0-350353 GCF_005281115.1 Citrobacter sp. wls710
CACGATCAGAAAACCACCGTGGCGCATGACCGGCATGTCACGGTCGGGAACGATCAGCGCATCACGGTGCAGCACGATCATACGCAGGAAGTCACAAACGATCGCACCGTGCGCATTGGTCATGACACGTCGCTGAGCGTTGTGCGCAACAGAAGCGTGAGCGTTGAAGGGAAGCAGGAGCACCGCACCACAAAAGACCATATCAGCCTGGTCGGGGGTAAGCACAGCCTGGAAGTGAAAGGCGATATGGCGCAGAAGGTAGCCGGAGCGCAGGGGATCCGCGTTGAGGGCGATATTGTCCTCCAGAGTGACAGTAAGATCAGTCTGAAGGTGGGCGGCTCATTTGTGGTGATACACGCAGGAGGTGTGGATATCGGGGGATCGAAAATTAATCTTAACAGTGGGGGGAGTCCGGGTGATGCCATTCGGCCATTACAACTGACGAATCAGGATTCTGAAAAATATCATCTTCAATTTCATTTTTTTGATAAAAAACAAGAACCATATTCAAACATACGTTATATCGCATATTTTGTAGATGGAACTCAAATATATGGAGAGACAGATCAGAATGGGTATACCGAAATATTTACCCAAGATAACGATGAAGAAATTGCAATAAAACTTATCAATCCTGATTTTGATACATGTTGGGGAGAAGAAGAATGAGTGATAAAACACACGGTAAACCGTCAAAAGAAATGATAGTTTTTAAACAATGTAAAATAAATGATTTTGATGCAATGATAACAGAAACATTAGAGGCTCTGGATAAGGTATTAAATCAAAGAGAGAAAGATCTTAAAACTTGGGAAGACAAAGAAAAGAACGAATTCCAAACGATATTTGGTATATGTGGTGATGAATTTGTTCATATAAATATGCCTGTAAGAGGAGAGCAACATCTTGTTAAAATAAGCGCAAAGGGTGTGATGGAAGATTGTATTAGGCGAATTAGGTATGTGAAAAGTACAATGACCATTAAAAGTTTTATTAACAAAATTAATGAACCACGTGAAGTTAGTGCTAAAGTACCAGGGGAGCCACAGAAGGACTATAAGGTTGAAATTGGTATAAATTTTGTGGGACGGAGAAAAAAAGACAGTAATGAAAAGAAACGCATATGCTCAAAACTTACCGGCCATGACTCTCGGGTGTCTACACTTTGCCACGAATTAAGCCATATACCCAAATTTTTTACAGACCCTAATGGTGGAGGAATGGGGACATCAGATTATGACTCTGAAGGAAATAAGCAATCGCCCTATCAAGAAGATAATGATGACTACAATGGGCATGTGAAAGGAGCTAATAAATTAATTACTGAAAATAAATTCGATCTTGTTTTTGACAATGCTTACAATATTGAAAGATACTTTGAAATAGAAATTAAAAACGAGTGAGGAATTATTTTTCATTATCCTTCGCAGATTAACTCTTTAAATCAAAAATATAAGAACCTTAATAAAATGAAGCGTTTCATTTATTTAAATAAACTTAACTTCAAAAAATATTATTAATGATATTAGTTATACCAAACTGGTTATCAGCAAATGAATTATCCATTATCAAATACGGATATGGAATGAGAGGGTGGAATGGATATGAATATGAAAAAGCTCAACTACATCCCAAGCAATGGTACTTACCAAATTATCCTATAGTGCGTTTTAAATCATTTGAAGTTGCTAACACTAATGAGCAAGCGTTAAACGGTTTATATCTCTCATTATCGGTAAATAATAATAACAATAATATACTTGCAACACTTTCCTTTAAGAATGAAAAATCTCACCCATATTTTATTCGGACAACATCTCTACCTTATATACCAACAGAAAATAAAGAAATCGCATCTGATATAAAACTATGTAGGATGCTTTTCTTTATATCCACGGCTAATATTTCATTAGATTATTTAGGAAGCATTTGCGATTATCGTAGTTCTTTTGAAAAAGATGACTGGTATAAACTTTCTCCGCATAGTGAAGTACATTTTCAAATAAAGCTTAACGAATATTATTATTTTATGCCTAATATTAAAATCTACAGCATCAGAACTACTGATTTCACCTTCGTAAAACAAGAATGGTTTATTGAACAAAATATAAATGAAAAAATTTTATCTTTGATTGGGGATGGAAATAACCCACATCAATATCATATACCACCACATTTACCACCGATAAAAAATAATTATATCTCGGAAAGTAACCAGTTAATAAAATTTATGGATAGATTTAATTTTAAGGGAATCAATAGTAATAATATCCTCATGGTTAAGTCCAATCAAGTTCATATAAAGATAGATGGAAAAAAAGTTAAATCATTATATTATAAGGATTAAATAAAGATATTTTTTACAGCAATGAGAACACCTCATGATTTCTATCAAATCTGTCGACATCTACAAATAAAGCATTTGTTTTTTTATGACGATTATATTACAACCTGGAGAAAAACATGCCCACTGCAGCCAAGCTCAGCGATAAAGGTACTCAGCATGACGGTTATTACGAAACTGTCATCATCGCAGGTTCATCAACTGTATTTATTGACGGCTTACCAGCAGCTCGCCAGGGGGATCCGCTAACACCACACGCTAAACCCAAACACCCACCTCACCCCCGAAAAATAGCAGGCGGATCAGAAAGTGTCTTTATCGATGGTTTGCCTGCCGCCAGAACGGGGGATGCGGTTGACTGTGGTGGTGTAATAATCGGTAACAGTTCAGTCAATATTGGCTGACATATATATAAATATACTCATAACAGCCCACGAAAATTAAGAACCAAGGATAACGCCTAATTGGTTCGCACGCTAAAAGTGTTCTTCGAATTCATTGATTTTTTCGCTCAATTATCTGCGGACTCGTTGTCCAAGCCGCTAACAGTTTCCTCTATACCAACCCAGGAGGTCCGATAGTCCAGTCAAGCCTCCATTTTTGCGCAGCAAATAATAAATGGTGTGGCGTCCCTGATGCCATATCACTGCTGGGCCTGTTTATTATTCTACCTGCTTAGCGACAGCTATTTTCAATGATAATGATGATCTTGTTAGGTGTGTTTGAATTCAATCATCACGTTATCCGGATTTAAGCCTGGGACGGGTCAACTGAATAAAAAAAGCCGGATCAGCTTATGCGCGATCCGGCTTTTCATCATTCATACCGGATCACGACGCTTACGTCTTATCCGGCCAGGGGTTTACGCGTTTTTCAACACTTCACTGACGATCTCAACAGCTTCTTTTTCGATCTGCTTGCGGTGTTCCTCACCCAGGAAGCTCTCGCAGTAGATTTTATAAGCGTCTTCCGTACCTGACGGACGCGCGGCAAACCAGCCGTTGTCAGTCATCACTTTCAGACCACCGATAGAAGCACCGTTGCCCGGTGCCGCCGTCAGACGTGCGGTGATAGGATCGCCCGCCAGCGTGCTGGCACTTACCATTTCCGGAGACAGCTTAGACAGCGCCGCTTTCTGTGCGGAGGTCGCGCTCGCCTGCAAACGGTTGTAGCTCGGCGCGCCGAAGCGAGCAGCCAGTTCGTTGTAGTGTTCTTGCGGATTCTTACCGGTCACAGCGGTAATTTCTGCCGCCAGCAGGCACATGATGATGCCATCTTTGTCGGTCGACCACGGTGTACCGTCGAAACGCAGGAAAGATGCGCCCGCACTCTCTTCACCACCAAAGCCAAAGCTGCCGTCGAACAGACCGTCAACAAACCATTTAAAACCGACCGGCACTTCCACCAGCTTACGGCCCAGATCGTTGACCACGCGGTCAATCATCGCCGAGGAAACCAGCGTCTTACCGACGGCAACATCTTTGCCCCATTGCGGACGATGCTGGAACAGATAGTTGATCGCCACCGCCAGGTAGTGGTTCGGGTTCATCAGCCCCGCCGGAGTGACGATACCGTGACGGTCATAGTCCGGATCGTTGGCAAAGGCCAGATCGAACTTGTCACGCAGCGCCAGCAGACCCGCCATCGCGCATTCGGAGGAGCAGTCCATACGGATTGCGCCGTCTTTATCGAGATGCATAAAGCGGAAAGTCTGATCAACGTGGTCGTTAACGATAGTCAGGTTCAGGTTGTAGTGCTTCGCAATACGCTTCCAGTATTCGATACCGGAACCGCCCAACGGATCGACACCCAGCGTCAGACCCGCTTTCTGGATCGCCGCCATGTCGACGATATCTGCCAGCCCTTCAACAAACGGCTGAACCAGGTCCTGCTCTTTCACATGACCCGATGCCAGCGCGGCGTCCAGCGACATACGCTTCACGCCTTGCAGACCGTCAGCCAGCAACGCGTTAGCCCTGTCTTCCACCACTTTGGTGACGTTGGTATCTGCCGGACCACCGTTTGGCGGGTTGTATTTAATGCCGCCGTCTTCCGGCGGGTTGTGGGACGGCGTGATCACAATGCCGTCAGCCAGCGGGCCGCCTTTTTTGTTGTGGACCAGGATGGCATTCGACACGGCAGGGGTTGGCGTAAAGCCGTTGTTTTCCTGCACGATGACGTCAACACCATTCGCCGCCAGCACTTCCAGCACAGAGATAAAAGCCGGTTCAGACAGCGCGTGGGTATCCTTGCCCACATAGCACGGGCCAGTAATCCCGTTTTTCGCACGTTCTTCAGCAATCGCCTGGGCGATAGCCAGAATATGCGGCTCGTTAAAACTATGACGACCTGCACTGCCGCGATGCCCGGACGTACCGAACTTGACGGCGTGCTCAGCGTTCCCTGCCGTTGGTTTCAGTACATAGTACTGTGCCGTCAGTTGGGCGACGTTAATCAAATCACTCTGTTGCGCAGGTTGACCTGCACGGTTGTGGATTGCCATTGCCTGGTCCTTCTAATGCAAGGATTAAATTGTTCCGCAAACCTTTTCAATCAATTCCGCAGGGAATTGCATTGACTGCATGATGTGCTCCACCATGCTGCATTTACGGCCGGTGTTGGTATTGGTGATCACCCAGTACGGCGTGCCTGACACGTGTTTCGGTTTGGTTTGATTACCATTTTTCAGCAGCGTCTGTTCATCTGCTGCAAAATAAACGCGCGTACGGCCATGCAACGAATCCGTTGCTTCGGCGAACGCGTTTTGATCCAGAGAATAGAGTGTAGACAGCACCAGCATAAAGCGATTTACTGCTTTCTTCTGTTCCGCATATTCATCGGACAACAGCAGTTCACGCATCGCGCGCACTTTATCTTTTACGGGGTTAACCGGCTTGGCTTCCACGACAGGTTGCACAGCGCGGACTTCTTTTACTACCGGAGTGACAGGCTGTGATGCGGCGGAAAATTTCAACATACGCCGTAAAATGTCGGATGCGCTCTCGCCGATATGCTTGGTGTGGCTGGCAATATAGCTATAGAGTTCATCATCAACTTCAATCGTTTTCATCTTAATCCAGTGCAGTGTTTAGCTGAATACAAGTTGTTGGGTTAACACGCGTAGTGTAAAGGCAAATCCCAACAGCGGATAGCGTCAAGCCTGGTGGCTGATAAAACTCGGAGTAACCGTAGTTGTTGCAGCCCTGTGGCAGAATGGTCAACATGATACCCTAACCCGTGAGTGTGAAAAAAAGAACTTTGCCATGAAATTGAATATCCGAGCGCAATCTGCGCAAAACCTGCACAATAATTCTCCCATCGTCCTGGTTCACGGCCTGTTTGGTAGTCTGGATAACCTGGGGATCCTGGCGCGCGATCTGGTGGCCGATCACGATATCATCCAGGTTGATATGCGAAATCATGGCCTCTCGCCCCGATCGCCTGAGATGAATTATGCGGCCATGGCGCAAGACCTGGTGGATACGCTGGACGATCAACAGATCGAAAAAGCGATCTTTATTGGTCACTCGATGGGGGGGAAAGCCGTCATGGCGTTAAGCGCGTTGGCCCCTGACCGTATCGATCGACTGGTGGCTATTGATATTGCGCCAGTTGACTATCATGTGCGCCGTCACGATGAGATTTTTGCGGCAATCAATGCCGTAACCGATGCACAAGCGTCCTCACGCCAGCAGGCGGCAAGCGTCATGCGCCAGTATCTGCAAGAGGAAGGTGTTATCCAGTTTCTGCTGAAATCCTTTGTTGACGGCGAGTGGCGCTTTAACGTTCCCGTATTGTGGGATCAATATCCCCATATCGTTGGTTGGGAAACCGTCCCGGCGTGGGAGCACCCGGCATTGTTTATCCCTGGCGGTAACTCCCCTTATGTCACCGAAGCGTATCGCGGGCAGCTGCTGGCACAATTCCCGCAGGCTCGGGCGCACGTAATTGCGGGCGCGGGGCATTGGGTACATGCGGAAAAACCTGAAGCAGTGCTGCGGGCCATTCGTCGTTATCTGAACGAGCAGGCTAACTGATTAAAAACTCAGCGTCCGTGCACGATTACGCGCGTGGGCGTTGGCGTGCCTCCCCTGCTGATGTATTATGGCGCGCTATCCATCCGGGCAGACGCCTGGCTGATTGTTTCCCCGAAGTCACCAAGATCATGGCCAAAGAACAAACGGACCGTACGACATTAGATCTGTTCGCGCAGGAGCGTCGCCCGGGACGACCCAAAACTAATCCGCTCTCGCGTGATGAACAGTTACGTGTAAATAAACGTAATCAGCTTAAACGTGACAAAGTTCGCGGGCTTAAGCGTGTCGAACTGAAACTGAACGCTGATGCCGTTGACGCGTTAAACGAGCTGGCCGAGGCGCGTAACATGAGTCGCAGTGAACTCATCGAAGAGATGCTGATGACCCAACTCACCGCATTGCGCGGTCAGGCATAGTCTGAATTTCTGCTCTAAATCATAAATCGTGTAGCACAGAGTGCAGTCCCGCGTGTTTGCTGTTTCCGCATGCCTGACTGTTCTGCTATGATTGCCCTTATCCGTGGGCAATGCGCCACCACCATTTCAATAAGTTTCAAGAGGTTATTTTACTCATGGCAATCACTGGCATCTTTTTCGGCAGCGACACCGGTAATACCGAAAACATCGCAAAAATGATTCAAAAACAGCTTGGTAAAGACGTTGCCGATGTACATGACATTGCAAAAAGCAGCAAAGAAGACCTGGAAGGGTATGACATTCTGCTGCTCGGCATTCCAACCTGGTACTACGGTGAAGCGCAGTGTGACTGGGACGATTTCTTCCCTACCCTCGAAGACATTGATTTTAACGGCAAACTGGTCGCACTGTTTGGCTGTGGCGACCAGGAAGATTACGCAGAATACTTCTGCGATGCGTTAGGCACCATTCGCGACATCATTGAGCCACGCGGCGCCACCATCGTCGGTCACTGGCCAACGGCGGGTTATCACTTTGAAGCGTCCAAAGGTCTGGCTGATGACAACCACTTTGTTGGTCTGGCTATTGATGAGGATCGCCAGCCGGAGCTGACCGCAGAACGCGTAGAAAAATGGGTTAAGCAGATCTCAGAAGAACTGCACCTCGACGAAATCATCAATGCCTGATTTCACGCGGTGTAGATCATCATCTGCGCCGCATCAATAGATAAAACCAATCAAAATAATTGCTACAAATTTGTAACTTTTTCGTCTGACCCTGTACAATGGCTGGATGCCAATCGGGTGTTGCACAGTGTGTTTGTCGGCGATACCACGTTTTGATTAACAATATATGCCAGAGACTTGCAGTTTTCATTTAACCATGGCAGTTCTATAATGATATGCAATTTCTCAAGTGCAATTTCTGTCACTTCTGTTAATGAAGTGAATCGTTTAGCTACAGGACAGATTCCGCATGACTGACAACAATACCGCATTAAAGAAGGCTGGCCTGAAAGTAACGCTTCCTCGTTTAAAAATTCTGGAAGTTCTTCAGGAACCGGATAACCATCACGTCAGTGCGGAAGACTTATACAAGCGCCTGATCGATATGGGTGAAGAAATTGGTCTGGCGACCGTGTATCGTGTGCTGAACCAGTTTGATGATGCCGGTATCGTGACCCGCCATAATTTTGAAGGTGGTAAATCCGTCTTCGAACTGACTCAACAGCATCACCACGATCACCTCATTTGCCTCGACTGCGGCAAAGTGGTCGAGTTCAGCGATGATTCCATTGAAGCGCGCCAGCGTGAGATTGCGGCTAAACATGGTATTCGCTTAACCAACCATAGCCTCTATCTTTACGGCCACTGCGCCGAAGGCGATTGCCGCGAAGATGAGCATGCGCACGACGGCAAATAATGTGACGCTTTCTGAAAAGCCAACCTTCCGGTTGGCTTTTTTTATGGGCTGAATTTGACCAGCACCCTCTTCCTTCTCCGTCAATGTTGCTTTAATGTAAAAATCAATTGCCCTTCCGGAGAGTTGAAATGGAACTTCGCCAGCTACGCTATTTTGTTCGCATTGTAGAAACCGGCAGCATGGGTAGCGCAGCGCTCGATCTTAATATCGGCGTTTCGGCGCTCAGTCAGCAAATGACGCGGCTCGAAAACGAACTTGCTATTCGCCTGCTACAACGCACCTCGCGAGGTGTGACACCCACCAGCGCCGGACTGGCTTTTTACTCCCAGGCGCAGCTGGCGCTCCGGCATGCAGACGATGCAATCCTCGCCGCTCGCGAGGCCCGACTTTCCGGGCATGTCAGCGTCGGTATGGCTCCCAGTACCGCTTCCGTTCTCGGCATGCCTTTTATTCACGCCATGCGGGAAAGCTATGCTGATGTTCGCCTGCACGTGGTGGAAAGTCTCTCTGGCAACCTGGAACGAATGATTAATACCCGCCAGATTGATCTGGCTATCGTGTTTCAAAAAGAAAAGATCCTGCGCTGGAGCGCCAGACCGATTCTTGAAGAACGGCTGTTTTTGATTGGGACCCATGCCCTATTGGCTGATATTGTCGACGACAATATTGCGCCTGCCCAACTGGCAAATATTCCATTGATCATGCCAAGCCCGGGACACGGTCTGCGCGGCAGGCTGGATGCCATCTGCCAGGAACACGCGCTAAATATTGAGATCGCTACTGAAATTGATGGTCTGGCGTTACTGATGCGCGCCGTACGCAGTGGCATTGGCGCCACTCTTCAGCCAGGCGCGGCGATCTCCCATCTCGATAAAGACACTCTAAGAGTGATCGGCGTCCATAATCCGGTACTTAGCCGCCCTAACTTTCTGGTCAGCCTCTCTGACGATGAACTTACCCCGGCAGGCCTCGCCGCCCGTGTGGTGCTGACAAAAGTTATGCATCAACTGGTGGAAGCCGGAAGCTGGCCTGGCGCTACGCTTTACAATAACTAAAGCACTGTTTAGCGTCACGTCATAGCGCCCACACAGCCTGTACGTATACATTTCAATTACAAATTTAACAAATAGTTAAATGGTAATGGAGTATACGATGGTTGATGTTCTGGTGATTGGCGGTGGCAATGCCGCGTTGTGTGCTGCCTTGACCGCCCGGGAGCAAGGAGCTTCGGTACTCCTGCTCGAAGCGGCTCCCCGGGAATGGCGCGGAGGAAACTCCCAACACACACGTAATTTACGTTGTATGCATGACGCGCCGCAGGATGTGCTGGTGGAAAGCTATCCTGAAGAAGAATTCTGGCAGGATCTGTGGCGCGTCACGGAAGGGAATACCAACGAAGCGCTGGCGCGTCTGGTGATCCGTACCTCTTCACAATGCCGTGACTGGATGCGTCAGCACGGCGTTAACTTTCAACCTCCTCTCTCCGGCGCTTTACACGTGGCGCGAACCAATGCCTTTTTTATGGGCGGTGGAAAGGCCCTGGTGAATGCCTATTATCGCAGCGCAGAAAAGCTGGGCGTTCAAATTCGCTATAACACCCCCGTTCAGGCGCTTGAACTGCGTAATGGCGAGTTCGTGGCGGCGCTGGCAGGCGAAGAGCGCATCACCGCTAAGTCCTGCGTGCTTGCCGCTGGCGGGTTTGAGTCAAACCGCGAATGGCTGCGAGAAGCGTGGGGAGAGAACGAGCGCGGCGAATGGCCTGCGGATAACTTCCTGATTCGCGGCACGCGCTTTAACCAGGGCGTACTGCTCAAATTTATGATGGATGCCGGAGCCGACATTATCGGCGATCCCTCCCAGTCACACTGCGTGGCTATTGATGCCAGAGCACCATTATATGATGGCGGAATTTGCACCCGCGTGGACTGCGTCTCGCTGGGCATAATGGTAAACCGTGACGCAGATCGTTTTTATGATGAAGGCGAAGATTTCTGGCCGAAACGCTACGCCATCTGGGGACGTCTGGTCGCTCAACAGCCAGGGCAGATTGGTTACTCCATCATCGACAGTAAAGCTATCGGCCACTTTATGCCTCCGGTCTTTCCCGGCGCGCAGGCCAATACGTTGGCAGAACTGGCCCTTCAGTTAGGACTGGATGCCGAACGCTTTACCCACACCGTGACGGAGTACAACAACGCCTGCCAGCCCGGCCAGTTCGACCATACCGTTCTGGATAACTGTACCACCAAAGATTTGCTACCCGCGAAAACGCACTGGGCGCGACCGCTGGACCAGCCGCCATACTACGGCTATGCCCTGCGGCCAGGGATCACCTTCACTTATCTTGGGTTAAAAGTGAACGAACGCGCCGCTGTGCATTTTGCCGGGCTTCCAAGCCGCAACCTGTTCGTCGCCGGAGAGATGATGGCGGGCAACGTTTTGGGTAAGGGCTACACCGCAGGCGTGGGGATGTCGATCGGCACGACCTTTGGCCGCATTGCCGGAAAAGAAGCCGCGCTAGCCGCACGTAAGGAGACTCGTCATGAAGCAGCTTGAGAAACTGATCATCGAAGCGCAAATTATCACCGAACCGGAAGCTGAAGTTGAACGTGTGATGCAAGTGTGCAATGCCTGTCGCTATTGTGAAGGCTTTTGCGCCGTATTCCCGGCCATGACGCAGCGTCTGGAATTCGGTAAAGCGGATATCAATTACCTGGCAAACTTGTGCCATAACTGCGGCGCTTGCCTGCACGCATGTCAGTATGCCCCGCCTCATGAATTTGCCATCAACGTACCGAAGGCGATGGCGGAAGTCCGGCTCGAAACCTATCAGCATTACGCGCAACCCGCCGCCTTTGGCGCGCTTTATCGTCGCGCAGGCGTCACCGTGACGCTGGCGCTGGTTTTCGGTCTGATCCTGTTTTTACTCCTCGCTATAGGTTTGAAAGGCTCACTATTCCATCCTCCGCTGGCCGGGGATTTCTATCAAATTTTCCCGCATAACCTGCTGGCCTGGATGTTTGGTTCGGTGTTTATTCTGGCGATCGGTTTGTTGATGGCCGGCGTGATCCGCTTCTGGCGCGAGATCTCTCCGGGTATGCCGCGTTCCGCCGAGATTGCTGAAGCCTCACACGATGCGCTGACGCTGAAATATCTCGATGGTGGCCACGGCAAAGGTTGTAACGAAGCGGATGATGCTTTCACCCTGATGCGCCGCCGTTTCCACCACTTTACCTTCTACGGTTTTATGCTCTGCTTTGCCGCCACCGTGGTGGCAACGGGCTATCACTACTTTGCAGGTATAGAAGCGCCCTACCCGTTCTTCAGCGTGCCGGTGATGCTGGGCACGTTGGGCGGCATTGGTCTGGTTGTCGGCCCGGCGGGCTTGCTATGGCTGAATCTTAAGCGTTCACCGCTGCATGGCGACGCCCGGCAAAAACCGATGGATCGCGGTTTTATTTTGCTGCTGCTGCTGACCAGTTTGACTGGTCTGGCGCTGCTGGCGGGAAGGGACACTTCATGGATGGCTATTTTACTGGCCATTCATCTCGGCGTGGTCATGGCGCTTTTTCTGACCATTCCTTACGGAAAATTTGCCCACGGATTTTACCGCTGCGCAGCCTTACTCAAGTGGGCGATTGAGAAACGGCGCGGCAAACAAGCGGGGGTCACAGGCGACTAACCCGCAAACTCTTACCTCTATAAATATTATGATAAGACAGTGGAGCAACCCTAATGACACAACAACCATCGCGCGCTGGAACTTTCGGCGCAATACTGCGGGTAACCAGCGGTAATTTTCTCGAACAGTTCGACTTTTTTCTGTTCGGGTTTTACGCCACCTATATCGCAAAGACGTTCTTCCCCGCGGAGAGTGAATTTGCCGGGCTCATGTTGACCTTTGCGGTTTTCGGTTCGGGTTTTTTAATGCGGCCCGTTGGCGCAATCGTGCTGGGTGCTTACATCGACAGAATTGGTCGCCGTAAAGGACTGATGGTGACGCTGGCGATCATGGGCTGCGGTACCCTGCTGATTGCCCTGGTTCCCGGTTATCAAAGCATTGGCCTGCTGGCCCCTGTGCTGGTATTAGTCGGTCGATTATTGCAAGGCTTCTCTGCGGGCGTAGAGCTGGGAGGCGTTTCGGTTTATCTCTCTGAAATCGCCACGCCTGGTAATAAAGGTTTCTACACCAGTTGGCAGTCCGCCAGCCAACAGGTCGCCATTGTGGTGGCGGCGCTGATTGGCTACGCTCTGAATGCCACACTGGGGCACGATGAGATCTCTGAATGGGGCTGGCGCATTCCGTTCTTTATTGGTTGCATGATTATTCCGTTGATCTTCGTCCTGCGCCGTTCGCTTCAGGAGACAGACGCATTTTTACAACGTACGCACCGTCCCGACACCAGGGAAATTTTCACCACTATCATCAAAAACTGGCGTCTGATCGCTGCGGGTACGCTGCTGGTAGCGATGACCACCACGACGTTTTACTTTATTACCGTCTACACCCCAACCTACGGCAGGGCCGTACTCCACCTGAGCGCGCGCGATAGCCTGGTAGTCACCATGCTGGTCGGTATTTCTAACTTTATTTGGCTGCCGATTGGCGGAGCGATATCTGACCGAATTGGTCGTCGTCCGGTATTGATGGGGATTACTGTACTCGCACTGCTTACCACCTGGCCGGTAATGCACTGGCTCACCGCCGCGCCAGACTTCATGCGCATGACGCTGGTCCTGCTTTGGTTCTCGTTCTTTTTTGGCATGTACAACGGGGCAATGGTCGCGGCACTCACCGAGGTGATGCCTGTCTATGTCCGTACGGTGGGCTTTTCACTGGCCTTTAGTCTTGCCACGGCGATTTTTGGCGGCCTTACACCAGTCATATCCACGGCGCTGGTCCAGCTAACCGGGGATAAAAGCTCACCGGGATGGTGGCTGATGTGCGCAGCGCTTTGTGGACTCGCCGCCACGGCAATGCTGTTTGTCCGACTGAGTCGGGGCTATCAACCAGTGGAACATAAGCTCTGAAAAGCAAACGGGCGGAAAACTCTCCGCCCGTTGTCATTTTCTTTTCTCGAATTACTGCGCAGCATTCTTGCTACGTATTTCCTGCCAGACCTTGTCGCAATCAGCATTAACGGACTGATCGTTACCCGTGCGCGTGGCCTGGATACACTGCTGATAATCCAGTACGCGTACGCTTTCTTCATTAGCAAACTGCTGGTGCTGCTTTTCTTTCTTCAACACATTCAGCACGCTTTGGCAGGCTTCAATTTTCTCCGGCGATCCTTGCGCGGTGTTAATACACGCGCTGTAGGCTTCTTTCAGGCGACTGTCTTCTTTCGGCGAAGGGGATTGCGCACAAGCCACCAGCCCTGATGCCATAATGGCGATGAGTATCAGTTTTTTCATAGCACTTTCCTCAACGGAGCGGCAGACGTCTGGTCTGCCGCTGTTGGCATTAGAAGATGGTGAACGGAGCAATAACTATGAACTTCACGTCGCGTTCATCCTGGAAGATGTTGCCGTAACCACCGCCCCAGCTCGGAATGTCTGAATGGTTGTCGTACTGGGTGAAGTGCAGTTTAAACATAGTGCCTTTCGCACGACCGTCCTGCAGGGTATAGACCGCATCCAGGCTGTAAGAAGACTCTTCGATAGTCCGGTTTTTGTCGTAGTACGCATCCGGGTTGAGCTGCCAGGTAGATGGCTTGGCATCCCAGGCGTAAACGTAGGACGCACCGACTGCCCAACCCGGCAGGTTCCAGTTCTTCAGGTCATACATTGCACCGAAGAAGACAGCCTTTTCGCCGTTGGCGTTGAAGTCAGAACGGTTGTCCCACCAGATATCCAAGCGACCGTTGGATGAGGCGTAGGTCGGGGTCATACGCTGCAGGAAGTAACCCTGCTGCCCGTCCGCTTTAACCCAGGTCCCTTCCAGGCGCAGGTCAACCACTTCCGCCACTTTGTAGCCGAAGGTCAACGCCTGCAACCAGGCCGTACCGTCATAAATATCGTTCACGGTGCGATCATCAACTTTGTCGCGCGCGCCATAGAACTGATAGCTGGTGGTAAACGGGTTACCGCCTAAATCGAATTTGTAGCTGGCTTTCGCGAAGTATTGATCGACGTAGCCTTCGGACTGACCAAATGCCGCTTCCAGCAACAGGTTATTTTTGAAGTCATATTTCGCGCCGATTGAGTGCAGGTAATCTACGCTGGTCTTTTTATCGGCCTGATAAAATTTATCGACTTCGGTGTGCCACGGCGCTTTATATTCGTTGGCCCACATATAGGAGAAGCTCAGTGCGCCAGCATCACCATAGTCGAAGTTGGCACCAGCTTCGGCACCCTGATAGGTACCAGGCATAAAGCTCCAGTGCGGAGCCAATAGCGTCTGTCCGGTTGGTTGAATGTAACCGGCGCGCGCCCAGGTTGGGCCGTATTTAAATTTGGCTGCTGCTTTATACAGGCTAATTCCGCTCTTATCGCCGGAGTAATCTTCGTCGTAGCCTTTATTTTTTGAAGAGAATGCGATTTCGTTTGGATGGCCGCTTTCGCTACTTTCGTTCATTTCAATCGCGGTGAATGCTGCGATATCAATACCAAACATATCGGCCGCATAACCGGACTGGAAGTCGAGGTTAGCGTTCCAGGTCGAGTGAGAAAGGTTGGTTTTGTATTTGTCATGATCGGTGACATCTTTACGGTCACGTTCACGCTGCCAGTAATAGATGCCGCCGGTTAAAGTGGAGTCATCAATGAAACCTTCGGCGTGAGCCTGGGGAGCGACAACGAAACCCGACATTGCTGTGATACCGGCGATAGCCAGCGCCAGCGTACTACGTTTGCCACTAAACGTACGCATATGTTAATCCTCTTTGACATAAAAATGCTGCCGATAAAAGCGGTCAGCGAAAAAACAAAAATTAAAAAAGTAGCGCCAAGAAAACCTCAGTGACTACAATGAATAGACTATTTTTCGCGACGCGAATTATCAATCTCTTTCTGTAACGAGTATGTAATAGTATGAGCAACCGCACATATTTCATTGCTTTCTGTTACATTTTCATCGAGAGATAAAAAAGCGTTGAAAAAATGAAAAAATCGCTTGTTTTCCATGAGGATGAAATCGGTTTCAGCCAATCTCATATTGAGGTAAGTTATTTAAACGTAAAAGCATTCAGCCATTTTATTATTACAGACATGTAATTAATTCGCTCCGCAAACGGAGCCTGCCACACGTTTTTTTGGCATAAAAAAACGCCGCATGATGCGGCGTTTAGACAAGATGTGTTGCGGCTTATTCGCCCGCTTTAGCCCACGTATCACGCAGACCAACGGTGCGGTTAAACACCAGCTTATCAGCCGTAGCGTAACGGCTGTCGAGGCAGAAATAGCCTTCGCGTTCAAACTGGAACGCTTTGCCTGCAACCGCGGCCTGCAGTGATGGCTCGCCATAGCCGTGTTTAATCACCAGTGATTCCGGGTTAATCACGGACAGGAAGTCCTCTGCCGCACCAGGGTTCGGTACGCTAAACAGACGATCGTACAGGCGGATTTCAATCGGCAACGCATGAGCCGCGCTGACCCAGTGAATAACACCTTTTACTTTACGACCATCGGCCGGATCTTTGCTCAGAGTGTCGACATCGTAGGTGCAGAAAATGGTGGTGATATTCCCTTGCGCATCTTTCTCTACACGCTCGGCCTTGATCACGTAAGCATTACGCAGACGTACTTCTTTACCCATCACCAGACGCTTGTACTGCTTGTTCGCTTCTTCGCGGAAATCAGCGCGATCGATCCAGATTTCACCGCTAAACGGCACTTCACGGCTGCCCATTTCCGGTTTATTCGGATGGTTAGGCATGGTAACCAGTTCGCTCTCGCCCTGCGGGTAGTTTTCGATAACCAGTTTCACCGGATCGATAACCGCCATCGCGCGCGGCGCGTTTTCATTCAGATCTTCACGAATGCAGGATTCCAGCGAGGCGATCTCAATGGTGTTGTCCTGCTTGGTCACGCCAATGCGTTTGCAGAATTCACGGATAGCAGCAGCGGTATAACCGCGACGACGCAGACCAGAAATCGTTGGCATACGCGGATCGTCCCAGCCCTCAACGTGCTTGTCGGTAACCAGCAGGTTCAGCTTGCGCTTGGACATCACGGTATATTCCAGATTCAGGCGCGAGAATTCGTACTGGCGCGGGTGAACCGGGATGGTGATGTTGTCCAGCACCCAGTCGTACAGACGGCGGTTATCCTGGAACTCCAGCGTACACAGTGAATGCGTGATGCCTTCCAGCGCATCGCTGATGCAGTGGGTAAAGTCGTACATCGGGTAGATGCACCACTTGTTGCCGGTCTGGTGGTGTTCAGCGAACTTAATACGGTACAGCACCGGATCGCGCATCACGATAAACGGCGATGCCATGTCGATTTTCGCGCGCAGGCAGGCTTTACCTTCTTCAAAGCCTCCGGTACGCATTTTTTCGAACAACGCGAGGTTCTCTTCGACGCTGCGATCGCGGAATGGGCTGTTTTTACCCGGCTGAGTCAGCGTACCGCGGTATTCGCGGATTTCGTCTGCTGACAGTTCGTCAACGTACGCCAGACCTTTATTGATAAGTTCTACCGCATAGGCGTGAAGCTGATCGAAGTAGTCCGACGAGTAGCGAATGTCACCAGTCCAGTGGAAACCTAACCATTCAACGTCGTTTTTAATCGACTCAACGTACTCGATATCTTCTTTAACCGGGTTCGTATCATCAAAACGCAGGTTGCACTGGCCCTGGTAATCTTGCGCAATGCCAAAGTTCAGACAAATGGATTTCGCGTGGCCAATGTGCAGATAGCCATTTGGCTCCGGCGGAAAACGGGTATGGATCGTGGTGTGCTTACCACTGGCCAGATCTTCATCGATGATCTGACGAATAAAGTTACTCGGGCGGGCTTCAGCCTCACTCATCGTGGATTCCTCAAAGCGTAAACAACGTATAACGGAACATGATCTTATAAGCGACGTCAGGAGACAACTATTAGTTGCACAAAAAAGGTGTTTCAACAGGATATATGAGGGTATTTGCTGCAAAAAAAAGCGGCGGAGGAATATCCCCCGCCGCTTAAGGCATTTAACTCACTTTACTCAGGAGCAGTTACTTACCTTTAATCTCATACAGTGGTGTCTGACCGGCAACCACATGACCTTCGGCTTTAATGACCAGAGCGCCGAAGTCATCGCTGTTGCTGCACACAACCGGGCTAATCATGGAACGTGCATTGGCGTTCAGGAAATCCAGATCCATTTCCAGAATCGGTTGACCTGCAGTCACTTCCGCACCTTCTTCAACCAGGCGCTTAAAGCCTTTACCTTCCAGCGCTACGGTATCGATACCCATATGGACGACGATTTCCGCGCCTTTAACAGTTTCCAGACAGAACGCATGGTTGGTGTTGAAGATTTTCACGATGGTGCCCGCAGCCGGAGCAACCACGATTTTATCCGTTGGTTTCACCGCCACGCCGTCGCCTACTGCTTTGCTGGCGAAGGCTTCATCAGGAACCTGCTCCAGCGCAACGACGTCACCGGTAATCGGAGAAACCAGCGCTTCAACGGTGACTGCGTTCGCGACAGCCTGCGGTTTTGCAACCGGGGCCGCTGCTGCTGGCGCACTTTCAGCAGACGCTGCCGCAACCGGGCCACGCGCCACAACTTTCTTCATTTCGTCGCCAATGGATTCCGCTTTCGCACCTACGATGACCTGGATGGTTTGCTTATTCAGCTTAACGACACCAGATGCACCTAAACGTTTACACATCGCATCGTTTACGCGACCAGAGTCGGCCACGGTCAGACGCAGACGGGTGATACAGGCGTCAATCGCTTTCAGGTTATCGGTACCGCCAACCGCAGCAATGTAGTTGGTTGCCAGTTGAGCCAGACCTTCTTCAGTGTTGCTGTTCGCTTCTTCTGTAACGATATCGTCTTCTTTATCTTCGCGGCCCGGCGTTTTCAGGTTAAACATACGAATAACCGCGCTGAACAACACAAAGTAGATAACGAAGAAGACCAGACCCATCGCAACCAGCATCCAGACGTTCTTACTTGCTGCCGGCAGGTTGTACATCAACACGTAGTCGATAGCACCTGCGGAGAAGGAGAAGCCCGCGTGGATCCCCAGCAGCGTCGCAACGAACAGGCTGATGCCGGTTAACAGTGCGTGCAGGAGATACAGCAGTGGTGCCAGGAACATGAACAGGAATTCCAGCGGCTCAGTAACACCGGTCAGGAACGCGGTGATCGCAACGGACAGCAGCATGCCGCCAACCATCGGACGACGCGCTTTCGGAGCCGCGAAGTACATCGCCAGCGCCGCACCCGGCAGACCAAACATCATGATCGGGAAGAAACCAGACATGAACATACCCGCAGTGCCGTCACCCGCGTAGAAGCGGTTGATATCACCGTGGAATACGGTACCTGCAGCGTTAGTAAATTCGCCAATCTGGAACCAGGCAATGGTGTTCAGAACCTGATGCAGACCGGTTGGGATCAGCAGACGGTTGATGAAACCAAAGATACCGGAACCCAGCGCGCCAGCGCCTACGATCCACTCACCACCCGCATGGATGGCGTTCTGCACCGGCGGCCACACGTAGCCGAAGATAGCAGCCAGCACCAGACAGAAGAAGCCAGTGGCGATCGGCACGAAGCGTTTGCCGCCAAAGAAGCTCAGGAAGTCAGGTAGTTTGATACCAGACCAACGGTTATACACCGCACCGCCGACCAGACCGGTGATGATACCCGCCAGCACACCCATGTTGATGGCAGGGTTAATGGTAACCATTGCTTTGGTCAATATGAAATAACCAACCGCACCCGCCAGCGCTGCCGCACCCGCGCTGTCTTTTGACCAGCTGGAAGCCACACCGATAGCGAAAATCAGCGCCAGGTTATCAAAGATAGCCCCGCCCGCTTGCGCGATGAAAGGTACGTTTAGTAAATCTGGTTGGCCGAATCGCAGCAACAGTGCCGCGACTGGCAGCACAGCGATGGGGAGCTGTAACGCCCTACCCAGCCGCTGGAAAAAACCTAAAATATTCATTTTATTCCCCCTACGAGACCCCGATTAGGCTTCTTTGAAGCCATATTTTTATTGTGCGACCATTCCTGACAGCAAGATTCTGGATCAACGATATTAACCATTCATCTACATTCAGAGTGTGTGAAAATTTAATTCGTATCGCAAATTAAACGCGTGTTTTTTGTGATTCCAGTCACCAAATATCGTTATTAACCCTCCCTTCTACTGGCTAACTACGAAAACTTATTTTATCATTCAAAAAATCGAAACGGATTGATCCTTACCGATGCAAAACCAGGTTACGCTTAATACTGCACAGAGACTCAATCCGCCAATTGCTTACATTTACTTTTGAGGTGAAGAATGAGACTGATCCCCCTGAATACCGCTGAACAAGTCGGCAAATGGGCTGCTCGCCATATCGTTAACCGTATTAACGCGTTCAAACCAACGGCAGATCGTCCGTTCGTTCTGGGCCTGCCGACGGGCGGTACCCCGCTGACAGCTTATAAAGCATTGGTTGAAATGCACAAAGCGGGCCAGGTGAGCTTCAAGCATGTAGTTACTTTCAATATGGACGAATATGTTGGCCTGCCGAAAGAACATCCGGAAAGCTATCACAGCTTCATGCATCGTAACTTCTTTGATCACGTTGATATTCCAGCAGAAAACATCAACCTCCTCAATGGTAACGCGCCGGATATTGATGCAGAATGCCGTCAGTATGAAGAAAAAATCCGTTCTTACGGTAAAATCCACCTGTTTATGGGCGGTGTAGGCAACGATGGTCACATCGCATTCAACGAGCCAGCTTCTTCTTTGGCTTCCCGTACCCGCATCAAAACGCTGACTCACGACACGCGTGTTGCTAACTCACGCTTCTTTGACGGCGACGTAAGCCAGGTGCCTAAATATGCCCTGACCGTGGGCGTGGGCACCCTGTTGGATGCCGAAGAGGTGATGATCCTGGTACTGGGTCATCAAAAAGCGCAGGCGCTGCAAGCCGCCGTTGAAGGGAACGTTAACCACATGTGGACCATCAGCTGTCTGCAGCTGCATCCAAAAGCCGTTGTGGTATGCGATGAGCCTTCCACCATGGAACTGAAAGTGAAAACGCTGAAATACTTTAACGAGTTAGAAGCGGAAAATATTAAAGGTCTGTAATTGATGTCTCCGCCCTGTCGATAAGTTGCAGGGCGGCATTTTTTGAAATCGGGGGTCGGAATGTATGCTTTAACCCAGGGCCGGATTTTTACCGGTCACGAAATTCTTGATGACCATGCGATTGTTGTCGCCAATGGCCTGATTGACAGCGTTTGCCCACTGGCTGAGTTACCGTCAGGAATTGAACAGCGCTCACTGAATGGGGCCATTATTTCCCCCGGTTTTATCGATGTACAGCTAAACGGCTGCGGCGGCGTACAGTTTAACGATACGGCAGAAGCCGTGACCGTTGAAACACTGGAAATCATGCAGAAAGCCAATGAAAAATCAGGCTGCACCAACTATCTGCCTACGCTTATCACCACCAGCGACGACCTGATGAAACAAGGCGTTCGCGTCATGCGTGAATACCTGGCGAAGCACCCGAATCAGGCATTAGGGCTTCATCTGGAAGGTCCGTGGCTGAATCTGGTGAAAAAAGGCACCCATAATCCGGGATTTGTCCGTCAACCGGACGCTGCGTTGGTTGATTTCCTGTGCGATAATGCTGACGTGATAACCAAAGTCACGCTGGCACCAGAAATGGTCCCTGTAGAGGTCATCACCAAACTGGTAAATGCAGGTATTGTGGTTTCCGCCGGTCACTCAAATGCGACGGTAAAAGAGGCCAAAATCGGCTTCCGCGCAGGGATTAGCTTCGCAACGCATCTGTTTAACGCCATGCCTTATATAACGGGCCGTGAACCTGGCCTGGCGGGCGCTATTCTTGATGAAGCCGATATTTATTGCGGTATCATCGCTGATGGTCTGCATGTTGACTACGTCAATATCCGTAATGCCAAGCGCCTGAAAGGCGACAAGCTGTGCCTGGTTACCGACGCGACCGCGCCGGCAGGTGCAAATATTGAACAGTTCATTTTCGCTGGTAAAACAATATACTACCGGAATGGATTGTGCGTTGATGAGAACGGGACATTGAGCGGTTCATCATTAACCATGATTGAAGGCGTACGCAATCTGGTCGAACATGCGAATATCGCTCTCGACGAAGTGTTACGCATGGCAACGCTCTACCCTGCTCGCGCCATTGGCGTCGACAAACGACTCGGCAGCATCGCGCCAGGCAAAGTAGCCAACCTGACTGCGTTCACGCACGACTTTAAAATCATCAAGACCATCGTTAATGGCAACGAGGTCGTTACTGAGTAAGAGAAAGAATGACACCAGGCGGACAAGCTCAAATAGGTAATGTTGATCTCGTAAAACAGCTTAACAGCGCGGCGGTTTATCGCCTGATTGACCAGCATGGGCCAATCTCGCGCATTCAGATTGCCGAGCAAAGCCAGCTTGCCCCCGCCAGCGTAACCAAAATTACGCGTCAGTTGATCGAACGCGGGCTGATCAAAGAAGTCGATCAGCAGGCCTCCACCGGAGGCCGCCGCGCTATCTCTATCGTCACCGAAACCCGCAACTTCCACGCCATTGGCGTACGTCTGGGCCGTCACGACACAACGCTCACGCTCTATGATATGAGCAGTAAAGTGGTCGCCGAAGAGCATTACCCTCTCCCGGAGCGCACCCAGGAAACGCTGGAGTATGCGCTACTCAATACCATTGCCACTTTTATTGACAGCTGCCAGCGGAAAATCCGCGAGCTGATTGCGATTTCCGTCATCCTGCCCGGTCTGGTTGATCCTGAAAGCGGCGTCATTCGCTATATGCCACACATTCAGGTCGAAAACTGGGGGCTGGTCGAAGCGCTCGAAAAACGCTTCAAGGTTACCTGCTTTGTCGGTCACGATATCCGCAGCCTGGCGCTGGCTGAGCACTATTTTGGGGCAAGCCAGGATTGCGAAGACTCCATTTTAGTGCGTGTTCATCGCGGAACCGGGGCAGGAATTATTTCCAATGGCCGAATTTTTATCGGTCGCAATGGCAACGTGGGCGAGATTGGTCACATTCAGGTAGAGCCACTGGGTGAGCGCTGTCACTGCGGTAACTTCGGCTGTCTGGAAACCATTGCCGCCAATGCGTCTATCGAACACCGCGTGCAAAACTTACTGAAACAGGGTTATCCCAGCCGACTCACGCTGGATGATTGCAGCATTAAAGCTATCTGTAAGGCGGCGAATAAGGGCGATAACCTGGCGGCAGAAGTTATTGAACATGTTGGTCGCCACTTGGGTAAAACCATTGCCATCGCCATCAACCTGTTTAACCCGCAAAAAATCGTCATTGCAGGCGAAATTACTGAGGCGGATAAAGTGCTGTTGCCTGCAATAGAAAGCTGTATCAACACGCAGGCGTTGAAAGCGTTTCGCCATAATTTACCGGTGGTTCGTTCCACACTGGATCACCGTTCCGCCATTGGTGCCTTTGCGCTGGTGAAGCGTGCGATGCTCAACGGGACATTGCTGCAACGTTTGCTGGAAAACTAATGCTCTCATATAGTAGTGGATTATTTTCAGACTCATAACGAATTCCCTGGGTTGTTCATGACCATAAAGAATGTAATTTGTGATATCGACGGCGTGCTGATGCACGACAATGTTGCCGTACCGGGTGCGGCAGAATTTCTGACCGGGATCCTGGAAAAAGGCCTGCCGTTAGTTCTGCTGACTAACTATCCTTCACAGACCGGGCAAGATCTGGCAAACCGCTTCGCCACCGCGGGTGTGAATGTCCCCGATAGTGTCTTTTATACTTCCGCCATGGCTACCGCTGATTTTCTTCGTCGCCAGGAAGGGAAAAAGGCCTACGTGGTAGGTGAAGGCGCATTAATTCATGAGCTATATAAAGCCGGATTTACCATTACCGACGTGAACCCCGATTTTGTGATTGTTGGCGAAACGCGCTCCTACAACTGGGACATGATGCATAAAGCAGCATATTTTGTCGCTAACGGCGCGCGTTTCATCGCCACAAACCCGGATACTCACGGCCGCGGCTTTTATCCCGCCTGCGGGGCGCTCTGCGCCGGTATCGAGAAAATCTCTGGTCGTAAGCCGTTTTATGTCGGCAAACCCAGCCCGTGGATTATTCGCGCGGCGCTCAACAAAATGCAGGCGCACTCGGAAGAGACCGTTATTGTTGGCGATAACCTGCGTACCGATATTCTGGCAGGATTCCAGGCCGGTCTGGAAACCATTCTGGTATTGTCTGGCGTCTCAACGCTTGACGACATCGACAGCATGCCGTTCAGACCGAGCTGGATTTACCCGTCCGTTGCTGAAATAGACGTCATTTAATCTCTTTAGCCGGATAACAACATCTGCAAGTTATCCGGCCTGAAAAATACATCCATTCAATAAAATCACCACTTAACTGTTGATTCATTAATAATAGCGCTCATTACATAATCTTTTTTCATCAATCAGCAATGACCATTGCGTTTTTTATTTTCCGCACCGTAATTCGCTTGCGCCCTCTCCCGCTTTGCGGCATTTTCTTTATCAAGCAAACATAAAAAGCATTACGCAACAGGTTAACGGAGAAGGTTATGTGTTCTATTTTTGGCGTATTCGATATTAAAACTGACGCAGTTGAACTGCGTAAAAAAGCCCTGGAATTGTCTCGTCTGATGCGCCATCGCGGCCCGGATTGGTCAGGTATTTACGCCAGTGATAACGCCATTCTGGCGCACGAACGTCTGTCCATCGTCGACGTCAATGCCGGCGCTCAGCCGCTGTATAACGTGAAAAAAACGCATATCCTGGCTGTTAACGGTGAAATTTATAACCATCAGGCGCTGCGAGCGGAATATGGCGATCGCTATCAGTTCCAGACGGGTTCAGACTGCGAAGTTATCCTCGCGCTGTATCAGGAAAAAGGCCCAGAGTTCCTGGATGACCTGCAAGGCATGTTTGCTTTTGCCCTGTACGACAGCGAACAGGACGCTTACCTGATTGGTCGCGATCATATCGGGATCATCCCACTGTATATGGGTTACGACGAACACGGTAACTTCTACGTCGCGTCTGAAATGAAAGCCCTGGTTCCGGTATGCCGCACGATCAAAGAATTCCCGGCCGGTAGCTATTTGTGGAGTAAGGACGGCGAAATTCGTCAGTACTATCAGCGCGACTGGTTTGAATACGATGCGGTCAAAGACAACGTGACCGATAAAAACGAGCTGCGTCAGGCGCTGGAAGATGCAGTGAAAAGCCACCTGATGTCAGATGTTCCTTATGGTGTGCTGCTGTCCGGTGGTCTGGATTCATCCGTCATTTCCGCGATTACGAAAAAATACGCGGCGCGCCGTGTTGAAGATCAGGAACGTAGCGAAGCCTGGTGGCCACAGTTGCACTCCTTCGCCGTCGGACTGGAAGGCGCACCGGATCTGAAAGCCGCGCAAGAGGTCGCGAACCATCTGGGTACCGTGCACCATGAGATCCACTTCACCGTGCAGGAAGGTCTGGATGCTATCCGCGACGTGATTTATCACATCGAAACTTACGATGTCACAACGATCCGCGCCTCGACGCCAATGTACTTAATGTCGCGTAAAATTAAAGCGATGGGCATTAAAATGGTGCTGTCGGGTGAAGGCTCTGACGAAGTATTCGGCGGCTATCTCTATTTCCACAAAGCGCCAGACGCGAAAGAGCTGCATGAAGAAACCGTGCGTAAGCTGCAGGCGCTACATATGTTCGACTGCGCCCGCGCCAACAAAGCGATGTCTGCCTGGGGTGTGGAAGCTCGCGTGCCCTTCCTGGATAAGAAATTCCTTGATGTGGCGATGCGCATCAACCCGCAGGATAAAATGTGCGGCAACGGCAAAATGGAAAAACATGTGCTGCGCGAATGTTTTGAATCTTACCTGCCTGCCAGCGTCGCATGGCGTCAGAAAGAGCAGTTCTCTGATGGTGTCGGTTACAGCTGGATTGATACCTTGAAAGAGGTGGCTGCTGAGCAAGTTTCTGACCAGCAACTGGAAACCGCCAGCTTCCGTTTCCCTTACAACACGCCATCATCTAAAGAAGCGTATTTGTACCGTGAGATTTTTGAAGAATTGTTCCCGGTTGCCAGCGCGGCGGAATGTGTGCCTGGCGGGCCATCAGTAGCCTGTTCTTCTGCCAAAGCGATTGAATGGGATGAAGCGTTTAAAACCATGAACGATCCCTCTGGCCGTGCAGTTGGCGTACATCAGTCCGCTTATAAATAAGTTAATCCTTAGAAAAGGGCCCTGCGGGGCTCTTTTTTTATGTCTGTTTTCTGTGCAAAAAAACAATTAATAACTAATAATTGCCGAATATTGCGCCATGCTGTTCGCAACCTAACCAAACAGTCACATTCCAGCTATTTTCAATGAAAAAGGGGTTGACGCTTCAAGGCTCAATACGCATAATGCGCCCCGCAACGCCGATAAGGTTACGCGAAAAAAAGATGGCTACGTAGCTCAGCTGGTTAGAGCACATCACTCATAATGATGGGGTCACAGGTTCGAATCCCGTCGTAGCCACCATCTTTTTTGCGGGAGTGGCGAAATTGGTAGACGCACCAGATTTAGGTTCTGGCGCCGCAAGGTGTGCGAGTTCAAGTCTCGCCTCCCGCACCATTCACCCGTAAGCGTTGCACGGATGGGGTATCGCCAAGCGGTAAGGCACCGGTTTTTGATACCGGCATTCCCTGGTTCGAATCCAGGTACCCCAGCCATTTTTTTCTTCGATATAGCGGTTCACCGCAACGGTTATTGGGGTATCGCCAAGCGGTAAGGCACCGGTTTTTGATACCGGCATTCCCTGGTTCGAATCCAGGTACCCCAGCCATCGAAGAATAAGTAATATATGGCTACGTAGCTCAGCTGGTTAGAGCACATCACTCATAATGATGGGGTCACAGGTTCGAATCCCGTCGTAGCCACCATATTAAGAACGTATCGACTCGTTCGGTAACGCCAAAATATTGTTGGGGTATCGCCAAGCGGTAAGGCACCGGATTCTGATTCCGGCATTCCGAGGTTCGAATCCTCGTACCCCAGCCAATTTCAAAAGTCGTCCACATTGTGGATGCGCCCGTTGGGGTATCGCCAAGCGGTAAGGCTCTGGTTTCTGATACCAGCATTCCGAGGTTCGAATCCTCGTACCCCAGCCAATTTCAAAAGTCGTCCACATTGTGGATGCGCCCGTTGGGGTATCGCCAAGCGGTAAGGCTCTGGTTTCTGATACCAGCATTCCGAGGTTCGAATCCTCGTACCCCAGCCAATTTCAAAAGTCGTCCACATTGTGGATGCGCCCGTTGGGGTATCGCCAAGCGGTAAGGCTCTGGTTTCTGATACCAGCATTCCGAGGTTCGAATCCTCGTACCCCAGCCATATTAAAAAAGCTCGCTTCTGCGAGCTTTTTGCTTTTCTGCATTTATCGCCTGATGGCGCTCCGCTTATCAGGCCTACGTATTTTCCCCGTAGGCCTGCCTGAATTACAATCCTAACGCATACTTCAACGCCTGACGCTTCAGTACGCCTGCGCGCTCTGCGGCCATTAATCCGAGATTACGCATGATACGCAGTGGCTGTAGATTGTTGCTGAATCCGGCGTAGAACAGATCCATCCCGCTCTGCATAATGAAATTATCAGTCATACGACGGTTCTGATAGCGCTTCAGCACCGGCTGGCTGGCCCAGGATTCACCGTAGCTGCGCGCATTAACCAGCACGTCAATCAGCGCATCCACATCACGGAACCCGAGATTTACTCCCTGCCCTGCCAGCGGATGAATGGTATGCGCGGCATCCCCCACCAACGCCAGCCCTGGCTGGACATATTGCAGCGCGTGACGACGCGTAAGCGGGAATGCCCCCGCCGCCACAGGCGTAACGTTGCCGAGTCGTGACGGGAAGTGTTTGGCGATCTCCGCCTGCAGTTGCGACATATTCAGACCTTGCAACTGGCGGATACGCGCTGGTGAGTCATACCACACCAGCGAGGCCCAGTTATCAAACAGCGGCAAAAACGCGCGTGGACCGTCAGGCGTGAATTGTTGCCAGGTGCTATCGCCGGGCGCGTTATCGCATTGTACGGTGATCAACATGCAGGACTGCGCGTACTGCCAGGCATGAATACCAATCCCGGCCATTTTCCGCACCTGAGAATTTGCGCCATCCGCGCCGATCACCAGCTTCGCGCTGATTTTCTCACCACCAGTCAGTTCAAGCTCATGCCGATCGTTATGTTGATGCAGAGAGATCAATGACGCCGGTACGCGCAGCGTGACTTTCGGGTGAGCTTCCAGCGCCTGCCAGAGTGCCTGTTGCAGAACCGTGTTTTCCACCATATAACCCAGTAAAGGTAACTTAAGCTCAGCGGCATCAAACATGACATGGGCATTTTCCCATTCCCACGTTTCCAGACGACGGTAAGGATGACTGCGCATACCCTGAACCGTATCCCAGACCCCCAGTCCTTTCAGCAACGACACCGAGGCGGAGCTAATGGCGGAAATTCTGACATCGGGCTGTCCATCAGCCACAAACGGCGCGGGAACGGCGTGTTCAATGACCGTTACCGTAAATCCATGCTGCGCCAGTCCAAGCGCCAGCGCGCCGCCGACCATCCCCCCGCCGACAATGGCAATTTCCGTTGGTTGATTTGTCATGTGGTCAATCATCCTGTTACATGTATTGTGTAAGTTTACAGGATTTTTTACCCCTTGAGGCTGACATCCGTCATACTGGTCACAACCGCGCCAAAGCAGTACACTATGCGCCCTGCATTTCAGCCACAATTTCGCAAGAGCAAGTCGATGACCAAAAAACTCCATATTAAAACCTGGGGCTGTCAGATGAACGAATACGATTCATCGAAGATGGCCGATCTGCTGGATGCCACTCATGGGTATCAACTGACCGACGTGGCGGAAGAAGCGGATGTGCTGCTGCTGAATACCTGCTCAATCCGTGAGAAGGCTCAGGAAAAAGTTTTCCATCAGTTGGGCCGCTGGAAGCTGTTAAAAGAGAAAAACCCCAATCTGATCATCGGTGTCGGTGGCTGTGTCGCGTCACAAGAAGGCGATCATATTCGCCAGCGCGCCCACTACGTCGATATTATTTTTGGGCCGCAGACTCTGCATCGCCTGCCGGAAATGATCAACAAAGTACGTGGAAGCACTAGCCGTAGCCCGGTAGTTGATATCAGTTTCCCGGAGATCGAAAAGTTTGACCGCCTGCCGGAACCGCGTGCTGAAGGTCCAAGCGCGTTTGTGTCCATCATGGAAGGCTGTAATAAATATTGTACCTACTGCGTGGTGCCCTACACTCGCGGTGAGGAAGTCAGCCGCCCGGCGGATGACATCCTGTTCGAAATCGCTCAGCTTGCGGCGCAAGGCGTGCGTGAAGTGAACCTGCTGGGGCAAAACGTCAACGCCTGGCGCGGTGAGAACTATGACGGCACAACAGGATCCTTTGCTGACCTGCTGCGTCTGGTGGCGGCGATCGACGGCATTGACCGCATCCGCTTCACCACCAGCCATCCGATCGAATTCACCGATGATATCGTTGAAGTTTATCGCGACACGCCGGAGCTGGTGAGCTTCCTGCACCTGCCGGTACAGAGCGGTTCAGATCGCGTACTGAATCTGATGGGGCGCACCCATACCGCGCTGGAATACAAAGCGATTATCCGCAAACTGCGCGCAGCGCGTCCGGACATTCAGATTAGCTCGGATTTCATCGTTGGCTTCCCTGGCGAAACCACACAGGATTTCGAGCAGACCATGAAGCTGATTGCAGACGTGAATTTTGACATGAGCTACAGCTTTATCTTCTCTGCGCGTCCTGGCACCCCGGCCGCCGATATGGTTGACGACGTACCGGAAGAAGAGAAAAAACAGCGTCTGTATATCCTGCAGGAGCGTATCAACCAGCAGGCCATGGCGTGGAGCCGTCGTATGGTCGGCACAATCCAGCGCATTCTGGTTGAAGGTACGTCGCGCAAAAGCATCATGGAGTTGTCAGGCCGTACCGAAAACAACCGCGTGGTGAACTTTGAAGGCACACCGGAAATGGTCGGTAAGTTTGTGGATGTTGAAATTACCGATGTCTGGACAAACTCCCTGCGCGGTATAGTGGTTCGCACCGAAGACGAAATGGGTCTGCGCATCGCAGAATCCCCTGAGTCGGTCATTGCGCGTACCCGCAAAGAAAATGATCTGGGTGTAGGTATTTACCAGCCTTAATCTTCTGGCCCGTCAGCTCTGGCGGGCCTTGTATTTCCTCCCGCAATCCCCATATTTATTGCAATGCTTGCGCCTTTTCCCTATGGCGTGAATAATTTCCTTAGATGCCGGTAAATGTTCAGCGTCCGGCGAGACATGCTAAAGAGGAACAGTTTGAACATAGACACTCGCGAAATCACCCTTGAACCCGCAGACAACGCCCGCCTGTTGAGCCTTTGCGGTCCATTTGATGACAACATCAAACAGCTGGAACGTCGCCTCGGCATCGAAATTAACCGTCGGGATAACCACTTTAAGCTGACCGGTCGCCCAATTTGCGTCACCGCTGCGGCTGATATTTTACGCAGCCTGTATGTCGATACTGCCCCAATGCGCGGTCAGACCCAGGACATTGAACCTGAGCAAATTCATCTGGCGATTAAAGAAGCGCGAGTGCTTGAGCAAAGCGCGGACAGCGTGCCGGAATTTGGCAAAGCGGTGAATATCAAAACCAAACGCGGAGTGATTAAACCGCGTACGCCAAACCAGGCGCAGTACATCGCCAACATCCTCGATCACGACATCACCTTCGGCGTTGGCCCTGCGGGTACGGGTAAAACGTATCTTGCGGTTGCCGCCGCGGTCGATGCACTTGAGCGCCAGGAGGTCCGTCGAATTCTGCTGACCCGTCCGGCAGTGGAAGCGGGTGAAAAACTGGGCTTCCTGCCAGGCGATCTGAGTCAGAAAGTCGATCCGTATTTACGTCCGCTGTATGACGCGCTATTCGAAATGCTCGGTTTTGAGAAGGTCGAAAAACTGATCGAGCGTAACGTCATTGAGGTGGCGCCGTTGGCCTATATGCGCGGTCGTACCTTGAACGATGCGTTCATCATTCTTGATGAAAGCCAGAACACCACCATCGAACAGATGAAAATGTTCCTGACCCGTATCGGCTTTAACTCCAAAGCGGTCATCACCGGCGATATCACTCAGATTGACCTGCCGCGTAGCACCAAGTCAGGTCTGCGTCATGCCATTGAAGTGCTGGCCGAAGTCGACGAGATTAGTTTTAATTTCTTCCATAGCGAAGACGTGGTTCGCCACCCGGTGGTTGCCCGTATCGTCACGGCGTATGAAGCCTGGGAAGAAGCAGAACAGAAACGTAAAGCCGAGCTGGCAGCGGAACGCAAGCGCGAAGCTCAGGAGCAGGAGCAAAAATGAGTCAGGTTATTCTCGATTTACAGCTGGCATGTGAAGACGAAACCGGTTTACCCACAGAAAGTCAGTTTCAGGGCTGGCTGGATGCGGTAATTCCGCAGTTTCAGGAAGAGTCTGAAGTGACGATTCGCCTGGTCGATGACGCGGAAAGCCACGAGCTGAACCTGACCTATCGCGGAAAAGATAAATCAACCAACGTGCTCTCTTTCCCGTTTGAAGCTCCGCCGGGCATTGAGATGCCGCTGCTGGGCGATCTGATCATCTGCCGTCAGGTGGTTGAGAAAGAAGCTCAGGAGCAAGGTAAGCCGCTTGAAGCCCACTGGGCGCACATGGTGGTGCACGGTAGCCTGCATTTACTCGGCTACGACCATATCGAAGATGATGAAGCGGAAGAAATGGAATCCCTCGAAACAGAGATTATGCTTGCTCTGGGCTATGAGGATCCGTACATTGCCGAGAAGGAATAAGCCGTCGGGCATCTGCCCGGGCTTCCCATGAAGCCATGCGCTGAGTTTACGCGCATTGAGCGACCTATTAACTAACATGAGAACCCATACGACGCCATGAGCGACGACAATTCACACAGTAGTGACACGTTAACCAGCAAAAAGGGATTTTTTTCCCTGTTACTGAGCCAACTTTTCCACGGTGAACCCAAAAACCGCGACGAACTGTTGGAGCTGATCCGTGATTCCGGGCAGAACGACCTTATCGATGAAGATACGCGTGATATGCTCGAAGGGGTGATGGACATTGCGGACCAGCGTGTTCGCGACATCATGATCCCCCGCTCGCAAATGATTACCCTGAAACGCAACCAGACCCTTGATGAATGCCTCGATGTCATTATCGAGTCAGCCCACTCGCGTTTCCCGGTGATCAGCGAAGACAAAGATCACATTGAAGGGATTCTGATGGCCAAAGATCTGCTGCCGTTTATGCGCAGCGATGCCGAAGCTTTCAGCATGGAGAAAGTGTTACGCCAGGCGGTTGTCGTACCGGAAAGCAAGCGCGTTGACCGCATGCTGAAAGAGTTCCGCTCCCAGCGTTATCATATGGCTATCGTCATCGACGAGTTCGGCGGTGTCTCTGGTCTGGTGACCATTGAGGACATCCTTGAACTGATCGTTGGTGAAATCGAAGATGAGTACGACGAAGAAGATGATATCGACTTCCGTCAGCTCAGTCGCCACACCTGGACCATTCGCGCTCTGGCGCCAATTGAGGACTTCAACGAAGCTTTTGGCACCCACTTTAGCGACGAAGAAGTCGATACCATTGGCGGTCTGGTCATGCAGGCCTTTGGTCATCTGCCCGCTCGTGGGGAGACTATCGACATTGATGGTTACCAGTTCAAAGTGGCAATGGCCGACAGCCGTCGTATTATTCAGGTTCATGTCAGAATTCCGGACGACTCACCCCAGCCCAAACTGGACGAATAAACCCGAAACTGGATCTTAGACTACATGGCATTTGCCTCACTAATTGAACGCCAGCGCATTCGCCTGCTGCTGGCGTTATTATTCGGTGCCTGCGGGACGCTGGCTTTCTCTCCGTATGACATCTGGCCTGCGGCGATCGTATCGCTGATGGGCCTGCAGGCTCTCACCCTCAACCGCCGTCCACTTCAGTCCGCCGCTATCGGCTACTTCTGGGGCCTGGGGTTGTTTGGTTCCGGCATTAACTGGGTCTACGTCAGCATCGCGCAGTTTGGCGGTATGCCAGGTCCGGTTAACGTTTTCCTTGTGGTACTGCTTGCCGCCTACCTTTCACTCTATACCGGTCTGTTTGCTGGCGTGTTGTCACGCCTGTGGCCGAAAACAACCTGGCTACGCGTCGCCATTGCCGCGCCGGTTGTCTGGCAGATAACCGAGTTCCTGCGGGGCTGGGTGCTGACCGGCTTTCCGTGGCTGCAGTTCGGCTACAGCCAGATTGACGGCCCGCTAAAAGGGCTGGCGCCGGTGATGGGCGTTGAAGCGATTAACTTCCTGCTGATGATGGTCAGCGGCCTGCTGGCGCTGGCTATCGTACAGCGTAACTGGAAACCGCTGGTTGCAGGCGTGGTGCTTTTCGCTCTGCCCTTCCCGCTGCGCTACATCCAGTGGTATACGCTTGAGCCGGAAAAAACGACTCAGGTTTCGATGGTACAAGGTGACATTCCACAGTCACTCAAATGGGATGAGGGTCAGCTACTTAATACGCTGAAAATTTATCTCGACGCCACCCAGCCTGAAATGGGCAAATCACAGCTGATCATCTGGCCGGAGTCCGCTATCCCGGACCTGGAAATTAACCAGCAGCGTTTTTTGAGCATGATGGATGACCTGCTGAAATCGAAAAACAGCACGTTGATTACCGGTATCGTAGACGCGCGGCTGAATAAGCAGAACCGTTACGACACCTACAACACCATCATCACGTTGGGTAAAGACAGTCCGTACAGCTACGACTCCAGCAACCGCTACAACAAAAACCATCTGGTACCGTTTGGCGAGTTTGTCCCGCTGGAATCGATCCTGCGCCCGTTAGCGCCGTTCTTTGACCTGCCTATGTCGTCGTTCAGCCGCGGACCGTATGTGCAGCCACAGCTGCATGCGCATGGCTTTAAGCTGACCGCAGCTATCTGCTACGAAATCATTCTTGGCGAACAGGTTCGTGATAACTTCCGCCCGGATACGGACTATCTGCTCACCATCTCTAACGATGCGTGGTTTGGTAAGTCTATCGGCCCGTGGCAGCACTTCCAGATGGCGCGTATGCGTTCCCTGGAACTGGCGCGCCCGCTGCTGCGTAGCACCAACAACGGTATTACGGCGGTGATTGGTCCACAGGGTGAGATTCAGGCGATGATCCCGCAGTTTACCCGCCAGGTTCTGACCACCAGCGTGACGCCAACCACGGGCTTAACCCCGTATGCCCGGACCGGTAACTGGCCGCTATGGCTGCTTACCGCGCTGTTTGGCTTTGGCGCGCTGATAATGAGCCTGCGCCAGCGTCGTAAATAACCTTCCTTCCTCGGGCCGGATAACGATTTGTTTATCCGGCCGACAAAACTCCCTATCTTGCCCATTCTGGCACGCCTATTGCTTTGTTATACAAGGCAAACGCCGTTTTGGCTGAATGTGCAACCTGGTCGCACCAAAGTTGAGCTTTGGTAGCACCTGAAAAGTGCAACAAGATATTTTTGCCCCCAAATGGTGCGGCGCACTTCGCAAAAATAAACAATAACACAGCAAATTCTTTACATTCATCCAAACTAAATGTTAACAAACATATACAAGACTGCACGCTTAAGTAGCAAACAATAACAACATCACAATGGGTATCAATGCGTCCCTGGCGCAGACGATAAAGGAGTTGGATATGCAATTACGTAAGCTCGCCACTGCCATGCTGGTCATGGGAATGTCCGCCGGTCTGGCGCACGCAGAAGACGCAGCACCAGCGGCAGGCAGCACGCTGGACAAGATCGCCAAAAATGGCGTTATCGTTGTCGGCCACCGTGAATCATCGGTACCGTTTTCTTACTACGATAATCAGCAAAAAGTGGTCGGTTATTCACAGGATTACTCCAACGCCATCGTTGAAGCCGTGAAGAAAAAACTCAACAAGCCTGACCTACAGGTAAAACTGATCCCGATCACCTCACAGAACCGTATCCCGCTGCTGCAAAACGGTACCTTCGACTTTGAATGTGGCTCCACCACCAATAACGTCGAGCGTCAAAAACAAGCGGCATTCTCTGACACTATTTTCGTTGTTGGCACCCGTCTGCTGGCGAAAAAAGGCGGTGATGTTAAAGATTTCGCTGACCTGAAAGGCAAGGCCGTGGTCGTGACTTCGGGTACCACCTCGGAAGTGCTGCTGCACAAGCTGAACGAAGAACAAAAAATGGATATGCGCATCATCAGCGCGAAGGACCATGGTGACTCTTTCCGTACTCTGGAAAGCGGCCGCGCCGTTGCCTTTATGATGGATGACGCCCTGCTGGCTGGCGAACGCGCGAAGGCGAAGAAACCAGACAACTGGGAGATCGTCGGCAAGCCACAGTCTCAGGAAGCCTACGGCTGCATGCTGCGCAAAGATGACCCTGAGTTCAAAAAGCTGATGGACGACACTATCGCCAAGGCGCAGACCTCAGGCGAAGCGGAAAAATGGTTTGATAAGTGGTTTAAAAACCCAATTCCACCGAAGAACCTGAACATGAATTTCGAACTGTCAGACGAGATGAAAGCCCTGTTCAAAGAACCGAATGATAAAGCGCTTAACTAACTAAAATAAATGGGAGGCTTCCCCTCCCTCTCGATTGTTACCCGGCACGGACAGACTATAAGCCTGATGGTCGTTCCCCATCAGGCCTGAAAACCGCAAAACGCCGAATAACAATCTTCGAGGGTAGCGCTGCTACCCTTTTTTTTCTGGAGTAGATTTATGTCTATAGACTGGAACTGGGGCATTTTTTTACAACAAGCCCCGTTCGGCAACACCACCTATCTCGGCTGGCTCTGGAGTGGTTTCCAGGTCACGGTCGCGTTATCCATTACGGCCTGGATTATCGCTTTCCTCATCGGTTCTTTATTCGGCATTTTACGCACAGTCCCCAACCGCTTCCTCGCCGGGATCGGCACCCTGTACGTTGAGCTGTTTCGTAACGTTCCGCTCATTGTCCAATTTTTCACCTGGTATCTGGTCATTCCTGAACTGTTACCGGAAAACATTGGTATGTGGTTCAAGTCGGAACTGGATCCCAATATTCAGTTCTTCCTTTCATCCATGCTTTGTCTGGGGCTGTTTACCGCCGCGCGCGTCTGCGAGCAGGTTCGCGCTGCTATTCAGTCTCTGCCTCGTGGGCAGAAAAACGCAGCTCTGGCAATGGGGCTGACGTTGCCTCAGGCTTATCGTTATGTTCTGCTGCCAAACGCTTACCGCGTGATTGTTCCGCCAATGACCTCAGAGATGATGAACCTGGTGAAGAACTCCGCGATCGCCTCCACCATCGGCCTGGTCGATATGGCTGCTCAGGCAGGTAAGCTGCTGGATTACTCCGCCCACGCTTGGGAATCGTTTACGGCTATTACCCTGGCCTACGTGCTGATTAACGCAGTCATCATGCTGGTGATGAATCTCGTCGAACGCAAGATCCGCCTGCCGGGCAATATGGGAGGCAAATAATGTACGAATTTGACTGGAGTTCTATTGTCCCTTCCCTGCCGTACCTGCTGGACGGGCTGATCATCACGCTGAAAATCACTGTCACGGCGGTCGTCATTGGTATCGTATGGGGAACTATCCTGGCCGTCATGCGTCTGTCCAGCTTCGCGCCGATAGCCTGGTTTGCGAAAGGCTACGTCAACGTATTCCGTTCTATTCCACTGGTGATGGTACTGCTGTGGTTCTACCTGATTGTGCCTGGCTTCCTGCAAAACGTATTGGGTCTGTCGCCAAAAACCGATATTCGCCTGATCTCGGCGATGGTCGCGTTTTCGATGTTTGAAGCCGCGTACTACTCAGAGATTATCCGGGCTGGGATCCAGAGTATTTCTCGCGGGCAGTCCAGCGCCGCGCTGGCGCTGGGGATGACCCACTGGCAGTCGATGAAGCTCATTATTCTGCCGCAGGCCTTCCGCGCGATGGTGCCGCTGCTGCTTACCCAGGGTATCGTACTCTTCCAGGATACCTCGCTGGTCTATGTATTAAGTCTGGCAGACTTCTTCCGTACCGCCTCCACCATTGGCGAGCGTGACGGCACGCAGGTTGAAATGATCCTGTTTGCTGGCGCCGTTTATTTTGTATTCAGTCTGAGCGCATCGTTGTTGGTCAGCTATTTGAAGAAAAGGACAGTTTAATGATTACCCTGAAAAATGTTTCTAAATGGTATGGTCACTTTCAGGTGCTGACCGACTGCTCTACGGAAGTGAAAAAAGGTGAAGTGGTCGTGGTCTGCGGCCCTTCAGGTTCCGGTAAATCCACGCTTATCAAAACGGTAAACGGTCTGGAGCCGGTACAACAGGGCATCATCACGGTTGATGGTACCGTGGTGAACGACAAAAAAACCGATCTGGCCAAACTGCGTTCCCGTGTGGGCATGGTGTTCCAGCACTTTGAACTATTTCCACATCTGTCGATCATTGAAAACCTGACTCTGGCCCAGGTCAAAGTGCTGAAACGCGATAAAGCGCCTGCCCGCGCAAAAGCGCAGAAGCTGCTGGAGCGTGTCGGTCTGGCGGCCCATGCCGAGAAGTTTCCGGCTCAGCTCTCCGGGGGACAGCAACAGCGTGTCGCCATCGCCCGGGCACTGTGCATGGATCCTATCGCCATGCTGTTTGACGAACCGACATCTGCGCTTGATCCTGAAATGATCAACGAAGTACTGGACGTCATGGTTGAACTGGCCAATGAAGGAATGACCATGATGGTGGTGACCCACGAAATGGGCTTTGCGCGGAAAGTGGCGAACCGGGTGATCTTCATGGATGAAGGGAAAATTGTTGAAGACTCACCGAAAGAAGAGTTCTTCGCCAATCCGAAATCGGACCGCGCCAAAGACTTCCTCGCGAAAATCCTGCACTAATCTTGCTGGCGCGCACCGCTATGTGCGCGCCACCTCACGCTTTATCTCTTCACTTCTCGAAACAGGTACAGCCCAGCGTTACCCTTGTCACAAAGTCCCACTTACAAGGAGCAACAATGGCACTTCCTATTCTGTTTGATTGCGATCCAGGTCATGACGACGCTATCGCAATTGTTCTCGCCCTCGCCTCACCTGAACTGAATGTGAAAGCAATCACCTCTTCTGCCGGCAACCAGACACCCGACAAAACGCTGCGTAACGTATTACGCATGTTAACGTTACTCAACCGTACGGATATCCCCGTAGCCGGCGGAGCCGTAAAACCGCTGATGCGCGATCTGATTATTGCCGATAACGTCCACGGTGAGAGTGGGCTGGATGGCCCGGCATTGCCGGAACCCGCTTTCGCTCCTCTGGACTGTACCGCCGTGGAACTGATGGCAAAAACCCTGCGGGACAGCCCGGAACCGGTGACCATTGTCTCCACCGGGCCGCAAACTAACGTCGCATTGCTTTTGAACAGCCACCCGGAATTGCACGCCAAAATCGCCCGTATCGTGATTATGGGTGGTGCGATGGGCCTCGGGAACTGGACGCCCGCGGCGGAATTCAATATCTATGTTGATCCTGAAGCCGCTGAGATCGTATTCCAGTCAGGTATCCCAGTGGTAATGGCCGGGCTGGACGTCACGCATAAAGCGCAAATACATCGTGAAGATACCGAGCGATTCCGCGCTATCGGCAACCCTGTTTCGACGATCGTGGCAGAACTACTCGACTTTTTCTTTGAATATCATAAAGACGAAAAATGGGGATTCATCGGCGCGCCGCTGCACGACCCATGTACCATTGCCTGGCTGCTGAAACCTGAACTGTTTACCACCGTTGAGCGCTGGGTCGGCGTGGAAACCCAGGGCAAATACACCCAGGGGATGACTGTGGTGGATTATTACTTCCTGAGCGGCAATAAGCCAAACGCCACCGTGATGGTGGACGTGGATCGCCAGGGGTTTGTCGATCTGCTGGCAGAACGTTTAAGATATTACGCGTAAAAATGTAGGCCGGATAAGGCGCTTGCGCCACCATCCGGCATATTGCCTGATGGCGATGCTGACACATCTTATCAGGCCTACAAATGACGTTTGGCACGTCTAATCATTAAGGCTCAAACGGCCTGCGCTGGAACTGATCGTGCCCGCATTTCGGGCACAGCGGCAGCACATCCGGGGTGTATACCGCTAAATGGAAGTGGCACTTCTCGCAGACCAGATTGCCCAGGCCGACCACCTCGCCGCTGTGATAAACCCCATGATGGCTGAGATCCTGAAAGACTTCGCGCCATTCGAGCTGCGTTTTATCGGTAATATCAGCCAGTTCTTGCCAGATACTCTCTTTGATAACCCGCATAAAGACGCTGTCAGTCTCCTCATCGAGACTCTCTTCATAACTCAACGCAAACTCTTCCAGGTCACGTCTGACGGCCCGGGTGACCTCTTCCACCTCGGTTCGCGTTAACTCCCCGGTCTGCATAACTCGCTGACGCGCCTGCTCCACCAACGCATCAATATCGCGTTCGCCGTTACGCAGGCGTTCGCTCAGTGAAGCCACCAGTTCGCGGTAATATTGAGCAACCTTGTTCATCACTTCACCTCCTGGGTCGTTAACTGTCTATAATAATAGACGTTATTTACGCTACGCTTTGCAAGACTGTCCACAGAGTGTGTAAATTCGTGCAAGAATTATCCTTGCGGGAATTCAACGCTGAATGCGCGAAAGGCTGTTTTGGCGCGGGCGTTTGGGCTATGCTATGCGGATCTGAAACACCACATCTAGAGCTACGTTTGTAGCTGTATTGAAAACAGGACCACTGGCTGCCATGCAAGAGCAATACCGCCCGGAAGAGATAGAATCCAAAGTACAGCTTCACTGGGATGAGAAGCGCACATTTGAAGTGACCGAAGACGAGAGCAAAGAGAAGTATTACTGCCTGTCTATGCTTCCCTATCCTTCTGGTCGACTACACATGGGCCACGTACGTAACTACACCATCGGTGACGTGATCGCCCGCTACCAGCGTATGCTGGGCAAAAACGTACTGCAGCCTATTGGCTGGGATGCGTTCGGTCTGCCTGCGGAAGGCGCTGCGGTTAAAAACAACACCGCACCGGCACCGTGGACGTACGACAACATCGCCTACATGAAAAACCAACTCAAAATGCTGGGCTTTGGTTATGACTGGAGCCGCGAGCTGGCGACCTGCACCCCGGAATACTACCGTTGGGAACAGAAATTCTTCACCGAGCTGTACAAAAAAGGCTTGGTGTACAAGAAAACCTCTGCGGTCAACTGGTGCCCGAACGATCAGACCGTTCTCGCCAACGAGCAGGTTATCGACGGCTGCTGCTGGCGTTGCGATACCAAAGTTGAGCGTAAAGAGATCCCGCAGTGGTTCATTAAAATCACCGCTTACGCTGACGAACTGCTGCGCGATCTGGATAACCTGGATCACTGGCCGGACACCGTTAAGACCATGCAGCGCAACTGGATCGGTCGTTCGGAAGGTGTGGAAATCACCTTCGACGTGAACGGTTACGACAACACGCTGACCGTCTATACCACCCGCCCAGATACCTTTATGGGTGCGACCTACCTGGCCGTTGCCGCTGGTCACCCGCTGGCGCAGAAAGCCGCCGCGAACAACCCTGAACTGGCCGCCTTCATTGACGAATGCCGCAACACCAAGGTTGCTGAAGCCGAAATGGCGACCATGGAGAAGAAAGGCGTCGACACTGGCTTTAAAGCGGTTCACCCGCTGACTGGCGAAGAGATCCCGGTTTGGGCGGCAAACTTTGTCCTGATGGAATATGGTACAGGCGCCGTGATGGCCGTTCCGGGTCACGATCAGCGCGACTACGAATTTGCCACCAAATATGGCCTGACCATCAAGCCGGTCATTCTGACCGCCGAAGGTGCAGAGCCGGATCTGTCGGAACAGGCACTGACTGAAAAAGGCGTACTGTTTAACTCCGGTGAGTTTGACGGCCTCGACTTCGAAGCTGCCTTCAACGCCATTGCTGACAAGCTGGTCGCTAAAGGCGTGGGTGAGCGTAAAGTTAACTATCGTCTGCGCGACTGGGGCGTTTCCCGTCAGCGTTACTGGGGCGCGCCGATTCCGATGGTGACGCTGGAAGACGGTACCGTGCTGCCAACACCAGAAGATCAACTGCCGGTTATTCTGCCGGAAGACGTGGTCATGGACGGCATCACCAGCCCGATCAAAGCCGATCCTGAGTGGGCGAAAACCACCATTAACGGCATGCCTGCGCTGCGTGAGACCGACACCTTCGATACCTTTATGGAATCCTCCTGGTACTACGCGCGTTATACCTGCCCGCAGTACAACGAAGGCATGCTGGATCCAGAAGCCGCAAACTACTGGCTGCCGGTGGATATCTACATTGGCGGTATCGAACACGCCATCATGCACCTGCTCTACTTCCGCTTCTTCCACAAACTGATGCGCGACGCGGGCATGGTCAACTCTGACGAGCCGGCTAAACAGCTGCTGTGTCAGGGCATGGTGCTGGCAGATGCGTTCTACTACGTCGGCGCCAACGGCGAGCGTAACTGGGTTTCTCCGGTTGATGCCATCGTTGAACGCGACGAAAAAGGTCGTATTGTGAAGGCGAAGGACGCCGAAGGTCATGAACTGGTGTATACCGGCATGAGCAAGATGTCCAAGTCCAAAAACAACGGCATCGACCCGCAGGTGATGGTTGAGCGTTACGGCGCAGACACCGTGCGTTTGTTTATGATGTTCGCCTCTCCGGCTGACATGACCCTGGAATGGCAGGAATCCGGCGTTGAAGGGGCTAACCGCTTCCTGAAACGTGTCTGGAAACTGGTTTACGAACATACTTCCAAAGGGGATGTCGCTGCCCTGAACGTTGATGCTCTGAGCGAAGATCAAAAAGCGCTGCGTCGCGACGTGCACAAAACTATCGCTAAAGTCACCGATGATATCGGTCGTCGTCAGACCTTTAACACCGCAATTGCGGCGATTATGGAGCTGATGAACAAGCTGGCGAAAGCGCCACAGGAAGACGAGCAGGACCGCGCCCTGATGCAGGAAGCGTTGCTGGCTGTTGTGCGTATGCTTAACCCGTTCACCCCACACGTTTGTTTCACCCTGTGGCAGGCGCTGAAAGGCGAAGGCGATATCGATAACGCACCGTGGCCAGTAGCTGACGAAAGCGCTATGGTTGAAGACTCAACGCTGGTTGTCGTTCAGGTTAACGGTAAAGTACGTGGCAAAATCACCGTTCCGGTAAACGCCACCGAAGAACAGGTTCGTGAACGTGCTGGCCAGGAACACCTGGTGGCAAAATATCTTGATGGCGTTACCGTACGTAAAGTGATTTATGTACCGGGTAAACTCCTCAATCTGGTCGTTGGCTAAGCGCGGGAGGAAGCGTGCGACTTCTGACAACATTGTTGTTATCTCTGGCGGTGCTGGTCACCGCCGGGTGCGGTTGGCATCTGCGTAGTACTACGCAGGTTCCACCCTCAATGAAAACCATGATCCTGAACTCTGGCGATCCGAACGGCCCGTTAAGCCGCGCGGTTCGTAATCAGTTGCGTCTGAACGGCGTTACGCTGCTTGAAGACGGTTCAATGCGTAAAGATGTGACGTCCTTACGACTGGGAGCAGTGAGTATCTCAAAGGATACCGCGTCGGTATTCCAGAACGGTCAAACGGCTGAGTACCAGATGGTGATGTCCGTAAGTGCTACCGTGCTGATTCCAGGACACGATATCTACCCCATCAGCACCAAAGTTTATCGTTCGTTCTTTGATAACTCTCAGGCTGCGCTGGCGAAGGATAACGAGCAGGACATGATCATCAAAGAGATGTACGACAAAGCGGCAGAACAGTTGATTCGTAAGCTGCCAAGCGTACATCTGGCCGACACTCGGTCCTCCAGTGCGGATGCCGAGCCAGCAGCGACGCCAGCCGCAGCGCCTGCGTCATCTCCAGCACGTGTTTCCACCACGCTGGGTAACTGATGCTCAAGTTGTACCCTGAACAACTCCGCGCACAGCTCAATGAAGGGCTGCGCGCGGCGTATTTACTACTGGGCAACGATCCCCTTTTATTGCAGGAAAGCCAGGATGCCATCCGTCTGGCTGCCGCAACGCAAGGATTCGAAGAACACCACGCTTTTACTCTGGACACCAGCACCGACTGGGGAGAAATATTTTCACTCTGCCAGGCGATGAGCCTGTTTGCCAGTCGTCAAACGCTGCTTTTGCAGTTGCCTGAAAATGGCCCCAATGCCGCCATTAACGAACAACTCGCGTCGCTGGTCACTCTGCTTCATGACGATCTGCTGCTGATTGTTCGCGGCAACAAACTGACTAAGGCACAGGAAAACGGCGCATGGTATACCGGGCTGGCGAATAACGCGGTTCAGGTTAGCTGCCAGACACCGGAGCAAGCACAACTACCGCGCTGGGTTGCCGCGAGAGCGAAACTTAACAACCTGCAACTGGATGACGCAGCCAATCAGCTATTGTGCTATTGCTATGAAGGTAACCTGTTAGCTCTGGCGCAAGCACTTGAGCGGTTAGCATTACTGTGGCCTGATGGCAAACTCACGCTGCCTCGCGTGGAGAAAGCCGTTAACGATGCTGCGCACTTTACGCCATTCCACTGGGTGGATGCGTTGCTGATGGGCAAAAGCAAGCGCGCTCTGCACATCCTGCAACAGTTACGCCTTGAAGGCAGCGAGCCGGTTATTTTACTGCGTACGATACAGCGCGAATTGCTGCTGCTGGTCAACCTGAAACGGCAGTCGGCCCATACGCCCTTACGCACGTTGTTTGATAAACATCGTGTGTGGCAAAATCGCCGTGGCATGATGGGAGATGCGCTTAACCGGCTAAATCCGGCACAGCTGCGTCAGGCGGTGACGCTGTTAACACGTACGGAAATTACGCTTAAACAAGACTATGGTCAGTCAGTGTGGGCAGAACTTGAGGGACTTTCCCTTTTGCTCTGCCATAAATCGCTGGCCGATGTTTTTATTGATGGTTGATATGAAATCATTGCAGGCTCTGTTCGGCGGCACCTTTGATCCGGTGCATTATGGTCATCTTAAACCGGTTGAAATTCTGGCGAATCTGATTGGCCTTTCCCGGGTCATCATCATGCCCAATAACGTGCCGCCACATCGCGCGCAACCCGAAGCATCCGGCGAACAACGTAAGCGTATGGTTGAACTGGCCATTGCTGATAAGCCGCTGTTTTCTCTGGATGAACGCGAACTGAAACGCGATACCGCCTCCTACACCGCACAAACGCTACAAGAGTGGCGCGAAGAGCAAGGTCCGGACGTGCCGTTAGCGTTTATTATTGGTCAGGACTCGCTGCTAACCTTTCCGTCCTGGCATGACTACCACACGATTTTGGGTAACACGCATCTTATTGTGTGCCGACGCCCGGGCTATCCACTCGAAATGGCGCAGGAAAAGCACCAGCAGTGGCTGGAGGATCATCTGACCCATTCGCCGGAAGACCTGCACAACCTGCCCTGCGGGAAAATTTACCTGGCCGAAACGCCGTGGTTTAATATCTCCGCCACGCTGATCCGCGAACGCCTGGAAAAAGGCGAGCCGTGCGACGACTTACTGCCAGGCGCTGTGCTTGACTATATCAATCAACAAGGGCTGTACCGCTAAGCGCCTTGCGTAATGCCGCCAGCAGTCGGTTATTCTCTTCCATGCTGCGAACTGCCACCCGGTAATAGCGCGTATCCAGCCCTGGATAGTTGGCGCAACTGCGGATCAAAACATATTGTTCGAGCATGGCGCGTTGCAAATCAACATTCGCCCGATCGCAGCGTAATAAACGATAATTTGCCCGGCCGGGATACACCGTCAGGCCGGACAGTGCTTGCAACTGTTGATCAAACCGCGCCCCCTCTTGCTCCAGCCATTTCCACGTCGCCTGCTGATAGGCGCTATCGGGTAAAATAATCTCGCCTGCAAGGGCAGCAAACGCATTAATTGACCACGGCATTTGTTGGCTACGCATCTGTGCAACGGCGTGTTCGTTACTGTTGACCAGATACCCCAGACGCAATCCCGGTATCGCATAGAATTTAGTCAGCGAGCGCAGCACCCAAATATGTGGATTCCCGTGCAGCAGCGGGATAAACCCCGGTTCACCGGCAATAAAATCAATAAATGCTTCATCAAGGATCAGAGTGATCCCAAGCAGCTCACAACGGGTAGCAATCTCGTGTAGCAGGTGGTTATCGGGCAGTAATCCGGTGGGATTGTTAGGTGTACAGAGAAACAGGCAGTCCAGTTCTGGGGTTAACGCATCGAGGATGGCCTCGGTAAGCTGCCAACCATCCTCTTCACGCAGCGCAAATTCATGAATCGTACACCCCCCCCATTGCAACGCCCGACGATATTCCGCAAACCCGGGCGTGACGATCATCGCATGGCCTGGCTTGAGGCCATGCACCAGGGTAAAAATAGACTCGGTCTCACCGTTTCCGGCCAGGATCCACGAGGCCGGAATCTGATGATGATCCGCCAGTGCCGTATGCAGTTGATCGTAATCGACATCCGGGTAACGCTCCGCGCTGTCCAGATTGTCGATAATCGCGCGTTTTAAACTTGCTGGCATACCCAGCGGGTTAATATTCGCGCTAAAATCCAGCAATTGTTCAGGCGAGATACCCAACAATTCGGCGGCTTCTCGGGTATTACCACCATGCGCGCTCTTCAATAAAGACATCGTGCCGCTCCATGTAAAAAAGGGTATTTTAGTGAAAAAACTCTGCGCAATCAGGGCAAACATCATATTTTGTGCGAATAGCTTCACGAGGAAAACATGAGACTCTGGTTAGTACGGCATGGCGAAACCGACGCCAATGTCGCCGGATTATACAGCGGCCACGCTCCCACTGCGCTAACGGAGCGAGGGATCGCACAGGCGCAAACAGTGGGCAAGTTGTTACATAATCTTCCCGTTGACAACGTGCTTTGCAGCGAACTCGAACGCGCCCGCCATACAACCCGGTTGATCTTAGGCGATCGCGACCTCCCGGTACGTATTATGCCTGAGCTGAATGAGATGTTTTTTGGTGACTGGGAAATGCGCCACCATCGCGATTTAGCACGTGAAGACGCTGAAAATTACGCCTTATGGTGTAACGACTGGCAGAACGCAACGCCAACAAATGGCGAAGGCTTTCAGGCATTTTCTCAGCGGGTTGAACGCTTCATTGCCCAGCTTGCCGATTATAAAGCGAGTCAAAATCTGCTGGTGGTGAGTCATCAGGGCGTGCTGAGCGTTTTGATTGCGCGCCTGCTGTCCATGCCGGCTGCGGCAATGTGGCATTTCCGCGTCGAACAAGGCTGCTGGAGCGCGATAGATTTATGTGACGATTTCGCGGTACTGAAAGTGCTTAACAGCCGAGCCGTATGGCATGACGGGGAGTGAATGCGCGGTTTTTTCTGCCGAAGGCCCTCTCTCCCATTGACACCCCCTGACAGGCTGTTATCCTCCGCAACCTGACTTTTCCCGCCTTTCAGAGCTTTGCAGAAATTGTTTTACAAAAATGGCGATGCATTCTGTGGCGTGGGGTGGGATGATAGCGCACTTCAAAAGCGCTTTCGGAGACATTTGTCCCGATATCGCCTCTGGTTCAGGTATACTAACAGACGTTTTTAACTCTTTTCACCCAGGGGGAACACTTGCAGGGTAAAGCACTCCAGGATTTTGTAATCGACAAAATTGATGACCTGAAAGGTCAAGACATCATCGCCTTAGACGTTCAGGGCAAATCCAGCATCACTGATTGCATGATTATCTGCACTGGCACGTCCAGCCGTCACGTTATGTCCATCGCAGATCACGTTGTTCAGGAGTCCCGCACTGCCGGCCTGCTGCCGCTCGGCGTGGAGGGCGAGAACGTCGCTGACTGGATCGTCGTTGACCTCGGCGATGTGATTGTCCACGTGATGCAGGAAGAAAGCCGTCGCCTGTATGAACTGGAAAAACTCTGGAGTTAATGCGTGAAGCTGCAACTTGTCGCTGTGGGTACGAAAATGCCTGACTGGGTACAAACCGGATTTACCGAGTATCTGCGTCGGTTTCCGAAAGATATGCCCTTTGAGCTGATCGAAATCCCGGCAGGAAAACGCGGCAAGAACGCGGACATTAAACGCATTCTCGATAAAGAGGGTGAGCAGATGCTGGCCGCCGCAGGCAAGAACCGCATCGTCACCCTTGATATTCCGGGCAAACCCTGGGACACGCCGCAGCTGGCGACCGAACTGGAGCGCTGGAAACTGGACGGCCGCGACGTCAGTCTGCTGATCGGCGGGCCGGAAGGTCTGTCTCCCGCTTGTAAAGCAGCGGCGGAACAAAGCTGGTCACTCTCTGCGTTAACCCTTCCTCACCCTCTTGTTCGGGTTCTGGTAGCGGAGAGTCTGTACAGGGCGTGGAGCATTACCACCAACCATCCTTATCACCGTGAGTGATCATTGATTCTTGAGTAGATTAAGCAGCGGATGAAACTACAGAATTCTTTTCGCGACTATTCGGCTGAGTCCGCGCTGTTTGTGCGCCGGGCGCTGGTCGCTTTTTTGGGGATTTTGCTGCTGACCGGCGTGCTGATCGCCAACCTGTATAATCTGCAAATCGTTCGTTTTACTGATTATCAGACACGTTCGAACGAGAACCGCATTAAACTGGTACCTATTCCTCCCAGTCGCGGCATTATTTATGACCGCAACGGAATTCCGCTTGCCCTTAACCGCACCATTTATCAGATTGAAATGATGCCGGAGAAGGTAGACAACATTCAGGATACGCTCGACGCGCTGCGCAACGTCGTAGATCTGACGGACGACGATATTGCCGCGTTTAAAAAAGAGCGCGCCCGTTCACACCGCTTCACCTCTATTCCGGTAAAAACCAACCTGACGGAAGTTCAGGTCGCACGGTTTGCCGTTAATCAATATCGCTTTCCTGGCGTTGAAGTCAAAGGCTATAAACGCCGCTACTACCCTTACGGTTCCGCCCTGACCCACGTGATTGGCTACGTATCGAAGATCAACGATAAAGACGTGGACCGCCTGGACAAAGACGGCAAACTGGCTAACTACGCGGCGACGCACGATATCGGTAAGCTCGGTATTGAACGCTATTATGAAGACGTGCTGCATGGACAGACCGGCTATGAAGAAGTTGAAGTCAACAACCGCGGTCGTGTCATTCGTCAGCTTAAAGAGGTCGCGCCGCAGGCCGGGCATGATATTTATCTCACGCTGGATTTGAAGCTCCAGCAGTATATTGAAACGCTGTTGGCGGGGAGCCGCGCCGCCGTGGTGGTCACCGACCCGCGTACCGGTGGCGTTCTGGCGCTGGTCTCCATGCCAAGCTACGACCCCAACCTGTTTGTGGATGGCATCTCCAGTAAAGATTACTCCGGGTTGCTCAATGACCCGAATACCCCATTGGTTAACCGCGCCACGCAAGGCGTTTATCCTCCAGCGTCGACGGTTAAGCCTTACGTTGCGGTTTCTGCGTTAAGCGCAGGCGTCATCACTCGCAATACCGGTCTGTTCGATCCGGGCTGGTGGCAGTTACCCGGCTCAGAGAAACGTTACCGCGACTGGAAAAAGTGGGGTCACGGCCACCTGAACATCACCCGCTCTCTGGAAGAGTCCGCGGATACGTTTTTCTATCAAATCGCCTATGATATGGGGATAGACCGGCTTTCCGAGTGGATGAGCAAGTTTGGCTACGGTCAATATACGGGCATCGATCTTGCCGAAGAACGTTCCGGAAACATGCCAACCCGAGAATGGAAGCAAAAACGGTTTAAAAAGCCATGGTACCAGGGTGATACCATTCCGGTCGGCATCGGTCAGGGTTACTGGACGGCAACCCCTATCCAGATGAGTAAAGCGCTGATGATCCTTATCAACGACGGTTTGGTAAAAGTCCCGCATCTACTGATGAGCACGGCAGAAAACGGCAAGCAAGTCCCATGGGTGCAGCCGCACGAACCGCCCGTTGGCGATATTCATTCCGGTTACTGGGAAATCGCCAAAGACGGTATGTACGGCGTCGCTAACCGCCCTAACGGGACTGCACATAAATATTTCGCTGGCGCGCCATACAAAATTGCGGCGAAATCCGGTACCGCACAGGTCTTTGGCCTGAAAGCTAATGAAACCTATAACGCGCATAAAATCGCCGAACGTTTACGTGACCACAAGTTAATGACGGCCTTCGCACCTTACGATAACCCCCAGGTCGCTGTCGCCATGATCCTTGAAAACGGCGGTGCGGGTCCGGCTGTAGGGACGATTATGCGCCAGATCCTTGACCACATTATGTTGGGCGACAACAACACCAATCTGCCTGCGGAAAACCCAGCGGTTGCAGCAGCTGAGGACCAATAATCGTGACGGATAATCCGAACAAAAAAACATTTTGGGACAAAATCCACATCGATCCCACAATGTTGCTTATTTTGCTGGCTCTGCTGGTCTACAGCTCGCTGGTCATCTGGAGCGCCAGCGGCCAGGATATTGGCATGATGGAGCGTAAGGTCGGCCAGATCGCGATGGGCCTGGTCATCATGGTGGTGATGGCGCAAATTCCGCCCAGGGTTTATGAAGGTTGGGCGCCCTATCTCTATATCTTCTGCATCATTCTGTTGGTGGCGGTTGACGCCTTCGGCGCTATTTCCAAAGGCGCCCAGCGCTGGCTGGATTTGGGGATCGTGCGCTTTCAACCTTCTGAAATCGCCAAGATTGCCGTGCCGCTGATGGTCGCACGCTTCATCAACCGCGACGTCTGCCCGCCATCGCTAAAAAATACCGCGATTGCGCTGGTGCTGATTTTTATGCCCACGCTGCTGGTTGCCGCTCAGCCTGACCTCGGCACCTCAATTCTGGTTGCCCTTTCTGGCCTGTTTGTCCTGTTCCTTTCTGGTTTGAGCTGGCGCTTAATCGGTGTGGCAGTCGTTTTGGTCGCCGCGTTTATTCCGATACTGTGGTTCTTCCTGATGCATGACTACCAGCGTCAGCGCGTCATGATGTTACTCGACCCTGAAACTGATCCGCTGGGCGCGGGCTATCACATTATTCAGTCTAAAATTGCTATTGGTTCCGGCGGATTACGCGGTAAAGGCTGGCTGCACGGTACGCAGTCGCAGCTTGAGTTTTTACCCGAACGCCACACTGACTTTATCTTCGCCGTCTTAGCGGAAGAGCTGGGTCTGGTGGGAATCTTGATTTTGCTGACGCTGTACATTTTGCTGATTATGCGCGGGTTGTGGATCGCGGCTCGCGCACAAACCACCTTTGGCCGCGTCATGGCGGGTGGTTTAATGTTGATATTATTCGTTTATGTCTTCGTAAATATTGGTATGGTGAGCGGTATTCTCCCTGTGGTTGGGGTTCCACTCCCATTGGTCAGTTACGGAGGCTCGGCACTGATCGTGCTGATGGCCGGGTTCGGGATTGTTATGTCGATCCACACCCATAGAAAAATGTTGTCGAAAAGCGTGTAAGGGGTACGCAATGCGTAAGCAGTGGCTTGGTATCTGCATCGCAGCAGGAATGCTCGCGGCGTGTTCGAATGATGATGGTCAGCAACAGGTTGCTGTCGCGCCGCAGCCTGCGGTGTGTAATGGTCCGATTGTTGAAATCAGCGGGGCCGATCCGCGCTTTGAACCCCTGAACCCAACGGCGAATCAGGACTACCAGCGTGATGGTAAGAGCTACAAAATAGTCCAGGATCCCTCCCGCTTTAGCCAGGCCGGGCTTGCCGCTATTTATGATGCGGAGCCTGGAAGCAATTTAACCGCGTCTGGTGAAGCGTTTGACCCAATGCAGTTGACCGCTGCGCACCCGACGCTGCCGATCCCAAGCTATGCCAGAATCACCAACCTGGCAAACGGCAGGATGATCGTCGTGCGCATTAACGATCGCGGCCCTTATGGCAACGATCGTGTAATTTCACTTTCACGTGCCGCCGCCGATCGACTGAACACGTCTAACAACACCAAAGTGCGTATCGACCCGATCATCGTCGCTCAGGATGGTTCATTATCCGGACCGGGTATGGCCTGTACGACCGTGGCGAAACAAACCTATGCCCTGCCCGCTCGCCCTGATTTAAGCGGTGGTGGCACTATGTCTTCCGCACCGGATGCGGGCCAGCCGCAAAATGACATCCGTCCTATCAGCAATTCCACGCTGAAAAGCGAGGATGCCAGCGGTGCGCCAGTCAACAGCAGTGGTTTCCTCGGCGCGCCGACAACGCTTGCAGCTGGTGTGCTTGAAGGCAGTGAACCCACGCCTGCGCCACAGCCTGTAACCACCACTCCCGCGGCATCAACTGCCCCGGTAACCGCGCCAGCGACCGTTGCCGCGCCAGCCGCTGCGACCAACGGACGCTATGTCGTTCAGGTCGGTGCCGTTAGCGATCAAACCCGAGCTCAGCAGTATCAAAAGCGCTTAAGTCAGCAGTTTGGCGTCCCAGGACGGGTAGTGCAAAACGGCGCGGTATGGCGTATTCAGATGGGGCCATTCGCCAGCAAAACTGAAGCCTCCTCATTGCAGCAGCGTCTTCAATCCGAGGCACAATTACAGTCCTTCATCACCGGCATGTAATAACGTAAACCGGGTATCTGAATTGTCAATTTCCGTAAATGACATTAACAAAGTCACGCGGAAAGTCAGATGCCTGCCCGTTATGCATTTGCTATAGTAGGGCACTTTTTTTAATTTCATCACGGACGTCGTAGTTCAGACCATGAAGACCACTTTTTCCGCTCGTTTCGTGCAGCGTATGGCGCTCACCGCGGCTCTCTGCGCAGCTACTCTCTCTGCTGCCCATGCCGATGACCTGAATATTAAAACCATGATCCCCGGCGTTCCGCAGATCGATGCGGAGTCGTATATCCTGATTGATTACAATTCAGGTAAAGTTCTGGCAGAACAGAATGCTGACACTCGCCGCGACCCCGCCAGCCTGACCAAAATGATGACCAGCTACGTCATCGGCCAGGCGATGAAAGCCGGGAAGTTCAAAGAAACCGATCTGGTCACCGTCGGCAATGACGCATGGGCTACGGGTAACCCGGTCTTTAAAGGTTCATCGCTGATGTTCCTCAAGCCAGGCATGCAGGTTCCTGTCTCTCAGTTGATCCGTGGTATTAACCTGCAGTCCGGGAACGACGCATGTGTGGCGATGGCTGACTTCGCTGCCGGTAGCCAGGACGCTTTCGTCGGCCTGATGAACAGCTATGTGAACGCGCTGGGTCTGAAAAACACCCACTTCCAGACCGTTCATGGTCTTGATGCTGACGGTCAGTACAGTTCAGCCCGCGATATGGCGATGATTGGTCAGGCGCTGATTCGCGATGTGCCTAATGAATACTCTATCTATAAAGAAAAAGAGTTCACCTTTAACGGCATTCGTCAGTTAAACCGTAACGGTCTGCTGTGGGATAACAGCCTGAATGTCGACGGTATCAAAACCGGTCACACCGATAAAGCTGGCTATAACCTTGTTGCATCCGCAACCGAAGGCCAGATGCGTCTGATCTCCGCCGTAATGGGTGGTCGCACCTATAAAGGTCGCGAAACCGAAAGCAAAAAACTGCTGACCTGGGGCTTCCGTTTCTTCGAAACCGTCAACCCGCTGAAAGTGGGTAAAGAATTTGCCTCAGAACCCGCCTGGTTTGGTAACACCGATCGCGCATCGTTAGGTGTCGATAAGGATGTCTACCTGACCATTCCTCGCGGCCGTATGAAAGATCTGAAAGCAAGTTATGTGCTGAACACCACTGAACTGCACGCGCCGCTGCAGAAAAACCAGGTTGTCGGTACTATCAACTTCCAGCTTGATGGCAAAACCATCGAGCAGCGCCCACTGGTCGTGCTGCCGGAAATCCCGGAAGGCAACTTCTTTGGGAAAATCATTGATTACATTAAATTAATGTTCCACCACTGGTTTGGCTAAAAATCGAACACTTGAAAGTGTGATTTACGTCCCCATATACTAGGTATCCAGATAACTCCCACGCGCTGTGGGAGTTATTATTTTTTGATGTAACGCCGGAGCTGACATGAAAACCAAACTTAACGAACTGCTTGAATTCCCTACTCCATTTACTTACAAAGTAATGGGGCAGGCGTTGCCTGAGCTGGTTGATCAGGTGGTTGAAGTGGTACAGCGCCATGCGCCAGGTGATTACTCTCCGACGGTAAAACCGAGCAGCAAAGGCAACTACCACTCGGTCTCTATCACCATCACTGCTACACACATTGAGCAGGTTGAAACGCTGTACGAAGAATTAGGTAATATCGATATCGTACGCATGGTGCTGTAAAACCTGTCGGTTACCCGCTGCATCCCCGCTCGGGTAACCTCTTCCTCCTGTGATATACTTTTCCCCTCTTTAACATTCTCTACTCTGTGTGAGTATCTACGGAGATGCCGTTTTGTATCAGGATAAAATTCTGGTCCGCCAGCTCGGTCTTCAACCTTACGAGCCAGTCTCTCTGGCCATGCACGAATTTACCGATACCCGCGATGAAAACAGTCATGATGAAATCTGGCTGGTAGAGCATTATCCTGTCTTTACTCAGGGTCAGGCAGGTAAAGCCGAGCACGTACTGATGCCGGGAGATATTCCGGTGATTCAGAGCGATCGTGGTGGTCAGGTGACCTACCACGGACCGGGCCAACAGGTCATGTATGTGCTGTTGAACCTGAAACGCCGCAAACTGGGTGTTCGCGAGCTGGTTACGCTGCTGGAGCAAACTGTCGTCAATACCCTTGCGGAAATTGGCATCGACGCCCACCCGCGAGCCGACGCGCCTGGCGTTTATGTCGGTGAGAAGAAAATCTGCTCATTAGGGTTACGTATTCGTAAGGGATGTTCATTTCACGGCTTAGCGCTCAACGTGGATATGGACCTGTCGCCTTTCCTGCGTATCAATCCTTGTGGTTATGCCGGAATGGAAATGGCAAAAGTATCGCAATGGGATAGCGCGGCCACCACTGAGAGCATTCGCCCACGCCTGCTGGCCAACATTCTGGCGCTGTTGGGTAACCCACCGCACGAATACGTTGCGGACTAAAAATGCGGTCATACTTTGCCACGGCATATGTTGTGGCAAATGGCACAAAACAACAACTATTTTACATTTTGCCAGCCTGTCAGGCTGCTTTCTGGCCCGTTTCAATGATATACTGCGTATCACTAATTCAAAATTAGTTGATAAATGCAACATTCCCTTGAATTGAAACGCTTTCCTTCGTAATTCGCAACTGGAACACGCAAGCTATGAGTAAACCCATTGTGATGGAACGCGGTGTTAAATACCGCGATGCCGATAAGATGGCTCTTATCCCGGTTAAAAATGTGGCAACAGAGCGTGAAGCCCTGCTGCGTAAACCGGAATGGATGAAAATAAAACTGCCAGCGGACTCCACTCGCATCCAGGGCATCAAAGCGGCAATGCGCAAAAACGGCCTGCACTCTGTCTGCGAAGAAGCTTCCTGCCCTAACCTGGCTGAATGTTTCAATCACGGAACCGCAACCTTTATGATCCTCGGCGCAATCTGTACTCGCCGTTGCCCATTCTGTGACGTTGCCCATGGCCGTCCGGTTGCGCCTGATGCCAACGAGCCGTTGAAACTGGCTCAGACCATTGCGGACATGGCGCTGCGCTATGTCGTCATTACCTCCGTTGACCGTGACGATCTACGTGACGGCGGTGCTCAGCACTTTGCTGACTGTATCACTGCTATTCGCGAGAAAAGTCCGTCGATTAAGATCGAAACTCTGGTGCCTGACTTCCGTGGTCGTATGGATCGCGCGCTGGATATTCTCACGGCCACACCGCCGGACGTATTTAACCACAACCTCGAAAACGTACCGCGTATTTACCGTAACGTACGTCCGGGAGCTGACTACAACTGGTCGCTGAAGCTTCTGGCGCGTTTCAAAGAAGCGCACCCGGAGATCCCGACTAAATCGGGTCTGATGGTAGGTCTGGGTGAAACCAATGCCGAAATCATTGAAGTCATGCGCGATCTGCGCAGCCATGGCGTGACCATGCTGACGCTGGGGCAGTATTTACAGCCGAGCCGCCATCACCTGCCAGTGCAACGCTACGTCAGCCCGGATGAGTTCGACGAGATGAAAGCCGAAGCCATGGCGATGGGCTTTACCCATGCAGCCTGCGGCCCATTCGTTCGTTCTTCATACCACGCTGACATGCAGGCCAAAGGGCTGGAAGTGAAGTAATCGTGTAATACTCACTTACATTTCAGCAATAAAAAAACCGGCAAATTGCCGGTTTTTTTCATACAGAGCACACAGTAAGAGCATCATGCTCCTGACATTACTCTTTATGAGAGAGCTTTTCCGCCTGAACGCTACCATCAGCCTCTTTTCTGGCATCGGCATTATCGTCGTTCATCGCTTTCTTAAAGCCCTTAATTGCCGTTCCCAGGTCTCCACCCAGTGTACGTAACTTCTTGGTACCAAACAGCAGAACGACCAGTGCGGCAACCACCAGCAGTTTGGTAATACTAATCTCACCCATAGATACCTTCTTAACTTAAACCAGGCTGCATAAAGCGCCATATTAACCTGAGAATATTAACGGCCTTTCGACGCGCGCACACAATAGCAATCTGTAACAAGGTGAATCAAGCCTTGTTTAAAAAAACGTCATAATAATTGCGGTGGCGCAAAGCGTCGGTTACTTAATACCGGAAGTTGGGTCCTGACCTGCTTCACCCGCTCTGCTGAAACCTCGGCCATAATCAGCGCCGGCGTTTCTGCCGCTGCGGCAATGGTCACGCCAAAGGGGTCGATGACCCGGCTTTGACCAATGTTCTTATTACCACATTCTCCAGCCGCAATAACATAGCAAGTGGCATCCAGGGCTCTTGCCGCCAACAATGTTGCCCAGTGATGCTCTTTTAGTGCTCCCCGCACCCAGGCGGCAGGTAAAGCGAGGATGTCTGCCCCCTGCAGAGCGTGCGCTAACGCCAGCTCAGGGAAACGCAGGTCATAGCAGGTCATCAACCCTACCTTTAATCCGTCTACGTCCAGCAGCGGCGCTATGGCGTCTCCGGCATCGACATTCCGCGACTCCTGAATCGCGAACGCGTCGTAAAGATGCAATTTTGCATAATGGGCAACCACCCGGCCTCCTCGTAACGCCACCAACATGTTAAATGCCCGGCCTGGCACAGAAGGAACATGAATCGTCAGGATTGTCGTCATCTCATTTTGCGCGCTTTCCTGGAGTAAACGCGTTAGGAACCCACCCTCCAGCAATTGTGCTGACTTTACTGACAGGTCAGGGTCAATATCGTTACGGGCCAGCAACGCCTCCGGTAATACCAACAACGATACTCCCTCTCCTGCGGCCTGGGACATCAATAAGGCGCAGGTTTCTGCATTCTTTTCCCACGAAGGTCCCACGGCAAACTGCCCTGCTGCAACGAACATATTCCCTCCAGAAAAGTTTGTCAGGCTCGCCAACAACGATTATTCAGCGTTACACTCACCCTATATACAATCAAATAGCAGGATTTAGCTGTGTTACAACTTCTTTTAGCGGTTTTTATCGGTGGTGGTACAGGTAGCGTAGCAAGATGGATGTTGAGCATGCGCTTCAACCCACTGCATCAGGCTATTCCATTCGGTACACTGGCGGCAAACTTACTTGGCGCGTTTATCATTGGTATGGGTCTGGCGTGGTTTAATCGTATGACAAACATCGATCCAATGTGGAAGGTTCTGATTACTACCGGCTTTTGCGGCGGGCTGACAACGTTCTCCACCTTCTCGGCAGAGGTCGTATTTTTACTTCAGGAAGGACGCTTTGGCTGGGCTATGGTGAATGTGCTGGTTAATCTACTGGGATCATTTGCGATGACCGCTCTGGCATTCTGGCTGGTTTCTGCCTCTCCGGCACATTAGAGCGAAAAAAACCCGCAATTAAGCGGGTTTTGAATGCTTGCTGTCGTATGCTTACAGAGCGATTACGTTTGCAGCAGAAGGGCCTTTGGCACCGTTAGTGATTTCGAACTCTACGCGCTGACCTTCAGCCAGAGTTTTAAAACCATTGGTCTGGATTGCAGAGAAGTGTACGAACACGTCTTTGCTGCCATCTTCCGGAGTAATGAAACCGAATCCTTTGGACTCATTAAACCACTTAACGTTACCTTTAATCTTAGACATCAAAATTACCTTTACATGAAAAATAGACACAAATGCTGTGTCGGGTATCAGTACAACAATTGTGGTGCGCTTTGTCCAGTCGAACTTTATCAAAAAGTGATAAATGTCGCGTTATTTTTCAGTGAGAGTTTCCATCTATCTGTTTTTTAATGATTTTTAATACCTGACTGACACTACAGGTAGCCTATCAAAACTGGAAGCGTAACCACGCAAAGTAGACGTTACCATTGTTATAGGTTCCTGGAATGTAGGTCATCTGGAACGTTGCCGGACCATAACCAATTGACGCCAGCGGTAACAGCACCGGCACGGGTATGTAGTTCCAGTTATCGCGCGCGGTAAAGCCAGCAGTAAAGCCAAGGCCGGTATGGAAGTTTTCATCAGGCAGCGGACGCCATGTTTTCTCCCAGCCGTAGCCGCCAATCGGTTCCCATTTATTGTAGGAATCCTTAAAGGCCATAATATAAAGCCCGTGCCAGTTTCCTTTATCATCCCAGCGGGATTGGCCAAATCCTGCCCCCCAAGGTCGCTCGTTGTAGCGATCCGTTTTTTCTTTATCGTAAGCAAAACGGGCATGCCAGGTAATAGCCGGTACATACAGATCATAATGTTCCGGCTGCTGCCAGGTTTCACTGACATTATCTTTAAACGTGGCAAACCAGCCTTTATCTTCAGCAGCCCCCTGGGGAATGAAAGCTAACTGAATAAAAAGAAATGAAAAAATGAGAAAATATCGTTTAGCGACAATCACAACTTAATTACCATCCTGGGAGTTATTAGCAATTGTAGCAAACTCAACCTTAATGTTAACTTAACAAAAATGCGCAAGTAAAAAATCAGAATATTCTTTGGATAATGCTTATAAGATGATTCCCCTCTATTTACTGGGCTTTATTACAGGAATAAGTTTCTCTTAATTGCTATTAAATTGTTCTTTTCAAACGTGACAAGCAAATAAAGAAACAACAATTTAACATTTTAATATCAAAATACACACAACAGCAATGCGTTTCACAGTTTTTGCCGGGGAGATTCTTTTTTAAACCACGATGTTGAAAAAACAGTCTGGCCATCGGTTGAATCCGTATTTTTATTGATTTCAATCAGCAATAGTTATCGGTTTATTAGGCACATTCTGTCACCACTTTTTACTTTTTTTAGTTTTTTTACTTTCTGGGCAGCAATGCGACAGGGGAAACAATGTTGACATTTATTGAACTCCTTATTGGGGTTGTGGTTATTGTGGGTGTGGCGCGCTACATCATCAAAGGTTATTCCGCCACTGGCGTACTGTTTGTTGGCGGTCTGGTTTTGCTGATTATCAGTGCGGTGATGGGACATAAAGTTCTGCCTTCCAGCGCAGCAACGACAGGCTATACTGCTACAGACATTGTTGAATACATTAAAATTTTGCTGATGAGCCGCGGTGGCGATCTCGGCATGATGATTATGATGCTGTGTGGTTTTGCCGCCTACATGACGCATATTGGCGCGAACGATATGGTAGTTAAGCTGGCCTCCAAACCGCTGCAATATATCAACTCACCTTATCTGTTGATGATTGCCGCCTATTTTGTCGCCTGTCTGATGTCGCTGGCAGTCTCGTCAGCTACCGGCCTGGGCGTATTGCTGATGGCAACGCTGTTCCCGATCATGGTAAACGTTGGGATCAGCCGTGGCGCCGCGGCGGCCATATGTGCCTCCCCCGCTGCAATCATTCTTTCACCGACATCCGGTGATGTAGTGCTGGCGGCAAAAGCCGCAGAAATGCCGTTGATTGATTTCGCGTTTAAAACCACGCTGCCAATTTCCATTGCCGCCATCATTGCTATGGCGATCGCACACTTTTTCTGGCAGCGCTACCTGGATAAAAAAGAGAACATTTCTCACGAAATGTTAGACGTGGCAGAAATCACCACTACCGCGCCGTCTTTTTACGCCATCCTGCCGTTTACACCGATCGTAGGCGTCCTGATTTTTGATGGTAAATGGGGTCCACAGCTGCACATCATTACGATTCTGGTACTGTGCATGCTCATCGCCGCCGTTCTGGAATTTGTTCGTGGATTCAACACTCAAAAGGTGTTTTCAGGTCTGGAAGTCGCTTACCGTGGCATGGCGGATGCCTTTGCCAACGTAGTAATGCTGCTCGTTGCAGCGGGTGTTTTTGCCCAGGGGCTGAGCACCATCGGCTTTATTCAAAGCCTGATTTCTATCGCCACCTCGTTTGGCTCAGCAAGCATTATTCTGATGATGGTGCTGGTGATCCTGACGATGCTGGCGGCAATGACTACAGGCTCCGGTAACGCCCCGTTCTATGCTTTCGTTGAGATGATCCCTAAGCTGGCACATTCTTCCGGCATTAACCCGGCTTATCTTGTTATCCCGATGCTTCAGGCTTCTAACCTTGGGCGCACAATTTCCCCGGTCTCCGGCGTGGTTGTGGCTGTCGCAGGGATGGCGAAGATTTCTCCGTTCGAAGTGGTGAAACGTACCTCGGTTCCGGTACTGGTCGGACTGCTGGTGGTGATTATCGCCACCGAAGTGATGGTACCAGGCTCTTCTTCAGCCGTTGTTGGCGGCTGACTTTCAGCGAAATGTAGGCCGGATAAGGCATTTACGCCGCATCCGGCATTTCAACCCCGTTGCCGGATGGCGATGCTAAAGCATCTTATCCGGCCTACTTAAGAAATCAGCATTTAGCCGCCGTGATAAATACGCTGCGGCCTGCCTACCTTCCCGTGAATAATCTCCGCGATAATCAAATGGCGGCTGGCACAGTACTCCAGATAGCGTCTGGAGGTCGTACGACTGATGGTGAGCGCCTGGGCGATCGTTTCCGCAGTATGATGTACCGTCGGATCGGCAAATAGCTTCAGCACCGCATTCAGCGTTAACGCATCAATCCCGGTCGGCAAATCGCCTTTCGGCTCGCCGCGCGCGTAGGCGTTAAACATTTCATCAATCTGCTTTTGACTGGCGCTGTCATTGCCTGCCAGCATGCGTCTGCGCTGTTGATACCGCGTAAGCGTCTGCCCCAATCGCTCGTAAGCGATAGGTTTGACCAGATAATCAAACGCGCCGCTGCGCACGGCCTCGGAGACCGTTTCCATATCGCTGGCCGCCGTGGTAAAGACCACACCGCCCGGATAGCGCGCCTGGGTCAACTCATGCAACAAAGTAATACCCTTACCGTCCGGTAAATAGTTATCAAGAAGAATCAAACCGGGCTTAAAACGCTCAATCATCATTCTTGCCTGCGCAAGATTACCCGCCAGCCATATCTGGCTGAAGCCGGGTATATGGCGGATATATTCAGCATGCATTTCCGCCAGTAGCGTTTCATCCTCAACGATCAGTAGCGTTAATGGTTCCGTCATTATTTTTTTTCACTTTCGGAAGAAATAAAGAAAATAAGGTGCCGCAAGGGGAGTTATCTTCGAGCGTAATCACCCCGTTACAGCGCCTCACATAACTTGCAATCAGATACAAACCGATGCCATGTTCGCCTGGTTCATCGGTACGGGTGCTTACACCCTGTTCAAATATTTTTTCACGCAATGCTTCCGGCACACCGCATCCCTGATCGGCAACTTCGATGACCACATCATCCCCTTCGTCGCTCAAATAGAGTTCGACGACTTTGTTGCCTTGCTGGGTGCGTAAACTCGCTTCAAATGCATTATCAAGCAGATTGCCAACAATTGCTGCAAACTCTGTGCTATCCAACCCTTCAGGCAGTTGGTGCAGTTGGCTGCCAGGAACAATGGCCATCGTAAGACCCAGTTCCCGCGCACGTTGTACCTTACCAAATAACAATCCCGCCACCTGACGATCGGCAAAGGCGCCGCGCAGGCTGTCAATCAGTTGCTGCTGTGCCTGTGACTCTCCCTGAACCATAGCCAGCACCCGGTCATACTCTTTCATTTGCAGCAGGCCATTAATGGTCGACATCCAGTTCAGGTGCTCATGACGCAGCGTTCTCAGGCTCTCAACATACTGTTTGATTTGCGTTAATTGTGCATTAAGGGTAGCAATTTCATCTTTACTACGAAAACTGATAATGGCGCCGAGCAGTTCGTCACCGGAGCGAATCGCCTCACGGTTGGCGATAACGCTCAACCCATTAAAATTAACCATCGCATCCTGGCGTTGTTCCGCAATCTGCTGGGTGAAAAAGTCCGCTGGCTGAACGACTTCATTTACCGGTTTGCCCAGCCACTTTCGACCCGGCGATGACAGCCCCAGCATTTTCCTCGCACTGCGGTTAATCGCGGTGATATATCCGTCAGGATCAACGGCAATCAACCCTTCATACACCGAGCTGAACAGCGCTTCCTGCTGACGCACCACCCGCGCGATTTGTTTAGGTTCCATCCCTAACATCTGCCGACGAATATGGGCAGCAAAAAACCAGGAGAGCAGCATAAGTACCAACAACAACAGGATAAATACCCCAGCCATTGGCAGTAAGAAATCCGATCGCCAGCTGTCAATTTTACTGATCAGATAGCCAATTGAGACCACGCCAATGATTTTGCCATCGTCATCAAAGATAGGAGTTTTGGCGCGCATTGCCATCCCAATAGATCCTTTACCGGTAATAAAGTAGCTCTCACCTTTTTCCAGCGCGCCAGGCTTGGTGAACTGCATCGGATAACCAATTTTTTCCGGGTTCGGATGATAAAGACGAATGGAGTGCGTATCTCCAATAACGACATAGTCGAAATCAGTCCCACTCTGTAGTTTGTCGGCAATAGTCGCCAGGCGCTTGTAATCACGATGCTTCACCGCCGCGATGATGCTGTCATTAGAGGCGATGATTTTGGCCTGGTTCATTGCCATATCACGGACGTGTGTCGTCAGATAATCTTCAAAACTGGCGGTAAAGTATTGTGCTAACGCTGCGATAATAAGAACAGAAACGACCAGAATGAGCAGAAAGATGCGTAACGGAAACGCCAGACTGCGAAAAAAAGGAAACCGTGTTTTATTTTTCTGCTCTGCCATAATTTTTCCTCACCGACGTTACCGAAACTTATTTTCTATTGTAGTTGTAATAAAAATGTTTTATTTAAAAGTCACGGTATAAAACAGGATCGTTGCAGATTCCCCACCTTAAATCAATTAAACAAATTAAAACCGCGCGCTATTTCCGAGTTAAATTAATTAAAAAACTTAAAACCATAAAACACATTAAAACCTTCTAACTTATTGTGAAATAAATCAAAAATTACCTCCAAAATACTCCTTACGATGTATGCAGCAGGGAAAAAAAGAAATACTCCGTAATAAAAAACCATTCCCTTCAATTGCAAACGAAACGTTATCAGGTTGCTAATCAGAGCAACAAAAACAGAAACCCAGTAACAAATATAGCATCGGGGCTCTATTTACTATGTTCGGTAATAATATATTCACGCAAGTTAAACGCTCAGAAAATAAAAAGATGGCGGCTATCGCGCAATTTCTGAAAGAGAACGATCTGAGCGTTGATACCACCGTCGAAGTATTTATCACCGTCACCCGTGACGATCGCCTGATTGCCTGTGGCGGTATCGCCGGAAATATCATTAAGTGCGTCGCGATTTGTGAGTCCGTGCGCGGTGAAGGCCTGGCGCTGACGCTGGCGACAGAACTCATCAACCTCGCCTATGAGCGCCACTGTACGCACCTCTTCATCTATACCAAAACCGAGTACGAATCGCTGTTTAAACAGTGTGGCTTTTCCACGCTCACCAGCGTGCCCGGCATTATGGTATTGATGGAAAACAGCACCACACGGCTGAAACGCTACGCCGAATCGCTGGCAAAACAGCGTCATGAAGGGAAAAAAATTGGCTGTATCGTCATGAACGCCAACCCCTTCACCAACGGTCATCGTTTTCTGATCCAACAGGCGGCCGCGCAATGTGACTGGCTGCATCTGTTTTTGGTGAAAGAAGATACCTCGCGTTTTCCGTATGAAGACCGACTGGATCTGGTACTCAAAGGGACAAAAGACATTCCGCGTTTAACCGTGCATCGCGGTTCGGAATACATCATTTCCCGCGCCACGTTCCCGTGCTACTTCATCAAAGAGCAGAGCGTTATTAACCACTGCTACACCGAAATAGACCTGAAAATCTTCCGCCAGTACCTGGCCCCGGCTCTCGGCGTTACGCACCGTTTCGTGGGTACCGAGCCGTATTGCACCGTCACCTCCCAGTATAACAACGATATGCGTTACTGGCTGGAGACCCCAACGCTTCCCGCCCCACCGATTGAACTGGTGGAAATTGAGCGGCTGTGCTTCCAGGAGATGCCGATTTCCGCCTCCTGGGTGCGCAAGCTGCTGGTTAAAAAAGATCTCACGGCTATCGCATCCCTGGTTCCTGACGCCACGCTGCGCTATCTGCAAAGCATGGTTGAACGAGCCTCATCGGGTGCGGCAGTCCGCCAAAATACCCCCGCATTAGCAACAGGTGAAAAATGAAAATAAACCAGGCAGCCGTCGCAGGCACACTCGAGTCCGGTGATGTGATGATCCGCATCGCCCCACTCGATTCGCAGGATATTGACCTGCAGGTTAACAGTAGCGTCGAAAAGCAGTTCGGTGATGCCATTCGGGCCACCATTCTGGACGTACTGTCCCGCTACAACGTACGCGGCGTGCAATTAAATGTTGATGATAAAGGCGCACTGGACTGCATTTTACGTGCGCGACTGGAAGCACTACTGGCCCGCGCTGGCGGTATTCCGGCACTGCCATGGGAGGATTGCCAGTGATTGCCGAACCTTTACAACAACGTAAAACCCGTACCCGCCGTAGCATGTTGTTCGTACCGGGCGCCAATGCCGCCATGGTCAGCAACTCGTTTATCTACCCGGCTGATGCGCTGATGTTCGACCTGGAAGACTCCGTCGCGCTGCGTGAAAAAGATACCGCTCGCCGCATGGTGTACCACGCGCTGCAGCATCCGCTGTATCACGACGTTGAAACCATCGTGCGCGTGAACGCCCTCGACTCCGAATGGGGCATCAACGACCTCGAAGCCGTTGTGCGCGGCGGCGCTGACATCGTGCGTTTACCGAAAACCGATACCGCACAGGATGTCATCGACATTGAAAACGAAATCCTGCGCATCGAAAACGCCTGCGGACGTGAGCCCGGCAGCACCGGCCTGTTAGCCGCCATCGAGTCGCCGTTAGGCATTACCCGCGCGGTAGAAATCGCCCACGCTTCAGAACGCCTGATCGGCATTGCACTGGGTGCAGAAGATTATGTGCGTAACCTGCGTACTGAACGTTCCCCGGAAGGCACTGAACTGCTGTTTGCCCGCTGCTCTATTTTGCAGGCTGCGCGCTCTGCCGGTATTCAGGCGTTCGATACCGTCTATTCCGATGCCAACAACGAAGCAGGTTTCCTGCACGAAGCCTCACACATCAAGCAGCTGGGTTTTGACGGCAAGTCGCTGATCAACCCTCGCCAGATTGAACTTCTGCATAACCTCTATGCCCCGACGAGCAAAGAGCTGGCTCACGCCCGTCTGGTGGTGGAAGCCGCTGAAGCTGCCGCCCGCGAAGGTCGTGGCGTGGTTTCCCTGAACGGCAAGATGGTCGACAGCCCGGTTATCGAGCGCGCCCTTCTGGTTATCTCCCGGGCAGAACTTTCCGGCATTCGCGAAGAATAAGGCAAAAAAATGACGCAGAAAATCGAACAGTCTCAACGCCAGGATCGCGTGGCGACCTGGAGCCGTCATGCAGAAAGCGAGCTTTCCGCTTATCAGAGCACCGCAAAAGCAGAATTGCAGGCGCAAAAACCGCGCGACAAAAAGCTGTGCGCTAATCTGGAAGACGCTATTCGTCGTTCAGGTTTACAGGATGGTATGACCATCTCTTTCCACCACGCATTTCGCGGTGGCGATCTGACGATTAACCTGGTGATGGACGCCATCGCCAGCATGGGCTTTAAAAATCTGACGCTGGCCTCAAGCTCACTGAGCGACTGCCACGCGCCGCTGGTTGAGCACATCCGTCAGGGCGTGGTCAGCCGAATTTATACCTCCGGGCTGCGTGGCCCGCTGGCAGAAGAGATTTCTCGTGGTCTGCTGGCTGAGCCAGTGCAAATCCACTCCCACGGCGGTCGTGTACACCTGGTGCAAAGTGGCGAGATCAACATTGATGTCGCATTCCTCGGCGTACCGTCCTGCGACCAGTTTGGTAACGCTAACGGTTATACCGGTAAAGCGTGCTGCGGTTCACTGGGCTATGCCCGCGTCGATGCTGAAAACGCCAGACAAGTTGTCCTGCTGACAGAACAGCTGCTGACCTATCCGCATAACCCGGCCAGCATTACCCAGGATCAAGTGGATCTGATCGTCCAGATCGACCAGGTCGGCGATGCGGACAAAATTGGTGCGGACGCGACCCGTATGACCACCAATCCGCGTGAATTGTTGATCGCCCGCAGCGCGGCAGACGTCATTGCTAACTCCGGTTACTTCAATGAAGGCTTCTCATTGCAGACAGGAACCGGCGGCGCGTCTCTGGCCGTTACCCGTTTCCTGGAAGACAAAATGCGTAGCCGTGACATCCATGCCGATTTCGCGCTGGGCGGCATCACCGCCACCATCGTTGATCTGCATGAAAAAGGCTTAATCCGCAAACTGCTGGATGTACAAAGCTTCGACAGTGCCGCCGCGAAATCTCTGGCCCGCAATCCAAATCACATTGAGATCAGCGCTAACCAGTACGCTAACTGGGGCTCGAAAGGCGCATCCGTTGACCGTCTGGACGTTGTGGTACTGAGCGCATTAGAAGTAGATACCAGCTTCAACGTTAACGTACTGACCGGCTCCGACGGCGTACTGCGTGGCGCTTCCGGTGGTCACTGCGATACGGCTGTAGCCGCAGCGCTTTCTATCATCGTCGCACCGCTGGTTCGTGGACGCATCCCGACATTGGTAGATAACGTGCTGACCTGCGTAACCCCAGGTTCCAGCGTTGACATTCTGGTTACCGACCACGGTATCGCCGTCAACCCTGCTCGCCCTGAACTGGCGGAACGCCTGCAAGAAGCTGGCATGAAAGTGGTGTCGATTGAATGGCTGCGCGAACGTGCCCAGCAGCTAACTGGTCAACCGCGCGCCATCGAATTTACCGATCGCGTAATTGCCGTTGTGCGCTACCGCGATGGTTCGGTAATTGACGTTGTGCATCAGGTGAAGGAATAAACCATGCACCTGCTCCCTGAACACGCCACCTGCCACGCGGTTTCCATCCCCGAGCTGCTCGCCAGCCGCGATGAGAGACAAGCAAGGCAGCATGCCTGGCTCACGCGTCATCACGCGCCACTGGTCTCGTTTACCGTGGTCGCGCCAGGTCCGATTAAAGACAGCGAATTAACCCGTCGCATCTTTAATCACGGCGTCACCGCCCTGCTCGCGCTGGCGAAAAAAAACGCCTGGATTGTCAGGGAGCAAACTGCGCTGGTCTCTGCCAGCGGACCGGAAGGCCTGCTGGCCATTGAGGCTCCGGCCCAGGACCTCAAGCTCGCTACTATCGGACTTGAGCATTCACATCCGCTGGGACGGTTATGGGACATCGACGTCCTGAACCCTGAAGGGGAAATTCTGTCCCGGCGTCATTTCGCGCTCCCTGCCCGCCGCTGTCTGCTGTGCGAGCAAAGCGCTGCCGAATGCGCGCGGGGTAAAACTCACGCGCTTTCCGACTTACTCACTCAGATGGAGGCACTGCTGCATGATGCCGATTCCCGCAACATCAACTCATAACGCAGTCCTTCCTCTGGATCTGCCTGACGCTTACGCCACGCTGGCGTGGCGCTCCATGCTGACGGAAGTCAACCTGTCGCCCAAACCGGGTCTGGTGGATCGTATTAATAACGGCGCGCATAAAGATATGGCGCTGGAAGATTTTTATCGCAGTGCTGAAGCGATTCAGACATGGCTGCCGCGTTTTATCGAATACGGCGCATTTAGCGCACAGCAGTCGCCGGAAGATGTCCTGCAAGGACTGCGTCCTCTGGGCATGGCCTGCGAAGCCGACATGTTTCGCGCCACTGCCGGAGTGAACACCCATAAAGGCAGCATCTTCTCGCTGGGATTGCTGTGCGCCGCCATTGGCCGCCTGCTCCAGCTCCGCCTGAGCGTTACCGCTGAAACCCTTTGCTCTACGGCAGCAACATTTTGCCGTGGCCTGACCGAGCGCGAACTGCGCCAGAACAACCAACAACTCACGGCCGGCCAACGTCTTTATCAGCAACTGGGATTAACCGGCGCACGCGGCGAAGCAGAAGCAGGATATCCCCTCGTCATTCAGCATGCTCTGCCGCACTACCGTGCGCTGCTGGCTGAGGGCCGCGATCCTGAACTGGCGTTACTCGATACGTTACTGCTGCTGATGTCTATCAACGGCGACACCAACGTGGCTTCCCGTGGTGGCGCAGAAGGTTTGCGCTGGTTACAGCAGCAGGCCTCCACGTTGTTGCAACAAGGCGGGATTCGTACCCCTGCCGATCTCGAATACCTACGCCAGTTCGACCAACAGTGCATTGAACGCAACCTCAGTCCTGGAGGCTGCGCCGATCTGCTGATCGTCACATGGTTCTTAGCTCAGATTTCACAAGTTCATCATTATCACAATTAAAGATCCTTTCCGGAGAATCACACACATGTCTTTAGCAAAAGATAAAATTTGGAAGTTACTGGCCCCATTGGTAGTCATGGGCGTCATGTTTCTTATCCCCGTCCCTGATGGCATGCCCCCACAGGCATGGCACTATTTTGCCGTGTTCGTGGCCATGATTGTCGGGATGATTCTGGAGCCAATTCCGGCAACGGCAATCAGCTTTATCGCCGTGACGATCTGCGTTATCGGCAGTAACTATCTGCTGTTTGACGCTTCCGAGCTGGCCGACCCGGCATTCAAAGCGGGTAAGCAAGCGCTGAAGTGGGGTCTGGCGGGCTTCTCCAGCACCACCGTGTGGCTGGTGTTTGGCGCGTTTATTTTCGCACTGGGTTATGAAGTTACCGGCCTGGGTCGTCGTATCGCGCTGTTCATGGTGAAATTCATGGGTAAACGTACCCTGACGCTGGGCTATGCGATTGTTATTATCGACATCCTGCTGGCGCCGTTTACACCGTCCAACACCGCGCGTACCGGTGGTACCGTATTCCCGGTTATCAAAAACCTGCCGCCGCTGTTTAAATCATTCCCGAACGATCCTTCCGCGCGCCGTATCGGCGGATATCTGATGTGGATGATGGTCATCAGTACCAGCCTGAGCTCCTCTATGTTCGTGACCGGCGCGGCGCCGAACGTACTGGGTCTGGAATTCGTCAACAAAATTGCTGGCATTCAAATCAGTTGGCTGCAATGGTTCCTCAGCTTCCTGCCGGTCGGTATTATTTTGCTGATCGTTGCGCCGTGGCTGTCCTACGTTCTGTACAAACCAGAAGTCACTCACAGTGCTGAAGTTGCCGCATGGGCCGGTGAAGAACTGAAAACCATGGGTAAACTGACGCGTAAAGAACTAACCCTGATCGGTCTGGTTCTGCTCAGCCTGGGTCTGTGGGTCTTCGGGGGTAAACTGATTGATGCCACCGCGGTGGGTCTGCTGGCCGTTTCCCTGATGCTGGCGCTGCACGTTGTACCGTGGAAAGATATTACCCGCTATAACAGCGCATGGAACACCCTGGTTAACCTCGCCACGCTGGTTGTTATGGCAAATGGTTTGACCCGTTCAGGCTTCATCGACTGGTTCGCTAACACCATGAGCACGCACCTGGAAGGTTTCTCGCCTAACGCGACCGTGATCGTGCTAGTGCTGGTGTTCTACTTTGCTCACTACCTGTTTGCCAGCCTTTCCGCACACACCGCCACCATGCTGCCGGTTATTCTGGCGGTCGGTAAAGGTATCCCAGGCGTTCCAATGGAACATCTGTGTATCCTGCTGGTGCTGTCCATCGGTATCATGGGCTGCCTGACTCCGTATGCAACAGGCCCTGGCGTTATCATCTACGGTTGTGGTTATGTGAAGTCCAAAGACTACTGGCGTCTGGGAGCTATCTTCGGCGTTATCTACATCGCTATGCTTCTGCTGGTCGGTTGGCCGATTCTGGCAATGTGGAGCTAATCATTCCTGCTCACGCCTGATGAAAATGATGCCAGTCAGCTAAACCTGACTGGCATTTTTTATGATTAAATAGATGATATTCAGAATTTATATAAGTATCCGAAATCATCATGACATCAACGTGGCGTTATTCTTCTTTACTGGCAGCACTTCTGCTCCCGGTTTCTGCGGCTCAGGCCGATGAACTTCAGGCAAAACAGTACGCTGATTTTGACCGCTACGTGCTGGCCCTTTCCTGGCAAACCGGTTTCTGTCAAAGCCAACACGAGCGTAATCGTCAGGAGCCTGACGAATGTCGTCTGCAAAAAGAGAGCGCGGACAAAGCTGATTTCCTGACCGTTCACGGCCTGTGGCCCAGCCTGCCAAAATCGATCGCCGCTCGCGGAGTAGATAACCGCCGCTGGATGCGTTTTGGCTGCGCAACGCGACCCATTCCTAACCTGCCTGAAGCGCGTGCCAGCCGTAAATGCGCAGCACCTGAAACCGGCCTGTCACTCGAGAGTGCGGCGAAACTGAGCGCGGTGATGCCCGGGGCTGGCGGAACATCCTGCCTGGAACGCTACGAGTATGCCAAACACGGCGCCTGTTTTGGTTTTGATCCCGACGTATACTTTGGCACGATGGTGCGGCTGAATAATGAGGTTAAGAACAGTGAAGCGGGCAAGTTCCTCGCGGATAACTACGGTAAAACCGTCAGCCGCAACGCATTTGACGCCGCTATCGCCAAAAGCTGGGGCAAAGAGAACATCAAAGCCGTGAAGCTAAGCTGCCACGGCAATCCGGCTTATCTCACAGAGATCCAGCTATCCCTGAAAGCCGACACCATCAATCAACCGCTATCTGCGCAGTCATTCTTACCGCAGCCGCATCCGGGTAACTGCGGTAAACAGTTTATTATCGACAAGGCAGGATATTGAAAATAGCGACCGACGCCGCAGCCTGGCGTCGGTCTGCATGGTTAGCGTTTTGCTCGGGCGTCCGGGCGAACTAAATCAAAGCGGTGTGTTTCACTGATCGAATAATACGCCGTTGGCCCACCAGCACGCAGTACCGGTTTCGCTTTCGCCGTCTGATAGATGCCGTCTTCCAGGAGCGTTTCGTCTATGTGAATGCCTACCACTTCCCCCAATACCAGCCAGGTATCAACCGGTGAGCCATCAGCGGTAGTCAGTTGTAGGCTTTGCGATAAGCGGCACTCAAAATTAACCGGGCTTTGCGCCACGCGCGGCACGCCGACAATCCGGCTGTCGGCTTTACTCAGCCCAGCGGCAAAAAACTCGTCCTCGCCGTGCGGCAAGCTGGCAGACGTTTCATTCATCGCGCCAGCCAGTTCAAGGGTGGTCAGGTTCCAGACAAACTCACCGGTTTCGACAATATTCTGCACGCTATCTTTCCAGCCGCTGCTGGCAAAACCAATAATCGGCGGATGGTAGTTAAAGCAGTTAAAGAAACTGTACGGCGCCAGATTATGTCGCCCGTTGCTATCACGCGATGCAATCCAACCAATGGGGCGCGGTCCAATGATGGCATTTAGCGGGTCGTGCGGTAAGCCGTGCCCCTGTGATGGTTGATAGAAATACATAGCCTTCTCTGGTGTCGTTAACGTCAGCTAAGCACGAATTATGCTTCGCTCATCTCCCTGGAAAAAGAGGATCAGCGTAGAACAATCCGTTAAAGATTACGACTGAATAAAGTTAAGCAGATCGCCATTGATCTGCTGTTTATGGGTGGTGCAAATGCCGTGAGAACCACCGGCATACACCTTCAACTGCGCGTCCGGCAATATTTCTGCCGCGACCTTGCCGCAGGTTTCAAACGGGACAATCTGATCGTCATCGCCGTGGATCACCAGCGTCGGGATGGTCATTTTTTCGAGGTCGCCACGCAGGTCTGTTTCTGAAAACGCATGAATGCAGTCGTACAACGCTTTGATAGACCCTTGTAAGCCCTGTTCAACAAAACTTTCCCGGACAGCTTTCGACTCTTTCGCGCCCGGACGGTTATAACCATAGAATGCCGCGGTCAGTTCATAGAAGAAGGCGGCGCGATCGTTCACTACCCCTTCCCGGATGCCATCAAACACCTCTTTCGGCACGCCATTCGGGTTAAAGTCGGTCTTGATCATGATGGGCGTCACCGCGCCAATTAACACCGCTTTTGCCACCCGCTGCGTCCCATGGCGACCAATGTAACGCGCCACTTCCCCCCCGCCGGTAGAGTGCCCAACGTGCACGGCATCTTTAAGATTGAGATGCGCGGTAAGTTCAGCCAGATCGTCAGCATACTGATCCATATTGTGGCCATCCCACGGTTGGGCCGAGCGGCCATGTCCGCGCCTGTCATGGGCGATCACACGAAATCCTTTCGACCCAAGAAACAGCATCTGATCCTCAAACGCATCTGCCGTCAGCGGCCAACCATGGCTGAACACGATGGGCTGTCCACTTCCCCAGTCTTTAAAATGCAAATAGCTGCCGTCTTTTAAGGTAAGTTTGTCGTACTGGCTCATGAGATCTCCTGTAGCGGAACACTGAGTTGTATTGACGCACCCGCAACGAGCGCTTAAAAAGCATAATGCAAATTGGAGAACGATCACGTTTTTCGGCTAAAATCACAGCATACGCGACAATATTGATGATTTACCTGAATGTGAACTAAATCACTTCAAACATCGGGTAAGTCTCAGTATCATCATAAAAGCTAAACCCTTGCCGCCTGACGGTGAGGGTTTTCTTTTGGGATTATTTACCTGCGCACCCGCAGTATCGACGACATGGAGTAATAAATGTCCAGACCAACTATCATCATTAACGACCTCGATGCGGAACGCATTGACCGCCTGTTGGAGCAACCTGCGTTTGCTGGTTTACCGATTGCCGACGCCCTGAACGCTGAACTGGATCGCGCGCAAATGTGTTCTCCAGAAACCATGCCGCACGATGTCGTGACCATGAACAGCCGCGTGAAATTCCGCAATCTGAGTGATGGCGAAGTCCGTGTGCGTACCCTGGTGTATCCGGCCAACATGACTGACAGCAGCACGCAGCTTTCCGTCATGGCGCCTGTTGGCGCGGCACTTCTGGGTCTTCGCGTTGGCGACACCATTCACTGGGAACTGCCGGGCGGTACCTCAACACACCTCGAAGTCATCGAACTTGAGTACCAACCAGAAGCTGCGGGCGACTACCTGCGCTAACTCTGTCTTATCAAAGCTATTCGCTTTATCTTGCAGGGGATGCATCTGCATCCTCTTTCCGGTTACTCCTCATCTCCCTACCCTCGCGTTATTTCCTGTTCGCAAAACATAAATCTGTGCCGTGACTGACAGAATCATTTTTAATACTATGCTGTTATGTGTTCATGTAATGACAAGGAGAATGTTTATGTACAACACAATCATAATGCCTGTTGATGTATTCGAAATGGAACTGAGTGACAAGGCTATTCGCCATGCAGAATTCCTGGCACAGGAAAACGGCGTTATCCATCTGCTGCATGTGCTGCCAGGCTCAGCGAGCTTAAGCCTGCACCGCTTTGCGGCAGACGTTCGTCGTTTTGAAGAGCATCTGCAGCACGAAGCGGAAACGCGTCTGCAAACAATGGTCGGTCACTTCAGCATCGATCCCTCCCGCATTAAACAACACGTGCGCTTTGGCAGCGTCCGTGACGTGGTCAACGAGTTGGGTGAAGAGTTGAATGCAGATGTGGTGGTCATTGGGTCGCGTAACCCGTCCATCAGTACCCACCTGCTCGGATCAAATGCCTCCAGCGTTGTCCGCCATGCTACTCTGCCGGTATTGGTTGTTCGTTAATAACGTCTGATTTGCTGTAAAAACCCCCTGCCAGGTTAACATCTGACAGGGGGTTTTTATTACCGTGCAATCAATACAAATGACCGATATTCACGATGGTGCTGACCGTATCGCCAAAGAATGTCAGACGACTGAGGATTACGCCAACAAACAGCAGAACAAACAACGCTTTTGCCCGACGTTCGCCCTGACGACTCAACACAAAGGCCAGCGCCAGACAAACCAGGCTCGCCAGATAAAGCGGCGAGGTCAGCCAGGCATGCGCGGTCATCTGCATAATGGTCCCGCCGCTTAACCAGATAATTGGGGCTGCGATCATGACCGCCATACAAACAACAATTCCCTGGCGTAATGCGGCAATGGCAGGTGCGAGATTAAGCAGCGGAATCGCCGCACAACCCATAACCCACACGGTGATGAAGAACAGCAGCATCGTCAGACCGTTGGCGATCGCCACCATCGCCGGTGCGGCATAGGTCATACCCTGTACCGCCACCAGCGCAATCCCAAGGACAGACGCCAGAACAGCCGGAACCTTGTGCCCTTTTGCCAGGAACGTCACGCCCACCGCCGCGCCATATAAGGTTGCGCCAAGAATTTCACGGCTTAGCCAGGCGTGCTGCAGGTTTATCAGGGCGTTGTAGGCACGGTCCGGATGCGCAAGGTGCAGGATCGCTGCCACGGACGCAGCCGCCAGAACCAGACCGGTAACCAGCCAGTACAAGCGTTTGCTTTCCAGTTTTCCTTGCAGCTTGCGTAGCGTCAAAATCAGCGTGATCCCAACCGACATCTGACTCAGTACGGTAAAAATGACCAGAGGAAGTTCATACTTTTCCATTACTTGACCTCCGGCTGCTTCGGTTGACGCGCCAGGATAAAACGCGTGCCCGGATTAAGCTGCGGCATGCGTGGGAACCCCGGCGGATACTGGACGGCATTGTTGGGTATCGGGTCGGCATCCAGATCGATTAGCGTCAGCGCCCCCACCGGACAAGCATTTACACATGCCGGTTGCATACCAACGTCAAGGCGTTCGTAGCACATGCTGCATTTTTCCGCCTTTTTCGTCTCTTCATTGAAACGCGGCGCTCCGTATGGGCAATTACGGATACAGTTTTTGCATCCAATACAACGTTCCGGGTTATGCACCACAACACCATCCTCACGTTTGGTGTAAGCCTCGACCGGGCAAGCCGCCAGGCAGGCTGGGTTTTCACAGTGATTGCAAGCCAGCGAGTAGAACGCCCGCTCTTCATGCGGATAAATTTCTTTATCCAGCGGATAGACGTAGCGCCAGAAACGTTCAGGCTCCAACTGGTTAAAACTCTTACACGCCATCGCGCAGCCACGGCAACCGATGCATTTATCGCTATTGACTAAAAACGCGCGTCTCATGCCGCTGCTCCTTTACTTACCAAAATGATATCCGCAAACTGACTGTGGATCGCCGCACCCGGTGCACCGGTTTTCATCAGCCCCATATCGGCCGGGGTATCCGCCACCACGTTTTGTACGTTGTATTTCCGTTTCGGAAACCACGCCTCGTACATCACCAGGAAATCTTCCGGAACGTTAGCGGTCACCTTCGCACGCAGTTCTACTTCACCTACGGTGTTAAACACTTTCACCAGGTCGTTTTCGGCAATGCCTCTTTTTTCTGCAGAAATCGGATGCATATAGACAAACGGCTCCGGATAGAAGACCTGCATCCAGTCAAGGTTGATAAATTGGGAATGGATACCGAACTGCACATGCGGTGTAAACAGGTGGAATGGCAGTGTACTTTTCGCCTCCGATTTATATTCCGGCAGCGCCGTATGGCCATTTTTCTCACATAGCTCAGATTTGAATTCAAACTTTCCAGAGGGGGTTTTAAATTTACGGTCATACCAGGCCGCAGAGCTCGGCAAAATGGCTTTTTTCGGGCCATCCAGCAAATCATCCCAGGAGGAGATGCCAAACATTTTGCCCATCCCGTCGTTAAATTCCTGGTCCAGCCAGCGCTTATGATCGAACTCCTGCGGGAATGTACAAGAACCTGGCTCCAGCTTATTTATCGTCCGGGAGAGTAAAACGGCAATCTCCAGATCGCATTTCGCCTCATACATCGGCTTAATGGCCGGTTGGTTGATAGAGAGCCAGTAATGCCAGTAGGAGGCATCAACATTCCACTCTTCAAAGGCCGTAGTGACCGGTAAGACGATATCGGCGTGCTGGACGGTTTCATTAAAGAACTGATCGGCGCACACCACCATTTCCAGTTTTTCAAACGCCTTTTCCATCTTGCTGCGATCAAAATCCTGAGCAAATGGGTTCTTACAGGCAACCCAAAGCATACGAACAGGCGGTTCGTTGGCTTCCAGAATTCCTTTGGCGGTCTGGTTGATATTAAGAGAACGATCGGAATATTGCGCCACTGCCCCAGCAGAACCGAACTCACTGGTTGTACCCGCTGCTCCAGGCATACCGATGGAGCCTACCGGTGGCTTTTGCAGCATGGCATTGTAGTTAAAGCCCCAGGTATGCAGATGCCCATAACGAGCGCCGCCGCCTTCAATACCGATATTACCCGTCATGGCGACGAAAGCATCAATGGCACGAACATTCGCGCCACCATTAACATGGCGCTGCATGCCATAACCAATCCACACGGTAGCAGGATTAACCGCCGTAAATTCTTCCGCCAATTGACGAATGACATCCGCAGACAAACCACAGATTTCAGCCGCCCACTCAACGGTCACACTGTTGCGCAGATAGGCTTCGAATTCCGGGTAACCATGAGAATAGTTGTTGACGAAATCCTGGTCCACCAGGCCTTTATCCACCAAATGGCGTGCCATACCCAGCGCCAGCGCACCATCAGAACCTGGACGAACGCGTAAATAAAGATCGGCTTTTGCGGCGGTCTGCGTTAACAGCGGATCGATAACGACCACTTTCGCCCCTTTCTCCCGCGCCTGGTAGATATACTTCATGGTGTGCATTGAGCACCATGCCGGATTAGCACCCCAGATGATGATGTATTTTGCTTTCACAAAATCTTCCGGGTCGTTACACCACATTTCGCCCATATCGTAGTTCTGGGCATCGATACCGGCAGGCCAACAAGGCGTTCCGGCAAAACGGGTGGTGTAACCCAGCGAAGACATCATCCCTTCAACCGCATAGTTCAATACCCCGAATTTGCCGGAATATTTGGTCATCGCCAGGCCCAGCATTGAACCATCTTTCTTTTTGATCTCCAGCATCTTGGTCGCAATGCGCTGCATTGCTTCGTCCCAGGAAATACGACGCCAGTTACCGCTACCGCGAACATCCTGAACCATTGGATATTTAATGCGATCCGGGCTGTATACCCGACGCGGGTAGCTCAACCCTTTAACACAGGGTGCTCCATGCGTAAACGTTGACTCAGGCGCGCCTTCCACAAAGGTGATGACATCGTCCTTCACCCATGTTTTCAGGCTACAGGTGTCATAGCAGTTACGCGGACAGGCGTTGCGATAAATTTTGTAGGTTTTCGGGTTAAAAGGAATGGGCGGTTGCGCTAATGCGCAACGTGAAGTCAGCAGTCCCCCTGGTAGGGCAGCCACCGTGCCAAAGGCAATCAACCCTTTCAAAAATGAACGTCTGTTCAGAACTCCCGGTTCATTGCTCATATGATACTCTCGTGTTTAATTCATCAAGCCAAGAAGACAATTTTCCCGCTACGGTTCTCAACGTGGCGGTCTGTGCATTTATCTTTATTTTTTCTATAAAATCGGGAACCCAAACCACTATATACTCATTTACATATCGAGTGAGGACAGTCTGATATTCTGCTGATGCCCGGGCGTTTACCGATAATAAAACGGCCAACTCCAATACATATGAAATATGATCATCAGGAATATTATTCACGTGATTTATAGATAGGCCGATATTTGCCATGAATTCCCGAATACTCAGGGTTGATTGACCCATAACAAGAGCATCTTCTTCGAGATAAACTGAAGCAAACGGTGCGGCCTTGAGCGCCTGCGGCCCGATAAAGAGTGCATTGAAGTCATACTCTGCTTGCAGCCACTCGTGCTCTGTCAACGTCGAGGCATTTGTATCCAGCGCGGAATAAGCTTTTTTCAGCGTATTACTATCAGAAGAAATAAAAAAATCACGCAACAATAACCCTGTCGATTCAAAGATCGTCAGGGTTTCATATATTTCACCCATGAATTAACCAACCATTTATTCACACAAGAAATGAAAACATAGTGCAGGTTAATATAATAAAGAAAATGCCTATTCTTTTTTTGATGAAACTAATGATCAGGCTAATTAAATGAATATTTAATACAGTTTATTGTTTCAAGAATTGACAATCTGAAAGCGCGGAAATAAAAAACCGCCAGCGGATGACTGGCGGTTTTGGCATGCAGGTGAGTCTTACTTTTTTATGCTACTGTTGTGCGAATCAGATAATCAAAAGAGCTTAACGAGGCTTTCGCGCCTTCGCCTGTCGCGATGATGATCTGCTTATACGGTACGGTTGTGCAGTCACCCGCAGCGAAAACACCTTTCACGCTGGTTTCGCACTTCGCATCGATGATAATTTCACCCATGCGGTTGCGTTCAACGGCGCCTTCCAGCCAGTTGGTGTTCGGCAGCAGACCAATCTGTACAAAGATACCTGCCAGCTCCACACTGTGAATATCTCCGCTTACGCGGTCACGATACTCAAGACCAGTCACTTTGCTGCCATCGCCTTTTACTTCTGTCGTTTGCGCATTCAAAATGATGTCGACATTTTTCAGACTGCGTAGTTTATTCTGCAGTACCTGATCGGCCTTCATTTCAGGAGCAAACTCCAGCAGCGTCACATGTTCAACGATGCCCGCCAGGTCGATAGCGGCTTCAACACCGGAGTTACCGCCGCCAATCACCGCCACACGCTTGCCTTTAAACAGCGGGCCATCACAGTGCGGGCAATAGGTTACGCCTTTAGTGCGATACTGATCTTCACCCGGAACGTTCATGTTGCGCCACTTCGCGCCGGTCGCGATGATAATGCTGCGCGCTTTCAGCACCGCGCCGGATGCTGTTTCAATCTGATGCAGACCACCTTCCTGCGCCGCAGGAATCAATTTGCTGGCGCTTTGGCTATCGATAACATCAACATCATAGTCATCGACGTGTGCTTTCAGCGCGCCCGCCAGTTTCTGGCCTTCGGTTTTTGGCACCGAGATATAGTTTTCAATATCAACGGTATCCAGGACCTGACCGCCAAAACGTTCGCCCATCAGACCGGTGCGGATACCTTTACGTGCAGAGTACACCGCAGCAGCAGCTCCCGCAGGACCGGAACCAACAATCAGTACGTCATAGGCATCACGCGTGTTCAACTCTTCAGCCGCACGTTTCTCTGCGCCGGTATCCACTTTCGCCACGATCTCAGTCAGCGTCATGCGGCCCTGGCCGAACTCTTTACCGTTCATAAATACCGCCGGAACGCCCATCACGTTGCGATCGGTGATTTCGTTCTGGAAAGTACCGCCATCAATCGCCGTATGCTTGATGCGTGGGTTCAGTACCGACATCAGGTTCAGCGCCTGCACCACGTCCGGACAGTTATGGCAGGAGAGTGAATAATAGGTTTCAAACTCAAAATCGCCGTCGAGATCGCGGATCTGCTCCAGCAACGCCTGCGCCTCTTTTGACGGGTGACCGCCCGTCCACAACAGCGCAAGCACCAGCGAGGTAAACTCATGGCCCAGCGGAGAACCCGCAAAGCGCGGCCCCTGATGAGAGCCAGGATTAGTAATCAGGAACGATGGCTTACGTACCGGCAGAGTATTGTCTTCTTTAAAGGTGACTTTCTCTGACAGTTCAGCAATTTCAGTCAGCAGTTCCTTGATTTCTGCCGATTTAGCGCTGTCATCCAGCGTAGCAATCAGCTCAACAGGTTTGGTCAGTTTCTCAAGGTAAGCCCTGAGCTGGGTTTTCATATTTGTGTCGAGCATTCTTCTTCCCTCTCTGAAAACATCATCATGCAAGCGGCCTCGTTCAGACAGTCTGAATACGTTTGCATCATGGTGTTGGAATAAAACGGGCACGACGCACCCGCTTAAGGATTAATTCGCAAGAATTTCGCGTTACAGGCAGGCGGCAAGCTTATGAATCCCCGGGAACTTACATAAGTAAGTGACCGGGGTGATTAAGCGTAGCCAACGCACCTGTAGCGCGAAAGGCGTAGCGAATTTTAGATTTTACCAACCAGGTCTAAAGATGGAGCCAGAGTCGCTTCACCTTCTTTCCATTTAGCCGGGCAAACTTCGCCTGGGTGGGATGCAACATACTGTGCGGCTTTAATTTTGCGCAGCAGGTCAGAAGCATCACGACCGATACCTTCAGCGGTAACTTCGATTGCCTGGATGATACCCTGCGGGTCAACAACAAAGGTTGCGCGGTCAGCAAGACCTTCATCTTCACGCATGTTGTCGAAGTTACGGGTCAGGGCGCCAGTCGGGTCGCCGATCATCGCATATTTGATTTTTGCGATGGTGTCAGAGCTGCTGTGCCATGCTTTGTGCGTAAAGTGGGTATCGGTAGAAACAGAGTAAACGTCTACGCCCAGTTTCTGCAGTTCTTCATAATGGTCTGCAACGTCGCCCAGTTCGGTCGGGCAAACGAAGGTGAAGTCAGCCGGGTAGAAGAAGAAGACGCTCCAGCGACCTTCGGTATCTTTCTCGGTTACTTCGATGAACTCACCGTTTTTGAACGCCTGGTTTTTGAAAGGTTTAATTTTGGTATTAATCAAAGACATCTGTACTTCCTCCGTGTTTTCGTTGAGAGATAAGTTAACGAAAATCTCTTCAAAGGGCTAATGCGTTTCCTTTATCAAATCAATAAGCGTTAACTAACAACTTACTCAATCGAACCTAAAAGACAAAAGTAAAAAAGGCCCCCTATGCAGGGAGCCTCATTACCCGAGCTACCCGCAGGTAACGTCAGTACCAGCAGAGCTGGCTATGTGTTGCGCTCTACATTACCTTAACAAAGGTCGTAACAGCGATTGGGATTACATCACCCAACTAAAGAAAGGGCAATCGACAGACTGTCGATCTTACCTATGGCTGTGATAGGTTTTGCAATTCAGTCCCCTTTCCTTCTGATTTTATAAGGAAAATCAATGTTTAAACGTACCTTACTCTTATCCTTGCTTCCCGCTATTGTCCATGCCGAAGAGCTACCTACCCCTGTTAAAGCCATTGAGAAACAGGGTATTACCATCGTGAAGCCCTTCGACGCGCCAGGTGGAATGAAAGGTTATCTTGGTAAATACCAGGATATGGGAGTAACCATTTATGTCACTCCTGACGGCAAACATGCCATCTCCGGTTATATGTATAACGAAAAAGGAGAAAATCTTAGTAATACGCTGATAGAAAAAGAGATCTATGCCCCAGCAGGGCGCGAGATGTGGCAGCGAATGGAAAAAGCCTCGTGGATTCTGGATGGAAATAAAGAGGCTCCGGTAATTGTCTACGTGTTCGCCGATCCCTTCTGCCCTTATTGCAAGCAGTTTTGGCAGCAGGCGCGTCCATGGATCGATTCCGGTAAAGTTCAGCTGCGTACGCTGTTAGTGGGCGTAATCAAACCCGAAAGCCCGGCAACAGCTGTCGCAATCTTGTCGGCAAAAGATCCGGCCAAAACCTGGCATGACTATGAAGCTTCTGGCGGCAAAATGAAGCTGGAAATTCCGGCCTCTCTCCCGCCCGAGCAGATGAAGATACTCAATATCAACCAAAAGTTGATGGATGATTTGGGCGCAAACGTGACGCCAGCCATCTACTACATGAGTAAAGACAATACGTTACAACAGGAAGTCGGGTTACCCGATAAGGAAAAATTAAACATTATCATGGGAAATAAATAAAGGTAACAAAATGAGTGATTGTTATCGTTCTCATCTCAATCACTCATCATCACTGATTTTTTTACTCGTAAAAAATAATCTTGTTGTGCTATTTTAGCTTCAGTACATCATACTTTAAGTATTCAAACATAAACTCATAGAATAATTTTACTTATAACATTCTTAATGCAAATTACACCTGACAGAACTTTACAGGAAGATAACGATGGCTAATCTCTATGACCTCAAAAAGTTTGACCTGAATCTACTGGTCATTTTTGAATGTATATACCAACATTTAAGTATAAGCAAAGCTGCCGAAACATTGTATATCACGCCATCAGCGGTTAGCCAGTCATTACAACGACTACGCACACAGTTTAACGACCCCCTATTTATTCGATCCGGTAAAGGCATTACGCCTACGGTGACGGGGGTCAATCTTCATCATCATCTTGAGCAAAATCTGAATATGCTGGAGCAAACCATTAATATTATGCATGACTCCAGTCTGAAAAAAAAATTCATTATCTACAGTCCACAAATCACCACCACACTGGGGGTAACGGAATTAATCAATGCCCTAAGAAAAAATCCAGATATCGAAGTTGAACACCACGATATATTAATGTCAGCAGAAACCGCAGAGAATATACTGGCGTATCGGAAGGCAGATATGGTGATAACTACGGTTCCCGTGCATAACCGCTCTATTGTATGTAACTTATTTAAAAAGATTGAATGCACTTTGGTATGCAGTGGTAGTCATCCAAGAATGTCTGCACATAGCACGCTCGAAGAAATCATGCGGGAGCAATTTACATTGCTTAGCACAACGCAACCCGGTATCCACGAGCAACAGTTTGTAACGAATGATCTTTTTCCAGAACGTAAAATTGGTTTTAGCAGTGACTCACTGACTTCCATTACTAATATTATTGCCAGCACAGATCTTATTGGCATCATTCCTACAATCATTTATGAGCAAAATGCCGCTGCACTTAACCTGAAAGAAATCAGCATTAATTTTAAATTACCACCGGTTAAACTTTTTTTAATGTACAATCGTTCCTCGCTTAACAACCAGTCTTTTGCTGATTATATTAAAAGGATTAGCCCATAAAATTAAAAAAAGCCTTCATGACAAATCTGTTATATGTATAACTTAACAAACAGTCATTTAAATCATGAATACATTAAAACATTGCATCTTTGAGAAATTGGCATATCTTATTGCAAGCATTTATTATATCTGTAAATAATAAAATCTGGATATGGACTTGATATGTCTGTTTATAAAATACCACTGAATCAAAACGTTCTCGAAGCCGCGCAGGAACGTATTGCCTGGACGCTTGAGGCTCTGCCACGTATTTGCGTTTCTTTCTCTGGAGGGAAAGATTCAGGGTTGATGTTACATCTGACAGCCATAAGCGCCCGCCAGACGGGTAAAAAATTCGACGTGTTATTTATCGACTGGGAAGCCCAGTTTTCCTGCACTATCGACTATGTACAGGCGCTTCGCGAACGTTATTCCGATGTCATCGAACGCTTTTATTGGGTCGCGTTACCTCTGACCACACAAAACTCACTTTCACAATATCAACCTGAATGGCAGTGTTGGGAACCGGGAACGCCGTGGGTTCGCCAGCCTCCGGAAGATGCCATAACCGATCCTGATTATTTCTCTTTTTACCAGCCCGGCATGACGTTTGAACAATTTGTTCGCGAGTTCGCTGATTGGTATTCAGATAAACGACCAGCCGCGATGATGGTCGGCATTCGCGCGGACGAGTCCTATAATCGCTTTGTGGCCATCGCTAATTCGCGCAAGCAACGTTTTGCCGATGACAAGCCGTGGACGACTGCTGCGCCTGGTGGACACACCTGGTATATTTATCCGCTATATGACTGGAAAACAGCCGATATCTGGACATGGTTTGCGCAGTCAAAATTGCCGTGTAACCCCCTGTATAATCTGATGTACCAGGCCGGGGTCCCGACAAGATATATGCGTATTTGCGAACCCTTTGGACCTGAACAACGCCAGGGGCTGTGGCTGTACCATGTTATTGAGCCTCAGCGATGGGCGGCTATGTGCGCCCGCGTCAGCGGTGTTAAAAGCGGAGGTATTTACGCCGGTCATGACAACCATTTTTATGGCCATAGGAAAATACTCAAGCCTGAACATTTAAGCTGGCAAGAGTACGCCATGCTGCTATTGAATAGCATGCCAGAACAGACCGCAGAGCATTACCGCAACAAAATCGCCGTCTATATACAGTGGTATAAGAAAAAAGGTATGGACAATATCCCGGAAAGTCAGGAAAGTGATATTGGTTCCAGGGATATCCCCTCATGGAGAAGGATCTGCAAAGTACTCCTGAATAATGATTACTGGTGTCGAGCACTTTCGTTCAGTCCCACAAAAACGAAAAACTACCAGCGATACACTGAACGAATGAAAACCAAACGCCAGGAATGGGGGATCTTATGCAGCAACGACTAACTCAGGAACTCACGGACTTTCTTTCTGCGCTGTCTGAAGAAGAGCGTATTGAAGCGATCAATGAATTCCGGAAAGCTATCCATAGCGTCAGCCCTTTTCGTGAAGAGCCGGTAGACTGCGTGCTATGGGTTAAAAGCGACCATATTTATCCCAACGACTACAACCCGAACAATGTTGCTCCGCCAGAGAAAAAATTGCTGCTGAAATCTATTGAAGCGGATGGCTTCACGCAGCCGATTGTCGTCGTTGAATCATTTAGGGAAGAATATGAGATAGTAGACGGTTTTCATCGCCATGAATTAGGTAAAAATAAAGCATCGCTAAAACCGCGCTTAAAAGGCTATCTGCCCGTCACCTGCCTGCAACGCAATCGTCATGAGCGTATGGCGGCGACAATCCGCCACAACCGCGCTCGCGGACGCCACCAAATCCACGCCATGTCGGAAATCGTACGTGAATTATCGCAACTGGGCTGGAGTGAAGAAAAAATCGCTAAAGAACTCGGCATGGATAACGACGAAGTATTGCGACTGAAACAAATCAACGGCCTGCAGGAATTATTTGCCGACCGTCGGTTTTCCAAAGCCTGGACAGTGAAATAATTACAGCGAAACCAGACGCTCTGCGGCTGCTAACAGCGTCGATTCTTGCTTGGCAAAACATAGGCGGATCAGCTTATGCGGGAAAGGATCGGCGCAGAACACCGACAGCGGTATCGCCGCAACGCCCACTTCTTTAGTTAACCACTGACAAAACTCAACGTCATTAAGCGTTGAGACCGCACTGTAATCGACCAGCAGAAAGTACGTCCCCTCACACGGCAGAATTTCCAGTCGACTGTCGCGTAACGCATTCACCAGTACATCACGCTTTTTCTGATAAAACGTGGGCAGCTCGCGGTAGTGTATTGGGTCCTCCCGCAGCATATCCGCCAGCGCCAGCTGAGCCGGCGTGTTGACTGAGAACGTCAGGTACTGATGGATTTTGCGTAGCTCGGCGCTAATGGCGGCGGGTGCAACGCAATAGCCAACTTTCCAGCCGGTCATATGATACGTTTTACCGAATGATGAAACGGCAACAGCGCGTTCCCGTAGCTGCGGATGAGCCAGCACGCTCGCATGTCCATGAGCGGCAAAGCAGATATGCTCATAAACTTCGTCGCTGATAACAAAAATCTCACGCTCTTTAATCGCCTGCCATAACGCATCAAAATCAGTGCGCTGCCAGACGGTCGCAGATGGGTTATGCGGTGTATTGAGGATCACTAACCGGGTACGCTCGCTGAGTAACGTGGCAAATTCCTGCCAGTCCACACGAAATAACGGCGGTTGCAGCGCAATACGTTTCACCACGCCGCCGGATAACGCCACCGCAGGCGCATAGCTGTCGTAGCTCGGATCAAAACAGATCACTTCATCACCAGGCCGCACCAGCGCCGTAATAGCTGCATACAATGCTTCTGTGGCCCCAGCCGTGACGCTGATCTCACTTGTCGCGTCGGGCTTATAGCCGTACAACTCCGCTGTTTTATCGGCAATGGCTTCGCGCAGCGGCTGCACGCCCGTCATCGGCGCATACTGGTTAGCGCCATGCGCAACATGATATGCCAGACGTTCCTGCAAGAAGTGTGGACCGTCAAAATCAGGAAATCCCTGCGAGAGGTTAATGGCCTGATGCTGCTGCGCCAGCGCGCTCATCTGCGTGAAGATTGTGGTGCCCAGATTAGGCAGTTTACTTTGCACAATCAGCGGGTTATTACTCATTATTGTTATCCCAGCGAATGATGTTGTTGTTGAAGCCACTATAGCACGATGCTAGTATTTGGCAATCAAGACGTTCAGACGTCTATATAAATATAACCTGCCAGGACAGGACATCCAAAAGGACAACACAACATGAGTAATACCGAGATTCGCGTCGTCACCGGCCCGGCCAACTATTTTTCCCATCCCGGCAGTTTGTCGAGACTCAACGATTTTTTCACAACCGACCAACTCTCACGCGCTGTCTGGGTTTACGGTGAGCGCGCCATCGATGCGGCGCGCCCTTATCTGCCAGAGGCTTTTCATCTTGCCGAGGCTAAGCACCTACTGTTTACGGGACATTGCAGCGAAACCGATGTTGCTCAACTGGCAAAAGAATCGGGAGATGATCGCAGCATCGTGATTGGCGTGGGCGGCGGTACACTGCTCGATACGGCTAAAGCGCTGGCTCGCCGCCTTGATTTACCTTTCGTGGCGATCCCGACCATTGCCGCCACCTGCGCGGCCTGGACGCCGCTTTCCGTCTGGTACAACGATGCCGGTCAGGCGCTGCATTTCGAAATATTCGACGATGCCAATTTTTTGGTGCTGGTTGAGCCACGAATCATACTCAACGCGCCTGAAGAGTATTTACTGGCCGGTATTGGCGATACGCTGGCGAAATGGTATGAGGCAGTGGTGCTGGCTCCGCAGCCAGAAACGTTACCTTTGACCGTACGTCTGGGCATCAACGGCGCGCTGGCCATCCGCGACGTCCTGCTGGAAAGCAGCGAGCAGGCACTGGCAGATAAGCAGCGTGGTGAACTAACCCAGGCGTTTTGCGACGTGGTGGATGCGATTATAGCCGGCGGCGGCATGGTTGGTGGTCTGGGCGAGCGCTACACCCGTGTGGCGGCGGCACATTCGATCCATAACGGTCTGACCGTCCTCCCGCAAACGGAGAAGTTTCTCCATGGCACCAAAGTGGCGTATGGCATTCTGGTGCAGAGCGCATTACTTGGGCAAGATGATGTTCTGGCGCAACTTGTCACCGCTTATCAGCGGTTCAATCTCCCCACCAGGCTGGCCCAGTTAGACGTGGATATCGCAAATCGCGCTGAGATCGATAAGGTGATTGCGCATACCCTGCGCCCGGTGGAATCTATTCATGCGCTGCCGGTAACGTTAACGCCAGATACCCTGCGCGCAGCATTTGAGAAAGTAGAATCGTTGACGGTGTGACTATCGTACAGGTTGCCTGATGACGGCTTCGCCTTATCAGGTCAACGACGACTAATTATAACGGCAAATGCTCACAATAATTCGAGGAGTTGTAGGCCGGATAAGCGTAAGCTCATCCGGCAAAAAATTAACAGCACTTCGCGCCGCCTTTCCCCCCATAGCGCGCATCCTGCCGCTCGCGGAAAAACTCTTCGTAGGTCATTGGCGTCTGTTCCGGATGCGTGACGCGCATATGCTCAACATAGTTGTCATAATCCGGCACACCGATCATCAAGCGGGCGGTTTGCCCTAAATACTTCCCGGCTTTAGCGAGTGTTTCAAACATAGTGATTCCCTGGCGTACAAATGCCCTCCCCGCTCAGGAGAGGGCTTGTTGGTGAAGAGAATATTAGTGCGCGCCTTTCGCCTGCGCCACGATCTCTTCGACATTCTCCGGCATCGGTTCGTACGGCGTTTCTTTCGACGTCGGTTTGTCCTCTTTCAGTGCTGCCAGCGCAGTTTTAATCGAGAACAGACCCAGCACCACGACGACCACCATGAAGAAGATGGTAAGACCCGCATCCAGACGGTTGTTAAACACCAGTTGCGTCAGCTGCGACTGGGTGTATTGCGCCGGAATATTACCGCTGTCGATCATCGCCTGGAACTTGTTGGCGATAGCCAGGAAGCCAATTTTCGCATCCGGGCTAAACGCTTTCTGCCAGCCCGCAGTCAGAGTACAAATCAGCAGCCAGGCCGTTGGCACCAGCGCCACCCATGCGTAGCGCTGACGTTTCATCTTGAACAGCACCACCGCACAGAGCATCAATGCCATACCGGCCAACATCTGGTTGGCGATACCAAACAGCGGCCATAGGGTGTTGATACCGCCCAGCGGATCCACCACGCCCTGGTGTAAGAAATAACCCCAGGCCAGTACGCACAGCGCTGTAGCCAGCAGGTTCGCAGGCAGTGAATCGGTACGTTTCAGGCTCGGTGATACCACGCCCAACAGATCCTGCAGCATAAAGCGTGCGGCGCGTGTACCGGCGTCAACCGCCGTCAGAATAAACAGGGCTTCAAATAGAATGGCGAAGTGATACCAGAACGCCACATCCATCATGCCGCCCAGCGCACCATGCAGAATATACGCCATCCCAACGGCCAGCGTCGGCGCACCGCCTGCGCGGGAAATGATGGATTGTTCGCCGACTTCATTGGCGATTTGATGCAAGGTGTCTGGGGTAATAGCAAAGCCCCAACTGCTGACCACCTGCGCCGCAGAAGCAACGACATCCGCCGTACCCGCCGGAGCCAACACCGCCATCGGGCTGTTCATCGCGAAGTACACGCCCGGATCGATGATGCACGCGGAAACCAGCGCCATAATGGCGACAAAGGATTCCATTAACATTCCGCCATAGCCGATAAAACAGGCCTGCCCTTCGTTCGCCAGCATCTTCGGCGTGGTACCGGAAGAGATCAGCGCGTGGAAGCCAGATACCGCACCACAGGCAATGGTAATAAACAGGAACGGGAACAGGTTACCGGTCCAGACCGGGCCAGTACCGTCAACAAACTTGGTCAGCGCAGGCATGGTCAGCGTCGGACGCATGATCAGAATACCCACCGCCAGACCAACAATGGTGCCGATCTTCAGGAAGGTAGAGAGATAATCACGCGGGGCCAGCAACAGCCATACTGGCAGCACGGCAGCGACAAAGCCGTAACCCACCAGCATCCACGTCAGTTGTACGCCGGTAAAGTCAAAATACGGTGCCCAGGTCGGACTTTCGGCCACCCAACCGCCGGAAATAATGGCAAACACCAGGAATACCAGACCGATGACCGACACTTCGCCAATGCGGCCCGGACGCAAATAACGCAGGTAGATCCCCATAAAGATCGCCAGCGGAATGGTAAACGCGACGGTGTAGGTTCCCCACGGGCTGTGGGTCAGCGCTTTCACGACGATCATCGCCAGTACCGCGAGGATAATCACCATGATCATAAAACAGGCTACCAGCGCAATAACGCCCGCCGTTGGGCCCATTTCTTCTTTCACCAGTTCGCCAAGGGAACGACCATCGCGACGGGTAGAAACAAACAGTACCATGAAGTCCTGCACTGCCCCCGCAAGTACCACCCCGGCAAGCAGCCAGATCATCCCCGGCAAATAACCCATTTGTGCCGCCAGCACCGGTCCGACTAACGGACCCGCCCCGGCAATCGCCGCAAAATGGTGACCGAACAGCACTTTTTTATCGGTAGGAACATAATCCAGACCGTCGTTATGGCGCACGGCTGGCGTCATACGCGTTGGGTCCAGCGCCAGCACATTTTTCGCAATGTACAGGCCATAGAAACGGTAAGCGATAAGGTAGACACAGACCGACGCCACGACTATCCACAACGCGTTGATCTGTTCACCACGGTTTAATGCGATATAGCCGAGGGCAAATGCTCCCATAACGGAGAGCACTGTCCAGACGAGGTACTTCCCTGATTTATTCATATTGATTATCCGTTGTCCAGGTCAGAGAGATGTTACATTTTGTTTCTATAACATCTTTTCTGAATTTAACAACATGACAACCATGCAAACCCGAAGTATCACTGAATTTTTACATTGCAGTGTTAACTAGATCACTTCATTTACCTGTTAACCCTGCAATTTCATTTTACTTTGCCGGGCGACTTCACCCCATCACCGCAGTACCTAATCGGCAGGTACAACAGCGCCGTCCTTGCTCATCAAAGATAACGATTTCCCAGCTTTGGTTCTGCCGTCCAAGATGCAGTGGCTGGCAAACACCGCGCACTTTGCCCTGTGAAACCGCCCGATGGTGCGTGGCGTTCAGTTCTGTACCGACCACACACTGCCCGTCGCGGGTCATCAGATAACCCGCCATTGAACCCAACGTTTCGGCCAGTGCCGCCGACGCGCCTCCGTGCAGCAAACCAAACGGCTGATGCGTGCGGGTATCAACCGGCATTTCGGCCTCCAGCACATCATCGCCCAGCCGGGTATAAAGGATGCCTAAGTGCGCGACCATGGTGTTGCAGCTGGTAGCATTTAATTCATCCAGCGTGAGATGGCGTTTCCAGATCATCATCATGCTCCCAGCGTTGAGCCGCCATCCACCACGATATCCTGTAGCGTAATATGGCTGGCAAGGTCGGAGGCGAGGAATAAAATGGTGTTGGCGATCTCCTGTGGACGGGCGATTTTCCCCAACGGGATACCAAGCTTAAACTGCTCGCCAAACCCGCGAATACGCTGCTGTTCCGCGTCATCGCTGACCCATAACGTGCGCTGCATGTCAGTATCGGTCGAGCCTGGCGAAACCACATTACAGCGCACACCGCTGCCCGCCAGTTCCAGCCCGACGGTGAGCGTCAGGCTTTTTAGCGCAGCTTTTGACGCTCCATAAGCGCTCATGCCGATACGCGGCGTGTGCGCCGCATCCGACGCCACGGTCACGATCGCCCCGCCCTGCTGACGACGAAACTGCGCCATCGTCTGCTGAAACAGATTGAACGCGCCGCCAACGTTAACGGCAAACGTCTGCTGCCACTCTTCAACGCTCAGAGCGTCAGTGGCCCCCATGCGCAGAATACCGGCGGCATTGACCAACACATCCAGCCGCTCGCACGCTTTAAGGACGCGCTGGCACACCTCAGCCACCTGCCCGGCATCGGCCACATCCAGCACTTCGGTCGCAAACGGGTAGTTATCCTGAGGAAATTCGCGATCAAAGCCAGTCACCTGCGCGCCTGCTTTCACAAATGCCAGTGCCGTAGTGTAACCAATGCCTTTTCCCGCGCCGGTTACCCAGACGGTTTTCCCTGCAAACTCAAATCCGGCCATCAGTTCACCTCGCGGGAGAGCAGCTTCCACCAGGCGTCTATGGTCGGATTTTTCGCCAGCATCACGAAATCAATATCGCCATGAACTTTACGCCAGCGTGCCGCCAGCGCCATCATGCGCACGGAATCCAGCCCGTAGTCGATCAGGTTTTCGTCATCCATTGGCTCCTCGGACTCATCAAGCAGCGGCAAAATGATGCTACGCAGCGCCTCTTTACTCGCCGGAACCGGCGTCGGCAAAAGCTCCTGGGTCATTACCACCCGACCGGAGCGTCCCGCCACGTATTTCAGCGACATCAGGTGTTCATCGCGACTAAAATCCGCCAGCGCATCGGCGACCATAAACGGCTTGATATCGCGCATAAAAGCGTCCGTCGCAGTGGTCATGCAGCCAATATGAGCATACACACCGGTAATAATCAGTTGATTACGTCCGGTTTCCTTGAGCATCTGCTCCAGCGGAGAGCGATGAAATGCGCTATAACGCCATTTCACCAGAATAGTATCCGCTTCATCCGGCGCCAGCGCCTCAACGATCTTTTGTTGTTCCGGGGAACGCGTCAGGCCCGGTCCCCACATATCATTCAGCAGAGCGCGATCTTCATCACTCTGTTCTTTCGGCTGAGCGGTGTAATACACCGGAATGTTATGCTCTTTGCAGTACTGGCGCAGCGCGGCGATGTTCGCGATGACCTGCTCCATCATCGGGCAGTTATCGCCCCAAAAGCCGATAAAATAATCCTGCATGTCGTGGATCAGCAGCGCAGCGCGTTCAGGGTCAAATGCCCAGTCGACTTTGTTCACCGGAACATCGAGCGCCGTTGGTAGCGCATAAGCCTGCAGTTTAGGAATTGCCATTTCTATTTCTCCTTCAGGCCAGTGAACGTGATGCCAGCCACTGACGTAATTGTTTTTTATCCACTTTACCGACCGGGGTCAGCGGGAGTGACTCAACGCACTCCACGCGGTCAGGTAATTTGAATTCCGCCACGCCCTGGTCGCGCAGGAAACGGCGCACCTGCACCGCGCGCAGCGGCTCTTTCACCACCAGCCAGGCACAGCTTTTCTCGCCCATCAGTTCGTCATCCATACTGACCAGGGCCGCATGGATCACCAATGGGTGGCGTAACAGCAGATTTTCAATTTCTTCTGCTGCGATCTTCTCGCCACCCCGGTTGATTTGATCCTTTTCACGTCCTTGTACGGTGATATAGCCATCCTGATCGATAGCGATCAGATCGCCGGAGCAGTAAAAACCGTTGGCGTCAAAAGCGCTGGCGTTGTGCTCCGGGCTTTTGAAATAACCGCGGAAGGTGTACGGACCACGCGTCATCAGACGTCCGGTTTCTCCCTGGGCTAAGGGGTTGCCGTCAGCGTCTGCAACCCAGACTTCATCATCCGGACACATCGGACGGCCCTGGGTGTTGATGATGCGCTCAGGGCTGTCGTCCAGACGGGTGTAGTTCACCAGCCCTTCCGCCATGCCAAAGACCTGCTGCAACTGGCAGCCAATCTCCGCTGGAATACGCGCCGCAAGCGAGGCAGAAAGGCGTGCCCCACCAACCTGCAGCAGCGTCAGCGAAGCCAATTGCGCATTGCTCCCCCACTCCGCAATCGCCTGCAGCCACAGACTCACCGCCGGCGGCACCAGCGCCGTGACGTTAACCTGATGCTGTTCAATCAGTGGGAAACACAGGGTTGCGCTCGGGTCAGCCGCGAGAACCACCGTGCCGCCAGCCAGGAACACGCCCAGCGCGCCAGGCGAACTCATGGCGTAGTTATGCGCCGCCGGGATCGCGCACAGATAGCGCGTTTCCCCGGTAAAGCGGCAGATCTCATTACTGCGTCGCACGCTGTAGTAGTAATCGTTATGAGTACGAGGAATAAGCTTTGGCGTGCCGGTGGTACCGCCGGAAAGCTGGAAGTACGCCACTTCATCAGCAGGCGATGGCGTCGCGGTAAAATCAGCCGTAGGCTGGTCTATCGCCTTTTGCAGGTTATGTTCGCCTTCATCATTGCGCAGTTGCACCACGCGCACTGAATTGTGTTCAGCCACAAAGGTATTGAGAAAATCTTCCCCGCTAAACAGCGCATGCTGGCGATCGGCAATCAGCAGCGCCGGTTCAATCTGTTTGGCATAGGCGTTGAGTTCGTTACGCTGATGGCTGAACAGGGCCAGCACCGGAGCGACACCCAGCTTGAGTAACGCAAAGAAGGTGATGTACAGCTCAGCCACATTGCCCAGTTGTACCAATGCGGTTTCGCCGGGTTTGATTCCCTGACGACGCAGGCTGCAGGCAAGATTCTCAGCGGCCTGATTCAGCTGGCGATAGCTCAAATGGCGTTCACCATCAATAATCGCCGTATGGTCGCTGTCGGCATGACGGGTCAGAATGTCGGTCAGCGGCAAATCCTGCCAGTAACCTTTTTCACGATAGCGGCGGGCAAACTCCTCCGGCCAACGGGTGAAAGGAATACTCATCATGACTCCTTAATGCAGTCCAAAAACATTCAGCATGGTGGAAAGCTTGGCTCCCGTTTCACGCCATTCCGCAACCGGAGAAGACGCAGGCACAATTCCGGCGCCAGCAAAGAAACGAACCTGATTACGCAGCAGCTTCGCGCAGCGGATCGTCACCACCCATTCGCCGTTGCCTTCGGCATCACACCAGCCGACAATGCCGCCGAACAGTTCGCGATCGAACGGCTCCAGCTCGGCGATCAGCTTGCGCGCAACCTGATGCGGGAAACCGCTCAGCGCAGGCGTCGGATGCAACAGGCACGCCAGCGTCAGCGCGTTTTCCTCTGCGTTGGCTTTACCTTCAAACGGCGTACCGAGATGCCAGAGCGTAGGCGTAGTGACCAGTTGCGGAGAGGAAGGCAGTTGCAGTTCACTGCTGCGATCGCGCAATACCGTTTTCATCGCCTGCGTCACCAGGTCGTGCTCATGGCGGTCCTTCTCAGACGCCAGCAGGCGGATCCCTGCTTCGCGATCCAGCACATCATCAGGCTGACGACGCGCCGAACCGGCCAGCGGCAGCGAGCTAAAACGATCGCCCTCTTTGCGTAACAGCAGTTCCGGGCTGGCGCCAATCAATACGCCACCGTCTTCAATAGGGACATGGAAGTTGTAACTCGCCGGATTTTGCGCCACCAGGCGTTCAAGTAACGCCCCACTGTCAATATTGGCATCGGTGGTGATATCGATCAGGCGTGACAACACCACTTTGTCGACTTCCGGGGTTGCCGTCAGCGCCGCCGCCCGGGCAACCATCTCTTCAAAAAAGTCCTGTTCCGGAATCGATTTACGCTCAACGACGTTTAATGACTGATGCCGGTTAAAGTAACGTGATGATTGCTGCTTTGCCGTGCGAGAGAAGCTCTGCCACGATTGGGGAATAAACAGCGATGATGGCTGGCGGGTATCGAAAGGAATTGCCCCGACCATGATGGGGTTAGCGATGCCCTGCGATTTGGCATCAGCAAACAGTGCGTGCATTTTGTGTTGGAAAGGGCTGTCTGGCGAATCGCCATCAATTGCCGGTTCCGCATAGCGGGCGAAGCATCCTGACGTCTTAAAACTACGATACGGCGACATAAAGAAAAAACTGTCGGGAGCGAGCGTCGGCATAGTCTGCGTTTTTTCCTCGGCCAGTGACATATCCATATCATCCTCCAAAAATGATAAAGGCTCTAATAATGATTATCATTTATATTTTCGGTCGCTAACCTAAAAGCAAAGCGGCTGTATGTCAACTCTTGTGGCAGCACAATGTGCGACTTTGGCTTGCATCCTTGCTCGCTAACAATGAAAATGAGAAGCATTAACCATACTGATAACAGGAAGCTGATTCGTGAGTCTCCCCTCTTTTTGTCGCACCGTGCTTTTACTGACTGGTGTGTTTATTTCAGGAGTTTCTTTAGGTCACGCCGCCGACTGGCCGCGTCAGATCACCGACAGCCGTGGCACGCATACGCTGGAGCATAAGCCGCAGCGCATTGTCTCCACCAGCGTAACCCTCACCGGCTCGCTGCTGGCGATTGATGCCCCTGTCATAGCCAGCGGCGCCACCACGCCGAACAACCGCATTGGCGATGCGCAGGGCTTTTTACGTCAATGGAGCGACGTGGCCAGGGAACGCAAACTCAGCCGTCTGTACATTGGCGAACCAAGTGCTGAAGCCGTAGCGGCACAAATGCCGGATCTGATTCTAATCAGCGCCACCGGCGGCGACTCCGCCCTCGCGCTATACGATCAGTTGTCCACCATCGCGCCCACGCTTATCATCAACTACGACGACAAAAGCTGGCAGTCGCTGCTGACGCAACTGGGTGAAATTACCGGTCAGGAACAACAGGCAGCAGCGCGTATTGCCGAATTTGATAAGCAACTGCAAGCGGTTAAGCAACGTATCACCCTGCCACCACAGCCGGTCAGCGCGCTGGTCTATACCGCTGCGGCGCACAGTGCCAATCTTTGGACGCCTGAGTCGGCGCAGGGCAAGCTGATGGAACAGTTAGGTTTCACGCTGGCACCGCTGCCTGCCGGTTTGCACACCAGCCAAAGCCAGGGAAAACGCCACGATATTATCCAGCTTGGCGGTGAAAATCTGGCGGCAGGCCTGAACGGCGAAGCGCTGTTCCTGTTTGCTGGCGACAGCAAAGATGCCGACGCCATATATGCCAATCCGCTTCTGGCGCATCTGCCAGCCGTGCAAAATAAACGTGTTTACGCTCTGGGCACGGAAACCTTCCGTCTCGACTACTACAGCGCGACGCTGCTGTTGCAACGTCTGTCGGCTCTCTTTTAAAAGCCAGCGCCGGATGCGGCTAACGCCCTATCCGGCCCGTCAGGCATTAACTGGCATTTGCCGGAATCGACGTAGTTCCCCCAGCAACAGCAGCAGTAGCAGACCAACAATCACCAGCCCAAATCCACTCACGCTTGCCGAGGCGACGGGCGTCATCATCGCCCCCAAACCGCCTAACAGCGCCGCGCCAATCGCATCCCCGGTGACGTTCTGCGCCGTCCACAAACCGTTAATTCGCCCGAGCATCGCTTCTGGCGTTTGCGTCTGTAACAGGGTGTACTGCAACAAAGAACTAACCGCACTTAACCAACCGAACAGCGCCAGGCAGACTACCCCAAGCTCCCAGACCGGCATCAAGCCAAACAGGCCGATAGCCAGGAACGAAGCCACGGTAGAACCCAGCATGATCAGTCCCGGACGAACGCTGTGCGCTAGCTGTCCGCTGGTCAATGCACCCACCGCCGCGCCAAGAGGAATGGCCGCATACAGCAAACCTATTTGCGCGCTCGACATCTGCCAGTTAATCGCTAACGCCGGATACAGCACGCGCACGGCGCTCGCCATGGTCAACAAGCCTCCGAGCAACGCAATGCCGCCAATCAGCGGACTGACGAGCAAAAAGCGAAATGCTGCCAGCAGCGATTTCAGCGGATGCTCGCGCGGCTGCGGCGGTGGAGGTAACGTGGGAAGGCTCAATAGAGGCAGTAAGGTTATGAACGTGCCTGCCGCCGCCAGCCCGTAGTTCCAGGCCACGCCGCCGGTCGCCAGCAGCACTCCGCCAAGCATCGGCGAAATGACCGAACCCAAACGCACCGTCAGCATGGTAATCGCCCCGGCCTGCATCAGGTTTTCCCGCCCGACCAACGCCGGCGTTGCTGCCAGCAAAGCCGTCACGCCCAGCGAGGCAAAGAAACCGTCCCATAAGCCAAGCAGATAAATCGCCAGTAACGACGGTTCGGGTAGCAGCGCATTCAGACACAAACCAATAAAGCCGACGCCACAGGTTCCACGCGCCAACAGGATCACTTTTTTACGCTCATAGCGGTCGGCCAGTACGCCGCCAACCATCAGGCCAATAAACATCGCGCTGCCAGTCAACGTCACCGACAAACCGACTTGCCAGGTCGATTGGGTCATCATCTGGATCTGTACCGGAACCGCCACACCGAGCAGCCCCAAAGAGACAATGGAAATAAAACGAGCGAGGAAGACGGCGCGAAATGCAGGGTGGGTCTTTAACAGGCTGAGATTAAGCAGCCAGGATTGTCGATTCATTACAGAGCCTTACCAGGTACTTTTTCAATATCCATTCGATGGCTGCACATGCTAACATATCCAAATAAGATCGATAACGATAATTACTATCATTATCAGGGAAGTTGATATGTCATGCTCTGTTTCCGCGACACGCGCCTTCGCCGTGCCCGGACTATTGTTATTACTTGTTCTCACCACGGTATTAAGTCTGGTTATTGGCGCAAAATCGCTACCTGCCTCCGTGGTGCTGGACGCACTCTCCGGCAGTTGCCAAAGCGCGGATTGCACCATCGTGCTGGACGCGCGACTGCCACGCACGCTGGCAGGACTGCTCGCCGGCGGCGCGTTGGGTCTGGCGGGCGCATTAATGCAAACGCTCACGCGTAACCCGCTCGCCGATCCGGGGATCCTTGGCGTTAACTCTGGCGCCAGCTTCGCCATCGTGCTGGGCGCGTCGCTATTCGGTTTCTCTTCGCCACAGGAACAATTGCTGATGGCTTTTGCCGGGGCGCTGGCCGCCTCGCTGATTGTGGCGTTTACCGGTAGCCAGGGCGGTGGGCAACTCAGCCCGGTACGACTGACGCTGGCGGGCGTTGCGCTGGGTGCAGTGCTCGAGGGGCTATCCACCGGCATCGCCCTACTCAACCCGGACGTCTACGATCAGTTGCGTTTCTGGCAGGCCGGTTCCCTCGATATCCGCAGCCTGCAAACGCTGAAGGTAGTACTGGTGCCGGTATTGATTGCCGCGGCTGTCGCATTGTTCCTCAGCCGTGCCCTGAATAGCCTGAGTCTCGGCAGTGACACCGCAACCGCGCTTGGCAGTAAAGTCGCTCGTACGCAGTTTATCGGCCTGCTGGCGATCACTGTCCTGTGCGGCAGCGCGACCGCGATTGTTGGTCCTATCGCCTTTATCGGCCTGATGATGCCGCATATGGCGCGCTGGCTGGTAGGCGCCGATCACCGCTGGTCATTGCCCGTCACTCTGCTGGCAACCCCCTCTCTGCTGTTAATTGCCGATATTATCGGTCGTGTGATTGTCCCCGGCGAGCTGCGTGTCTCGGTGGTCAGCGCATTTATCGGCGCGCCGGTGCTTATCTTTTTAGTACGCCGTAAATCGCGCGGGGGTGGCGCATGATGCACCTCTCCCGCCGTCTGATCATCAGCAGCCTGCTGCTGGTTGTAGGGTGTCTCGTCGTTGGATTGTGGAGCCTGCGTAGCGGCGTCGTTACGCTGGAAACTCAGCAAATTATTGCCGCTCTGTTCGGCGATGCGCCGCGCAGTATTACGCTGGTGGTCACCGAATGGCGTTTGCCACGCGTGCTCATGGCGCTATTGATTGGCGCGGCACTGGGCGTGAGCGGCGCAATATTTCAGTCGCTGATGCGCAACCCGCTGGGCAGCCCGGATGTGATGGGTTTCAATACCGGTGCCTGGAGCGGTGTACTGGTGGCAATGGTGCTGTTCGGCCAGCATCTCACCGCTATCGCACTGGCGGCTATGCTGGGTGGGATCCTGACTTCACTGGTAGTCTGGGCGCTCGCCTGGCGTAATGGTATCGACACCTTCCGGCTAATTATTATTGGTATTGGCATACGCGCTATGCTGGTGGCGTTCAACACCTGGCTGCTGCTGAAAGCATCATTAGAAACCGCGTTAACAGCCGGACTGTGGAACGCCGGATCGCTCAATGGCCTGACCTGGGCCAAGACCTGGCCTTCTGCCCCGCTGATTATTGTGATGCTGGTGTGCGCCACACTGCTGGTGCGCCGGATGCGTTTACTGGAAATGGGTGATGACAGCGCCTGTGCGCTTGGCGTCAGCGTTGAGCGTTCGCGTCTGATGATGATGCTGGTCGCCGTGGTACTGACCGCCGCCGCCACCGCGCTGGCAGGTCCAATTTCCTTTATTGCTCTCGTCGCCCCGCATATTGCGCGTCGACTTAGCGGCACATCCCGCTGGGGATTAACCCTGTCAGCGCTGTGCGGCGCATTGCTGCTGCTGATGGCGGATTTATGCGCCCAACAGCTGTTTATGCCTTATCAGCTTCCGGTGGGCGTTGTCACCGTAAGCCTCGGCGGTATTTATCTTATCGTCTTGTTAATTCAGGAGTCCCGCAAAAAATGATCGAATCAGTTGCCCGTTTGCGCGGCGACCAGTTAACGCTGGGTTATGGCAAGTTTACCGTAGCGGAAAACCTCAATGTGTCGATTCCCGACGGTCACTTTACCGCGATCATTGGGCCAAACGGCTGCGGGAAATCAACGCTACTACGTACACTGAGTCGTCTGATGACACCCGCACACGGCAAGGTTTGGCTCGACGGTGAGCATATTCAGCACTATGCCAGCAAAGAGGTCGCACGCAGAATAGGTTTGCTGGCGCAAAACGCCACCACGCCGGGTGATATTACTGTACAGGAGCTGGTTGCTCGCGGGCGTTACCCACATCAGCCGCTGTTTACCCGCTGGCGGCAAGAAGATGAAATCGCGGTAAACACAGCGATGCAGGCCACAGGGATCGCGCATCTGGCGGCGCAAAGTGTAGATACTCTTTCCGGCGGACAACGTCAGCGCGCATGGATTGCAATGGTGCTGGCGCAGGAAACATCGATTATGTTGCTCGATGAACCCACCACCTGGCTGGATATCAGCCATCAGATTGATCTGCTGGAGCTGCTCAGTGAACTCAACCGGGAGAAGGGTTATACGCTGGCCGCCGTTCTGCACGACCTCAATCAGGCCTGTCGCTACGCCACGCATCTGATTGCGCTGCGTGACGGAAAAATTATTGCCGAGGGTGCGCCGAAGGAAATTGTTACTGCGGAGCTTATCGAAAAAATCTATGGATTACGCTGTATGATTATCGACGATCCAGTTGCCGGCACGCCGTTAGTGGTGCCACTAGGGCGCAACAAATAGCGAGATTTAACGTATGGCGACTGCCTGCCGCCATACGGCTATTAATCACACCAGTTGCTGATCGATAAACGCCATTTTTTGCTTACGCGACACCATGGCGTAGTTCAGCAGAACGCCGCCACAGGCCACCATACCACCCAGTAACGCCGCCAGAATAACGATCATCGATTTAGCCGGACCATCTTTTTTCACCGGCAGCGAAGGTGAAAGCTGATATTTAAACGGCGTAAATTTTACGTCACTCACATTCATCGCTAACAGCTGATCAACGTGATATTGGCGGTTACGTAATTCTCCGTTAATCTCCGCAACATCTGTTACTGATTTTTCAATTTCTAATTTACGCGAGATACCATCAGCGCCCAGTGAAATAGAGAAATCAGGATCATCTTTCACCGCCTGGCCATTACTGTAGACCGGCTTTTTAATCCCGGCGGCATTCGCAATTTCCAGGGAGTAGTTGAGCCGCTGGATATTTGCTTCCATCTGGTTTTTGAGCCTGACGCGATCCATCGCCAGTCTTTCTTTCTCATAACTGGTTTTGATGAACAGTTTATTGCGAATATCTTCCAGCGTTTCTTTCACTACAATATCAGAAATATAGCGGATATATCCCTGTAGCACAGACTGGGCTTCTTCGGCCTGAGGGGCGGTAAAGCTCAGAGTCCACGCGGTATACAGCGAGGTCTCATTCTTCTTACCGGCATTGCTGTCAACCGCGGTCATTTTTTCACTAAGCCTGACGATTGCGCGGTGCAGGTCCATTTCGTCAATATCAGCGCCTTTCAATTGATCCATCACATAGGGTGAAGAACGCAGATAATCTTCTAACAATGAAGGCGACTGGAATTTTTTGATAAACAGGTTAAACACATCCCCACGGCTAACGCCAATATCCATATCCAGTACGCGCAATTTGGTCAACGTATTCTCGAGGTTCTGCCACTGAACCGGTTCTGCTGGGGTCACGATGGCCTGACTGGTCCATTTTTGCGGCAGCAGGAAAGAGACCAGGATACCCACGCAGGCAAAGGCGAAAACGGTAGCCACAATTTTCGTCCTGGCGCGCCATAAGATTTCGATCAGGTTAACCAAATCTATTTCGTTGGCGTTTACCGCAGGCTGAGGATAGGCAGTAAATTCCGAAACGTTGTCTTGCTTAATATTTAATGATGACATGTTGCGTGACCTGAAAACTTTCCCAAAAGAAAAACACTCCCGTGGGAGAAGTCTACCAGCTAGTCAGAATTATCCGAAACTTTCTTTACGCATCAGCCCCTACCAAAAATCATATTCGGAATTTATCCACTCTCCTCACCACCCCATCACACAGTAAAGTAACAACCCCACAACATGACACTGCATTATGGAGTTGTTCGATCGCCGCAATAGCAAAAGTGACTTTGTTACACAGATTGATTAATCAGCACATTAATTACAGGCCCTATCGTCTCAAAGGCGGTGGGAGAAATGATGTCGACATGCGCGCAGTCCTGACGATAAACATCCAGACTGGATATCCATGGTGACCAGCTACGTTCAGGGCTAACGTCCTGCGGCAATGTGCGTTCAGCAACAAACAACGTAGCGTGGCCCGCAAAAGGTACGCTGTGGGCTGTGGTTAACAGGCGAACCGCATCGGCATAATTACCTTCGATAGCGTTGAATAACGCGTCAGACGCATTGCCCTGCTGTGCGGCCAGAAACGCTTCACGTTCACGCTCGATCTCCGCCAGTACGGCAGGATCCAACCCATTGGCCTCTTTTTCCTGCCAATTTTGCGTTTCCGGCGGCCAGGTATCCAGCAGCCCCAGAAAGGCAACTTTCTCACCCCGAGCGAGTAAACGTGCGGCAATCCCCTGCGCCAAAGTGCCTCCCAGTGAGTAACCTAATAAATAGTATGGACCGTGAGGCTGCTGGTTAAGCAGCGTTGCCAGATGATGGTCACATACCGCATCGAGGTTTTCCGCCGTTTGCATGGGTCCATCCGGTCGCGGTGACTGAATGCCTATAATCGACCACTGTGGACTGAGGTAACGCGACAGCACGCTAAACTGCCAGGCAAAACCCGACGCCGGATGGAAGCAAAACAGCGTTGGGCCGTGACTTTCACGCAGCGGCAGCAGCGTCTCAAATCCCAGACGCTGCGACTGTTCATCATCCTGACTCTCCAGCAATGCGCTGAGTTGTTCAACAGTAGAAGCCACCATAATCTGACCTGGCGTCACCTGTCGTTCAAACAGGCAACTCAATTGTGCCGCCAGCTTCATCGCCAGCAGAGAATGTCCGCCCAGCGCAAAGAAATCTGCCTCCACATCATTGACCTCACAATCCAGCAAGGCTGCAAAAGAGTGCGCAATGGTGGTTTCGATCCCTGGGCGCGGCGCACGTCCCGTTGTACGCGACGTTAGCTGAGGCATCGGTAGCGCTTTACGATCCAATTTACCGTTCGCGCTGAGCGGCAGCTCCGCCAGTTGCAACAATACCGTCGGCACCATATGCGCTGGCAGTTTTTCGCGCAGACTCTCCCGCAATCCAGATGTGTCCAGCGGTAAACCCGATTGCGACACCACATACCCCACCAGTTGACGCGCATCGCCGCCGGTCGCCGCTGCCTGATTAAATACGCAGGCATGGGCAACAGCATGCTCGACATCGGGCAGTTGCTGCATCACCCGATCAATTTCCCCCAGTTCAATACGCTGTCCGCGAATTTTAAGCTGGTCATCGCTGCGCCCGAGATATTCCACCGCGCCATTTTCCAGCCAGCGGGCCACATCCCCGGTACGGTACATGCGTTCACCGGCATTAAACGGATCGGCGATAAAGCGGCTTGCCGTCAGATCCGCTCGTCCCAGATAGCCCTGCGCCAGTTGGATCCCCGTCAGGTATAGATCGCCCGCTACGCCGAAGGGCACCGGACGCATCATGGCATCAAGGATCCGCAAACCGGTGTTCCATACCGGATAACCAATCGGCACGCTGTTGCCGGTTACGGCGGCGAGCGCTTCCCCCCAGGCCGGATACCAGCTCACATCGACCGCCGCTTCGGTTGGCCCGTATAAATTGTGCAATGGCGCATGGGTCAACTGTTCCCACTCACGACATAAATCTGCAGGCAAGGCTTCGCCACTGCAGAATACCCGCTTCAGCGAGGCACAACTTTCCTGCGCAGTTTCCGGCGTCAATGACGCAATAAAAGCAGCCAGCATGGAAGGGACAAAGTGAGTGGTCGTCACCCCGTATTGGGCGAAGAATTGCTGCATCGCCAGCGGGTCGCGGTGTGCCTCAGGTTCCGCCATCACCAATTTTGCGCCGGCAATAAACGGCCAGAAAAATTCCCACACCGAGACATCAAAACTGCACGGCGTTTTTTGCGCCACCACATCCTCTGCCGTCAGCGGATAGTGATTTTGCATCCACAGCAAACGGTTAACGATGGCCGTTTGCCCGACCATCACCCCTTTTGGTCTGCCGGTAGAACCGGAAGTAAAAATAATATAGGCCGTATGATTAGGTTGAGAGAGGGCCAACGGCGCGGTATCACCCACAGGCAGCGGCGCGTTGTAGCACAGACTTTCCAGTCCTGGGATATCGCCAAAGCGCGCCAGTTGTTCATCGGTTGCGATCAACAATTTCGGCTTCGCGTCTTCGAGCATCATCCGCAGGCGATCGTCCGGGTATCCGGTATCCAATGGTAGCCAGGCGGCGCCGGCTTCAACAATACCGTGCAGCGCCAGCGTCAGGAACACGGAACGCGGTAATGCTACCGCAACGCTGTCACCTGGCTGTACGCCACGCGCACGCAGTAGCTGCGCCAGCGCCACAACCTGCTGGCGCATTTCGCGATAGCTTAACTGATAGCGAGCATCGGCCAGCGCCAGGGCATCCGGCGTTTTATCGGCCTGCTGTGCCACCAGCGCGCTCAGCGTAGTGGACGGGATCTCCACCGTCGTGTCGTTAATCTTCGCCAGCCGCTCATACTCCGCTGGCAACAGCATCCCGGCCTCACCACAGCGTAGCGCCGGATTGTCGGCAAACTGTTCGATAAGCGCGGTTAAACGCGATGCGTGTTGCGCCAGCGTCGCGGCATCGTAACGCTGTTTATTGGCGAGGATTTCAATACTTAGCCCACCGTTTTCATCCGGGAATAGCGCCAGCTCAAGATCGTTGACCGGGCCTGTCGCCAGGGTATGGGTCTGCGCCTGAACGCCCGGAATATTCAGCTGATAATCGAATATTTTCACGTTCAGCACCGGGCCGAACAGCGGCTCGGCACCAGCTGCGCGCCCGCTATCGCGCACAATTTGTTCAGCGTCATAACGCTGATGTCGCCGCATTTTCTTCAACTGCCCTGCCAACCGCTGTGCCAGCGCAGGCAAGTTTTCTGCCGCATCCAACCTCACACCAAAGGGCAAAACGTTTAAAACCGGTCCGGTGGACGTGAGCGCCGCCGATCCCATACGCCGCATAAAAATAAACCCGGCGGCATAATCCATTCGGCTGCATAAACGCCCCAGCCACAACGCCACCAGCGCCAGGGCAAGATCTGCTCGCTGAACGTCAGGCATCCGTGCCGCAAGCTGACGGAACGCTCCTTCTGGCGCGGTGAGCTTCAGACGAATAATATCGGCACTGGCCGAACGACCCGGCAACGGTTTGTCCGACAACGAGGCCGGGGGCGGTAGTTGCTTGCGTTGCTCGGTCCAGTAAGCACCATCACGTTGCCAGGCATCGCTTTGACGATACTGTTGGTACTCTTCCACGACCTCGGCGAATGGCGTAAAAGGCGAGTCTGGCGTGGATTGTCCACACTGCCATGCGCGGTAAATGGCGGCTATCTGGCGGGTAATGGCCGGGAAACTGAAGCCATCAACCAGCAGATGATGATAACGCTGATACCAGTACCATCGTTTATCTCCCACCTGAATGAGCTGATGGAAAACCAACGGTTTACCGCCATCAGCGCGTAAGTCCTGTTGCAGATCAGCCTGCATCAATGCGCGGGCTGCTTCATGTGGGTTGGCATTTTCACGTAGATCGAGAATTTCAGGTTGCGCAAAAGTGAGCGTAGGATCGACCCATTGCCAGACCTCGCCGTTATCTTCGCTAAACCGCATCCGCAGGGTATCAGCCTGATCCAGACCGGCAACGATTGCCTTTGCCAGCAACGGCGCGTTCAGTTCACCGGTTAATTCTACATAGTGCGCAACGCTCCATGCCGAGGGCAAGGTGGAGAGTTTTTCCGCCATCCAGATCCCCGGCTGAGCCGCGACTAACGGTAAACGCTGAGTCATGGAGCCTCCTGCACATCAACGTAGTTTGCTGGCGTCAGGGTGGTCCAGTTTGCGTCCAGCCATTGCTGGCAGGCTTCCGGCGATTGCGGTTCGCACGCGACTTGCCAGCCAGCAGGAAGGGAGCACTGCTGCGGCCAGAGGCTAAACTGACGCTGTGGGTTTTGCAGAATGTAAAACTGGCCCTGCGGATTATCGAAGGGGTTACTGAATTCCATACTCAACTCCTGTCGTGGAACATCGTCCGGTTAAATCGTCTCGGAAAGCGGCTGCCAGAGCGTCATTAGCCCTTGCATCAGGCCGCCGCGCCAGCAAAGCGCATCGTGTCCGCCATCAACCTGACGCCAGAAAATAGATTGTGGTGCAGAGGGTAATTGGGCATATAGCGCCTGATTGACACGAAAAATTATCGGCTCGCGGATCCCGGCCTCCAGAACGATACGCAGTCCCTGCACGCTGACCTGGCCGCTCTTCAGTTGCTCAACAATCGCCCCATCCTGATGACCGCCGCGATGCGGCCACCAGTAAGAACCGGACTGGCTAAGCACACAGCCGAAGCGCGCGGGCCAGTTCAGTCCCGCATACAGCGCAGACAACCCGCCAAAACTTTGTCCGGCGACCACCGTGCGCTGCGGATCGTCACTGAACGCAGTGGTCGTCTTTACCAGCGGCAATAGCTCCTGCTGTACCGCCAACCAAAAATCGGCGTTACACGGCAGTTCGCGACTACGATGAGATGTGTCGATCGCGTCAATCAGAAGATATACGGCGGGTGGGAGTTCTCCGCGGTGCGTGAGCGCAGCCAGTGCAGGCCAGACCGGCATACTTTGTGCCCAAAACTGACCGTCCAGCAGGATAGCCAGCGGACGCGCTTCTGGTCGGGCGTCGCCGGTGGTAAATACCCATACGCGACGCGTATTCCCAAGCCTGGTGCTGTGCCATTGCAGGCAAACTGCGGGGCAATCGGGATCTTCAGGCTGATCCCATCCAGGCTGTACGGGAGCGTCTGGCATTTCCAGCGCAGACACCGCATGGCCACGACCTCCCCGCCAGCTCTGAGGATTAAGAGGATCGGCAATCGCCTGCGGTAACAATTGTCGCCAGCCTTCACGCAACACAGTTCGGTCAGGCGCTTCACCCGCCGTCAGCGCGGAAAAAATATCGTCCCGAGCGGTGGGAATGAAACAGTAGCTACCGCGCCAGTGGGCGCTGAGGGAAACACTCCAGCACCAAACATTCGTACCGCTAATACGTTGCATCGACTGAGGGGGGACATTTTGATGGTGGTCGGTGACGCCGGTGATATAGACCCACACACGACGAATGGCTGACTCTTTTTCCGTTCCCTGCGGGTCACGCCACCAGAAGGTTACCCGATAATTTCCGTTCTCTTCACGCTCCCACTCCGGGCCTTTTTTCGACTGCCACCACGCTTCGCTTCCCGTCTTTAACGTCGTCACCGCCATAACCCCATGTTTATTGTGAATTTTTATGATTCAGCGTGAAATATATTGATAATATTATTGATAACTATTTGCATTTGCAATAGCGTATTGTCGCGCTGTGGGAAGCGCGCACAGTTTTTCACCACTTATAAACCGACCTGGCGCTGCGTACTTTTTCTGGAATGGAGGGTTTACGCGGATGCGGGCGACATCAGACCAAATGCCGCACCACGGCACATGGGTTCTCGTGGCTAAAAGAACAGCAGGACATACAATGAACAACAAGATTCATTCACTGGCCTTATTGGTCAATTTAGGGATTTACGGGGTAGCACTGCCAGCAATGGCAGAAGATCAAACTGAAAACGCCGCTGTCTCTCATGAAGACACCATCGTCGTTACCGCCGCTCAGCAGAACCTGCAGGCGCCGGGTGTTTCAACCATCACCGCGGATGAAATCCGTAAAAATCCTCCCGCCCGCGATGTGGCGGAAATCATCCGTACCATGCCTGGCGTTAACCTGACTGGTAACTCAACCAGCGGACAGCGCGGTAACAACCGTCAGATTGATATTCGTGGTATGGGTCCAGAAAACACCCTGATTCTGATCGACGGTAAACCGGTGACCAGCCGTAACTCCGTGCGTCAGGGCTGGCGCGGCGAGCGTGATACCCGCGGCGATACAGCCTGGGTGCCACCGGAGATGATCGAGCGTATTGAAGTGCTGCGTGGTCCTGCCGCCGCACGTTACGGCAATGGTGCTGCGGGCGGCGTGGTGAATATCATCACCAAAAAAGGCAGCAATGAATGGCACGGTTCGTGGGATACCTATTTCAATGCCCCGGAACACAAAGACGAAGGCTCGACCAAACGTACCAACTTTAGCCTGAACGGCCCATTGGGCGGGGATTTCAGCTTCCGTCTGTACGGTAATCTCGATAAAACTCAGGCCGACGCATGGGACATCAACGACGGTCACCAGTCGGCTCGTACAGGGTCATACGCCGATACGATGCCAGCCGGTCGTGAAGGGGTAAAAAACAAAGATATCAACGGCCAGCTGCGTTGGGATTTTGCTCCGATGCAATCGCTGGAGTTTGAAGCAGGCTACAGCCGCCAGGGCAATCTGTATGCTGGCGACACTCAGAACACCAACAACGATAACAAAACCAATGGGCTGGTAAAAAAATACTACGGTAAAGAAACTAACCGTATGTACCGCCAGAACTATGCGCTGACGTGGAACGGCGGTTGGGACAGCGGCATTACCACCAGCAACTGGGCGCAGTACGAACACACCCGCAACTCTCGCTTAGGTGAAGGTCTGGCTGGAGGTCTTGAAGGATTATTTAACAGTAATCATTTTACTGACACTGACCTGGCGGATGTCACTCTACACAGCGAAATTAGCATTCCATTCGACCTGTTGGTTAATCAGAACCTGACGCTGGGTACCGAGTGGAATCAGCAGCGTATGAAAGACATGAGTTCCAATACCCAGACGTTTATGGGGGGGAACATACCTGGTGCCAGCAGTACAGATCGTAGCCCGTATTCACAAGCTGAAATTTTCTCTCTGTTTGCTGAAAACAACATGGAACTGACCGACAGCACCATGCTGACGCCGGGTCTGCGTTTCGATCACCACAGCATTGTGGGCGATAACTGGAGCCCGTCGCTGAACCTGTCTCAGGGGCTGGGCGACGACTTTACGCTGAAAATGGGCATCGCGCGCGCCTATAAAGCACCTAGCCTGTACCAGACTAACCCGAATTATATTCTGTACAGCAAAGGCCAGGGTTGCTACGCCACCGGTTCTGCCACCGGTATTGGCTGCTATATGATGGGTAACGATGACCTGAAAGCTGAAACCAGCATCAACAAAGAGATTGGTCTGGAGTTCAAACGCGACGGCTGGCTTGCAGGCGTTACCTGGTTCCGTAACGATTACCGCAACAAGATCGAAGCGGGAACCGCACCGCTAAGCAGAACGTCAATTACCCAGAAAAACCCGACTACGGGCAAAGAAACAACAACCTACACCGATATCTATCAGTGGGAAAATGTGCCTAAAGCGGTGGTTGAGGGTCTGGAAGGGACGTTGAACGTGCCGGTTAGCGAAACCGTTACCTGGACCAACAACATCACTTACATGCTGCAAAGTAAGAATAAAGAGACCGGCGAACGCCTGTCGATTATTCCTGAGTACACGCTGAACTCAACGCTGAGCTGGCAGGCACGCGAAGATTTGTCACTGCAATCAACCTTTACCTGGTACGGCAAACAGCAGCCGAAAAAATATGATTACCAGGGCAAACCGGTTACCGGCAGTTCGGCGAGTGAAGTCAGCCCGTACAGCATCGTCGGTCTGAGCGCGACCTGGGATGTGACGAAAAACGTCAGCCTGACCGGCGGCGTGGATAACGTCTTCGACAAACGTCTGTGGCGTGAAGGTAATGCCCAAACCACCAGTGATATCAAAACTGGCGACTATATGGCGGGCGCAGGCGCATACACCTATAACGAACCGGGCCGGACGTGGTTCATGAGCGTGAACACGCACTTCTGATAACGTTTATCCCTCTCCTCGCCTGTGGGGAGAGGGAAATCATCGCTAGCATGAACACCACGCACACACCGCTCACTTTCGCAGACCACACGCTGCATATTGTCGAGTTTGATCCCGCCAGCTTCCATGAGCAGGAGCTGCTCTGGCTCCCCCACCACGCTCAGCTCCTGTCCAGTGGACGTAAGCGTAACGCTGAACACTTAGCAGGGCGGATCGCTGCAGTATACGCTCTGCGCGAATTTGGCCTCAAAACCGTACCCGGCATCGGCGCACAACGCCAACCGTTATGGCCGCAAAATCTGTTTGGCAGCATCAGCCATAGCGCATCAACTGCGCTGGCGGTGGTGTCGACGCGTCCCGTTGGAGTGGACATCGAAACTATTTTTCCACCACCAACCGCCGTTGAGCTGGCTGACAGCATTGTCGATAACCACGAACGACAGATTATGCTTCACGCCAACCTGCCCTTTCCACTCGCCTTAACCCTGGCGTTCAGCGCAAAGGAGAGCCTGTATAAAACGTTTTCGGAACACACTACGGCGTTACCGGGGTTCGCCAGCGCTAAAGTTACCGCCCTCACCCCAACCCAGATAACCTTGCGAATCCAGCCCTTATTTTCGCAAAGCCTCGCCGGGCAGGAAATTAACGTTCGCTGGTTTCAGCGCGATCGCCAGGTCATTACGCTGTGCGACGTTATTTTTTAACAAACTCACCAATCGCCTGATACGTAGCCTGCGCCTCCTGCGGAACTTTATCCTCCAGCATCAAATATGCGTGCGTCATCCCAGGAAAGTGCACATGCTGAACGGATATCCCCTCCGCCTGCAATCTGGCGACAAATGCAAAACCCTCATCCCGTAACGGATCCAGCCCACCACTGAATACCAGGGTAGATGGAAAATTCTGGCTCAGCGGCAGATAAAGCGGAGACGCCTGTTTACGATCTTCTCCATTGCGGAAATATTGCTGAAAATACCAGCGTATTTTGCTTTCATCCAGCAGCTTTCCTGAACCATTCTCCTGTACCGACGGCCAGTTCAGGGTGTAATCCAGGCTCGGATAAATCAGCACCAGGCGATGAATAAATCCCGGCAGCTCGCGGGATAAAGCAGCGGCCAGCGTCGCGCTAAATGCACCGCCGCCGCTGTCACCAATAAGCGTAAGTTGGCGAGTATAAGGAATATGCTGACTTTCGAGCAGCGACCAGACGTGTTCTATCGCGGCTTTAGCATCGCAAAGACCCGCCGGGTAAGGATTTTCTGGCGCACGTCGATAATCAACCGCAACAACGGTATTTTTTGTCGCCATCGCCAGATGTCGGGCGATAGGGTCGTACACCTCCACCGAACCACTCAGATGTCCGCCGCCATGGATAAACACCACCACCTTCGGCTCTGTGGTAAATGTCGGGCGATAAATCCGTACCGGAATGCGACGCTCCCCGGTATCCACTTCAGTATTGATAATCGCCGCCATCGGCTCCAGGGCGGATACATTCGCTTTTGTCAGCGCCGCTAATCCTGCTCGAGAGCTGAGCGTGTCGTAGACGGGATTGGGATTATGGGGTTGCGCGGCGAGAAAATCAGCCAGCGGCGCGGGCGGTGTTTGCGCCACCGGACCGTGTTCCTGTTGCCAGCGTTGTTGATAATCTTGCTGTTGCATCTGCACTGTCTCAGCGTTGACGACCTGACAGGAAAAGCACTCTGCCATCGACCTGCGTTGCCGCCCATGTTCATCAAAGTTGTCGGCAGCCAGCCAGCGCTGCAATGCGGCATCGCGCTGCGGCCATTCGCTATCAATTATTGATAACCAGTCGCTGTCGCGGTTGCGCCCCTTACGCACAATCTTCTGGCGAAAACGCCCTTCAAAGATAAATCCAAGACGCTCTGCCGCCCGTCGCGACGCCGTATTCAACGAATCGCATTTCCACTCCACACGACGGTACCCTAACGCAAACGCCTGACGCAGCAGCAGCCAGACGCTTTCGGTGCCGAGTACCGTATTTTTCATGCGCGGCGACCAGGTCACATGACCAATTTCGACCGAGCCATGCTCCCGCTCGATCGCCATAAAACACACCAGGCCAACGGCACGCCCGGAATACTGTTCAATTACCGCATAAGGAACCAGAGAGGCGTCAGTGGATTTTGCCGTGATCCAGCAAGCCGCGGCTTCAACGCTCGTTGGGCGAGAGCTTGCAAGCCAGGTCCAGTCGCGATCGTCGGGTGCCTGCGCATAGGCATCAAACAGGTCGGCGGCATGGCTGTCAGCATCCAGAGGAACCAAACGGCAGTACTGCCCAACAAGCTCTTCCCGTGGCAGCACGGCGGCACCTTTCCAGTCCGGAACAACATCGCCGACTGTCTGTCCATACAGATTTATTTCCGGCACGACTCAACCCCTGTTGCGAAGCAAAAAATAGTTATAGCACCTGCCATTTCGCCTTCAAAGCGTCATGCGATGATTTCTTACGCCGAACAGAAAACCAGCAGCCCTTCTATACTTAATCAAAATCAACGCTGAAGAGAACCCTATGTCACTACCCGATTTTCATGTTTCCGACCCTTTTACGTTAGGCATTGAACTGGAAATGCAGGTGGTTAATCCCCCAGGTTACGACCTGAGCCAGGATTCTTCCCGGCTGATTGACGCCATTAAGCCGCAGCTTACCGCCGGGGAAGTGAAGCACGACATCACCGAAAGTATGCTGGAGATGGCAACCGGAGTTTGTCGCAATATCGACCAGGCTGATGCTGAATTGTCGGCCATGCAGCAGGTAATCATGCGGGTTGCGGCAGATCATCACCTCGCCATCTGCGGCGGTGGTACGCACCCATTTCAAAAATGGCAACGTCAGGAAGTCTGCGATGACGAACGCTATCGACGTAATCTGGAAAATTTTGGTTATCTTATTCAGCAGGCGACCGTTTTCGGTCAACACGTCCATGTTGGCTGCGCCAACGGTGATGATGCCATTTACCTCCTGCACGGGCTGTCGCGATTTGTTCCTCATTTTATTGCGCTCTCTGCCGCCTCACCTTATATGCAAACATCCGACACGCAATTTGCCTGCTCGCGCCTGAATATATTCTCCGGATTTCCCGATAACGGTCCGATGCCATGGGTGAATAACTGGCCGGAATTTACGGGACTATTTCGTCGCCTGGCTTACACCAGCATGATTGATAGCATTAAAGATTTGCACTGGGATATCCGCCCCAGCCCGCACTTCGGTACGGTTGAGGTTCGGGTAATGGACACTCCGTTGACCCTTAAACACGCGGTCAATATGGCGGGACTGATTCAGTCCACCGCCCACTGGTTACTCACCAAACGTCCATTCAAACACCAGGAGCAGGATTATTTACTGTATAAATTCAACCGTTTTCAGGCCTGCCGTTTTGGTATGGCGGGAATCGTCACCGACGTGAATACGGGCGATGGACATCGCCTGGCGGATGACACGCTACGGCTGCTGGAGAATGTCGCCGCCTCTGCGGACAAAGTGGGTGCGACCAGCGCGATTGAAGCCTTACGCCTACAGGTTAAAAATGGTCATGATGAAGCACAGAATATGCGTGATTTCGTGGCGGAAGGCGGATCGTTGAGTGGTCTGGTGAAAAAACACTGTGAGATTTGGGCAGGGCTTTAGGCGTGGGATTTGCGTTGCCCGCTGAGATCCCGGACAATGGTATTTTAACTCAAGTTTAACAATACCATGAGACACCCGCTTGAATCGCTGATGACCGCCGCAGGGATCCTGCTGCTGGCTTTTCTGTCCTGCCTGCTCTTGCCTGCCCCTTCACTGGGCCTGGTGCTGGCGCAAAAACTGGTTGCCACTTTTCATCTGATGGACCTCAACCAGTTTTACACGTTGCTGTTTTGCCTGTGGTTTTTACTACTGGGGGTGATTGAGTATTTTGTGCTGCGCTACATCTGGCGGCGCTGGTTCTCGCTGGCGGATTAAACCTGCGAGAACCCGGTGCCGTTAATGCGTTCGGCTATGATTTTCTTTGCGATAAGCGCCAGGCGGTTGACTAAACGTACGGGTAAAAATACGCGTAAAGGTCTGCTGCGAATCAAATCCGTACTTCAAACAGATGTCGTACACTTTCTGATCGGTATCGCGTAGATCGCGCGCCGCCAGCAGCAGTTTACGCTCGCGGATGTAACGCCCCAAGCTCTCGCCTTTGTACTGCATAAAAAGACGCTGTAGGTGCCATTTTGAATAACCCGCATGGCGGGCAACATCATCAATGCGCAATGGTTGATTCAAATTATCATCAATCCATTCAACAATCGTATCAATTACCTGAGCAGAAATCGTCATCATGCTCTCCCCTGTGTTCATTGATTCGCCTGCTGCCACCAGGCCGCAAATGTTTGGTCCGGTTCGGACAGTATGACCGGTTCACCCAGCATCGGCGTCAGCAGTCGGTAATCTTGTTGGCGGCTTGCAAGCGCCAGTCGTTTGTACGGATCATCCCAGGTATGTTTCGCCAGAACAAAACGACCTGCGTGCCCAGGCAAAACGGCTTTCGCATGCAGATCCGCCGCGGCCTGAGCCGTCTCTTCCGGCATCATGTGAATAAACTTCCAGTCCAGGTCATACTGACCGTTCTCCATAATCGCCAAATCAACCGAGCCAAACTGCTCGCCAATGGCTTTAAAATGCGGTCCATAGCCGGAATCACCGCTGTAATAAATGTTCTGTTCCGGCGTTTCAAACATAAAGCTGGCCCATAGCGTCTGATTACGCTTAATGCCTCGTCCCGAAAAATGGCGGGCTGGCAGAACATGCACAATCAGTGAGTCCGTCACTCTGACGGACTGATTCCAGTCACGTTCGTCGATTATTTCGCTGCGCATTCCCCAATAACGCAGATGCGACCCCACCCCCAGCGGCGTAATCACCCGCTTAATCTTTGGCATTAACGCCTTGATGGTGGCGAGATCCAGATGGTCATAGTGATCGTGCGAGATGATAAGCAGATCGATCTCCGGCATTGTCTGTGCGGTCCACGGATAATCCCCGGCAAAGGCTTTATTTAGAAATGAAAACGGCGCGGCATAGTTGCTGAACACCGGATCAATCAGGATGCGTTGACCCGCCAGTTGCAAATACCATGAAGAGTGACCCAGCCAGACCAGAGTATCCTGCTGCGGCGGTAACCCGGCGAGATCGCTCGCCACCAACGGTAACGGCTGTGCTGGCCGCGCATTTTCACGCTTAGCGACCAGAAACTCCCACCAGGCCGCCAGCATACCTTTGTTACCGGTATAGCCCGGTGTCGGCAGCTGGTTATGAAACTGTCCATCACGATAGTGTGGCGACTGTTCAACCTGACTCAGTTGTGCCCCTTGCGGCGCCTGGCCAAATCCGGCATTGAGTACAAACGGTAAACTTGTAGCAGCGGCAATAAGCATAATAACAACCACACAAACTGTGAGACGCTTCATATCCTGACCTTAAACGCGCCTCCTTTCCGCTGGTTTGCGCGACTGACCCTTGATTATGAGTGAGTAAGCACTCATTATAGAAATCGAAAGTTCGCCGTCAAGATGATTTTCAATCTTTGACATTCGCCGTTGCGGTGCTGCAAAGGCCGTGATTCAATCATGTTTTTTACAGACTTAAGGGTAAAGTGTAGTGGCTCGTCCGAAGAGTGAAGACAAAAAATTGGCATTACTGGAAGCTGCAACCACAGCATTTGCACAATCAGGTATTGCGGCCTCTACCGCCGTAATCGCGCGCAATGCAGGGGTTGCGGAGGGAACGTTGTTTCGCTATTTCGCGACCAAAGATGATTTGATCAACGAACTTTACCTCTTTTTAAAACACGATCTCTGCCAGTCAATGATGGCAAATCTGGATCGCTCAGTGACCGATGCCAAAACCATGACTCACTACATCTGGAATAGCTACATTAGCTGGGGTCTGAATCATACCTGCGGACATCGCACCATTCGCCAGTTGGCCGTCAGCGAGAAAATCAGTAAAGAAACAGAACAGAAGGCTGACGATATGTTCCCGGAACTGCGCGATCTTTGCCATCGCTCCGTGCGACCTGAATTTATGTCGGACGAGTATCGCGCCTTTGGCGACGGGCTTTTTTTAACACTTGCAGAAACAACCATGGAATTCGCTGCCCGCAATCCTGCCCGCGCAGCTGAATACATTTCGCTGGGGTTTGAAGCCATGTGGCGCGCCCTGACTCGCGAGGAAAAATAATGGACGGAAAGACACTGCATGACTGCGCAAAGCGCCTTGCGCTAGAACTGCCTTTCACCGAGCACTGCTGGCCTTTTGGCCCGGAATACGACGTGTTCAAGGTCGGTGGTAAGATTTTCATGCTGGTGTTTGAACATCACGGACGCCCGCTGGTTAACCTGAAATCCGATCCGCAAAAATCATTGTTAAATCAACAGATCTACCCCAGCATTGAACCCGGTTATCACATGAATAAAAAGCACTGGATCTCAGTCTATCCAGGCGACGACATTACCGAGTCATTGCTGACGGACCTGGTGAATGACTCATGGCACCAGGTAGTGGATGGCCTACCCAAACGAGAGCAAAAGCACCTGCGCCCTGTCTGATTTATCGTTAACGTCGATAAGTGTTTTTGCATTTTTCTGTCTTATCTTTTTTCTGCTAACCCTGTACCCTGCTGGAACAAAACGCACCCGCAGGGTAGGAAAATCACCAGGAGTAGTTATGGATATTGTTTCTGTCGCCTTAAAACGTTACTCCACTAAGGCATTCGATCCGAATAAAAAACTGACCGCTGAGCAGGCCGAAAAATTAAAAACGCTGCTGCAGTTTAGTCCGTCCAGCACCAACTCTCAGCCGTGGCACTTTATCGTTGCCAGCACTGACGAAGGTAAAGCGCGCGTGGCGAAATCCGCAGCCGGTGGCTTTGTATTCAACGAGCGTAAAATGCTGGATGCATCCCACGTTGTGGTGTTCTGCGCCAAAACGTCGATGGACGATGCGTGGCTGGAGCGCGTTGTCGATCAAGAAGAGTGCGATGGGCGTTTCGCTACCCCGGAAGCCAAAGCCGCTAACCATAAAGGCCGTACTTTCTTTGCCGACCTGCACCGCAAAGATCTCAAAGATGACAACCACTGGATGGCGAAACAGGTGTACCTGAACGTCGGCAACTTCCTGCTGGGCGTTGCGGCGATGGGGCTGGACGCGGTGCCAATCGAAGGCTTTGATGCCGCCGTTCTCGACGCAGAGTTTGGCCTGAAAGAAAAAGGTTTCACTAGCGTGGTCGTGGTCCCGGTAGGTCATCACAGCGTGGAAGATTTCAACGCCGCGCTGCCGAAATCTCGTCTGCCGTTGGAAACTACGCTGACGGAAGTCTGATTTTTTCCGTCACGCCCGATGAGTATCACTGCCATCGGGCGTATCACTACTGATTCAGCCACGCCAGAGCCTGCTCCCCCGCTTCATCCATCGGTAAATAAACCAGCAGCCGCGAACCGTTACGCGGGGCGGAATACCAGTACATTTGCTGCAAGCTAAAACGCCCTAACTGCGGATGAACAAAGTTTTTGACCTGATTTTCCACACCGCGAACGTCATAACGCTGATGCCATAATGCTTCAAACTCAGACGATGCGGCAAAAAAGCGCGCCAGTTTATTTTCCCAAACAGGATCGCTGCGATGTTCCGCCATTGCCGCACGGAAATAAGAAACAAACGTCGGTAATACATCGCAGTTTGCTATACGGCTACGCCAGGTTTCATTGGTGAGATAGAGGTAAATACAGTTGCGGTCTTCGCTCGGGAGCGTGGAAAAATCAACGCCCATTAACCGGCAAAAACTCTCATTCCAGGCCACGATGTCAAAACTGGGTTTCTGAATACTGGCGGGCTGCGGCATCAGACTGTCGAGCATTTTTCGGGTGCCTGGTGTGATCCCTTCACACACCATCACCGGCGTGGATTCCGGTGGCGTCAATCCGGCCAGTACAAACAGGTGGCGGGTTTCCAGCGGACTGCATTGCAGCGCGCTCGCCACATTCAGCAAGACCGCTTGCGACGGATTGACCTCTCGCCCCTGCTCCAGCCAGGTGTACCAGGTGACGCCAACGTTAGCCAACATCGCGACTTCTTCGCGGCGCAGACCGGGCGTTCTTCGCCGCCCAATACGCGGCAGACCCAGACGCTGCGGATCGAGGCTTTCCCGTCGCGCACGTAAAAACGCGCCAAGCTGCTTGCGGCTGTCATCAGGGAGAATAACCGCGGATTCCTGTTGCGCTATTACCGCCATGGACTCTCCAGCATAGTAGTAACAATACCAGTATAACCAGGAACTGGTACCCGTTTAATTTTTCAGTGATGCTACGTCCATCTGCAAAATGATGCAATGGAGTTACTATGAGTACATCAACTGTTTCACCCGGCCGCATAGGGTTGCTCCTGTTATTGACAGGCCAAATGCTCCCGCTCATTGATACATCAATTACCAATGTCGCTCTGGATTCCATTACCCAGTCGCTTCAGGCCACTACCACGCAGCTTGAACTTATTGTCGCTTTGTACGGGGTGACTTTCGCCGTTTGTCTGGCGCTAGGCAGCAAACTTGGTGATAACTATGGTCGCCGCCGCCTGTTTATTGCGGGCGTCGTACTGTTTGGCATCGCCTCCCTTTTTTGCGGGATGGCGAATTCCATTCACATGTTGCTGAGTGCTCGCGTTCTACAAGGTGCGGGTGCGGCGCTGATCGTGCCACAGATCCTTGCCACCCTGCACGTCACGCTGAAAGGTCCTGAACATGCGCGGGCCATCAGTTTGTATGGAGGCATTGGCGGCATCGCGTTTATTGTCGGCCAGATGGGCGGAGGCTGGCTGGTTTCGGCAGATATTGCAGGGCTGGGCTGGCGCAACGCCTTTTTTATTAATGTCCCGATCTGTCTGTTAGTTCTGATGTTCAGCCAACGCTATGTCCCGGAAACCACGCGAGAAACCCGAACCCGCATCGACTGGCTGGGCACCAGTAGTCTGGCTGTGATTCTCTGCTGTTTGCTGTTTCCTATGGCATTAGGTCCGGAAACCGGCTGGCCGTGGCAGACTCAGGTAGCTCTGGTCGCCATCCTGCCTTTGGGATGGTGGATGCGCAGCAATGCGTTACGCCAGGAACAGAACGGGCAACATCCTCTTTTGCCGCCACGCCTGTTGAAACTCAGCAGCATCCGGTTCGGCGTGCTGATTGCATTACTGTTTTTTAGCGCCTGGTCAGGATTTATGTTCTGCATGGCGTTAACCTTACAGGCCGGTCTCGGTATGGCCCCGTGGGAATCCGGCAATAGCTTTATTGCGCTTGGCGCAGCCTATTTTATTTCCGCCTGTTACGCACCGCGACTCATTGCCCGCTATAGTACGGGGCGTATTCTGCTCACCGGGCTGGTTATTCAGATCGCTGGCTTAATGGGGTTAATGATGACCTTCTGGTATTCAGGCATGCGCACCTCGGCCATTACGCTCGTTCCGGCTACAGCGTTTATCGGCTATGGTCAGGCTCTGATTGTGAACAGTTTTTATCGCATCGGTATGCGCGATATCGCCACGCACGATGCGGGCGCCGGAACCACCATTCTGAGTACGTTGCAGCAGGCAACATTAGGACTCGGTCCCGCCGTGTTGGGGGCGCTGTTCCTGCATCTGCAGCAACATTACCATGGCGATTACACGCGCTCGGTTATCGGTTTTTTAGCCGTCGAAGCCACAATGATGACCGTGCTGTTACTGACTACCCTTTTATTTCGCCGCACGCTGAATATCAATCCGGTGTGCGCCAGCATCGCCGCAAAATCGTAGGCAAGACGAGCGTAATTTGCATAAGCTCCCGACAGCGGTCATCATAGGCCGCTGTTTATTAAGGAGACCTTATGCAGGAATTGATATCTCAGGTAGAAGAACTCGGCATTGAAATAAACCACACCACCTCGCTGGTGATGATTTTTGGCATTATTTTTCTCACCGCCATTATTGTTCACGTTATTTTGCACTGGGTGGTGCTGCGCGCATTTGAAAAGCGCGCGAACGCCAGCTCCCGTCTGTGGCTACAAATCATCACGCAGAATAAGTTATTTCACCGACTGGCATTCACCCTGCAGGGTATCATTGTCAACATTCAGGCCGCGCTGTGGTTACAAAAAGGCAGCGAAGCTGCAGAGATATTAGTGACCTGCGCACAGCTGTGGATCATGATGTACGCCCTGCTGTCCCTCTTCTCCCTGCTGGACGTTATTCTCAATCTGTCGCAAAAACTCCCTGCCGCATCTCAGCTACCGTTGAAAGGTATATTCCAGGGAATCAAACTGATTGGCGCAATTATCGTTGGGATTTTGATGATTTCCCTGCTGATTGGTCAGTCTCCGGCAATACTGATAAGCGGCCTGGGCGCGATGGCCGCCGTCTTAATGCTGGTATTTAAAGATCCAATCCTCGGTCTGGTGGCTGGGATCCAGCTTTCAGCGAACGATATGCTCAAACTGGGCGACTGGCTGGAAATGCCGAAATACGGCGCAGACGGTGCGGTTATCGATATTGGTTTAACCACCGTAAAAGTGCGCAACTGGGATAACACCATCACCACTATTCCCACCTGGTCACTGGTATCGGACTCTTTTAAAAACTGGAGTGGGATGTCAGCTTCCGGTGGTCGACGCATTAAACGCAGCATCAGCATTGATGCCACCAGCATTCATTTTCTTGACGAAGATGAACGCCAGCGACTGCATAAAGCACACCTGCTAAAGCCGTATTTAACTACGCGTCATCAGGAAATTGACGAGTGGAATCAGCTATTGGATGCGCCTGAATCGGTATTGAATCACCGCCGGATGACCAATATTGGCACTTTCCGTGCCTATCTGAACGAATATTTACGTCACCATCCGCGGATTCGCAAAGATATGACGTTAATGGTACGCCAGCTTGCGCCGGACGATCACGGCTTGCCGATCGAGATTTATGCTTTTACTAATACGGTAGTCTGGCTGGAATATGAAAGTATTCAGGCTGATATCTTCGACCATATATTTGCAGTGATCGAAGAGTTTGGCTTACGCATTCATCAGTCGCCTACCGGAAATGATATTCGCGCATTGTCAGGGATCTTTCAGCGTTAATCAGCAATGAGAAGCAGTGACCGATCTCATCACCAGGATGAGATCGGTCAGATATTAGCGGGATTTGCGGCGCAGCAGTTTGAAGGCAACAAACAGGAACAGGATCCATATCGGCAGCAGAATAGCGGACAGGCGCATATCATCCATGGTGCACATCAGCACCAGAATCATGCCGAGGAAGGCAATGCACAGATAGTTTCCGGCCGGATAAAGCAGCGCTTTGAACTGCGTATCACGTCCTTTGCGGCGCATCGCCGCGCGGAATCGCAAATGCGCCAGACAAATCATAATCCAGTTTAATAGCAGCGTCGCGACAACCAGCGCCATCAACAGACTGAACGCTTTTTGCGGCAGCACATAGTTGATCAACACCACCAGTGACGTAATCGCGCCGGACAAAATCAATGAGTTCACCGGTACGCCACGGCGACTGACGCGGGTTAAAAACTTCGGCGCATTTCCCTGAACGGACAAACCAAACAACATCCGGCTGTTCGAGTAAACCCCGCTGTTATAGACCGACAGCGAAGCCACCAGAATGACAAAGTTCAGCGCAGAAGCCACCACATTACTGTCAAGATTATGGAAAATCATCACGAACGGGCTGCTATTCGATTTCACTTCCACCCACGGATACAAGGCCAGCAGCACCACCAGAGAACCGATATAAAACAGCAGAATACGGTACACCACCTGGTTTACCGCTTTCGGAATACTTTTCTGTGGATCCTGCGCTTCCGCGGCGGTGATCCCTATCAATTCCAGCCCGCCAAATGAGAACATAATCACCGCCAGCGAGAGGATCAATCCATTCCAGCCAGTGGCAAAAAAGCCGTTGTAACGCCAGAGATTATCGATGCTCGCATGTTCCCCGCCGTTACCGGAAAACAGCATCCAGATGCCAAAGCCAATCATGCCGATAATGGCCAGCACTTTAATCAGCGCAAACCAGAATTCCGTTTCGCCATACAGACGTACGTTAACCAGATTGACGGCATTGATGATCACAAAGAAAGCGGCAGCCCAAATCCAGGTGGGGACATCGGGCAGCCAGTACTGCATGTAGATTCCGGCCGCTGTCAGCTCCGCCATGCCAACCAGCACAAACATCACCCAGTAGTTCCAGCCGGACAAAAAGCCAGCAAAAGGTCCCCAGTATTTATAGGCAAAATGGGCAAACGATCCGGAAACGGGTTCTTCCACCACCATTTCGCCCAGTTGACGCATAATCAAAAAAGCGATGATTCCGGCTACGCCGTAACCCAGTAACACCGCAGGCCCCGCCATCTGAATGGCCGGTCCAATGCCCAAAAACAGGCCGGTTCCAATTGCGCCGCCCAGCGCAATTAACTGAATATGGCGGTTTTGCAACCCCCGCTGAAGCGTCGGCTCATTCGTCGACGCGGCATCAGGCACGCTGGTGCCAGATGCAGTTGACGCGTTTTTCACGCCCTTCCCCTGTGTCGTTTTTATTGAAGGGGCTTCTTTTAACATTTCAACCTGGTTGCCGCAAGGCGCAATCGTTTAACATCATGGTTGTCAGCGATGCCTGAGCAGTTGTTATTTTTCATGGGTGGGCTCCTTACCAGAGTTCACGCTTTTCATAATTACAGTGAATTATTCTGGACGAAAAGGTATTGCAGGCCACAGAATGCACCTTACTGTTTTTCTAACATTTTCAAACGGGTGGGCCTGTTGTATTTAAGCCATTCGTTTTTGAGTCAGGCCAGGCAACGACTGTCATGAATAAGATCATCAAACGACTGGAAATCGTCAAAAGCGCTATTGAACTGGAAGATGAGGAGATTATTTTTCAGCAGGTGGCGCATCTGAAAAATGAGCCTTTGTCAGTCGTGCCAGACACCATCGTGCAGGCGATCGAAGCCCGGCGCTTTAGCGATGCTCTGCGTGAAATCACGGCCTGGCTGCAATCTCAGAGAGCGGTCTCTACGTGGCAGGATCCTGCGATTGCGGCGAGTAAACTCGAACTGAAAGCGCTTGAAACACAACTGCGTGACCTGATTGATAAGCGCAACACGCGCATTCAAATCCTCGATGATTTCAACGATCTATACCATCTTCGTCTTGGGCCGCTGATGAGCCGCATCCTTGAGCTGCGTAAGCAACTGGCCGTCAGCGCCCAACGTAAACAGGAAGCGGAGCGAAAGCGCCGGGAAAAAGACTATCAATCCTGTCAGCACTATATTTCCCAGGCCGTTGAGCAGTTGGCCAGACTCAAGCAGCAATGGATGAACCAGCACTCAGATTCGCGCGAATCTGTCGAAACCCGGCAACGCATTCAGCAACAAACGGAGCTGATCACCGCCCTGCTGGCGGAGATTCGTGAGCTGGAAAACGACTTTTCTCGCCAGGACGACAGCGCGACTCGCCAGGCACAAGAAGAGGCCAGTCATGAATATGATGAATATCAGGAGCAGCAGCAGGACGCACAGCATCGTTTTACTCGCGACCAACGACTTTCTGCCGATGAACGTAACGAGCTAAAACGCCTGTGGCGGCAGGCCAGTCGTCTTTGCCACCCGGACGTGGTGGCGGATGATCTGAAAGAGAAAGCGCATCAGATGATGGTGCAGCTTAACCAGGCGCGCCAAAATGCCGACCTTGCCGCCGTACGGGCGTTACTGACCCAGTTACAAAGTGGTCTCGAACCGATGATGGCGAGTGACCGATTGAACGATCTGCAGCATTTACGCAGCAAAATACAGCAGCTCAGAGAACAAATTAACGCACTGCTGAAAGAGATTACCGAACTAGAGGCTGAAAACGCCTGGCGCCTTGCTTCCTCCGTGACCGATAAAGAGGCTTACTTCTCTGACCAGCAACGGGCGCTGACGGAAATCCGCAACTCACTGGAACAACAGGTGCAACAGGTCGAGCAGGAGCTGTTAGCGGGCTGAGCGCTAGCAGCGAATTAAGCAGATAAAATGACAACGGCAAGCAACATGCTCAAATAAAGCACAAAAAGACCAACTCAGAATAAAAAACTATGAATGTTTATTTAATTGGCTAAATAGTCTTAAATTCAAACATTTTTAGATGCTTAATGTAAATTTGGCGATATTTCCATCTTCACTGTTCCCACCCGTCCCTTCTTCCTAATCTTAATTAAGAATTCTCCTACCCACCAACCAGCCCATCATCACAAGCTGGCATTCCTTTGAAATATAATCATTTTTAAATAAATCGCCGTCAATAAGCCCAGGAATATCCTGCCTTTATGGAAAAGGTTGGCCCATTCTTATGGTGATCCATAAGCGAAATCTATCAATCATCTGCTCAGAGGTGATATAAACGATTTATCTTAAATTTTAACAAAGTGTAATATCTACTTTCAGAATAGTTAATGCTTCAAATAAATACAGAAAATATCTGTTGAATTGGCAATAAATAAGGATGCGTTCAAACCAAAGAACGTTATACGAGATTTAATTAACATTCCACGCGTCGCAAGAAACTCTTTTTTCAGCCAGAAAAAAGAGGCGACCGCTTGCATTAAAATTTCAAGGAGATCGTAATGTCTAAGGCTATTTTTTTGGGTGACTCACTTTATCCCTGGCTAGGCATGCGAGAAATTCTACGTGGCTCATACTTATATATTGATATCACGTACCACTCCTCTCAGACGTTTTCAGCAGTCAAGTTTCTGCCAGATGATACAGATTACATCATTATTAATCCTGACAAATCAGATTTTTTAAAATATGCCAGGATTATCCGCAGCATGGCTATCCGCCCTGCCACAAAGATTATTGTTTTGGCAGATGAAGCCACCTTTTCTCTTTTTCAAACCGTTTGCGGGAAGAATATGCAATTACTCGATCAAGATGCCAGTCTTGATCGGCTGCTGCATGCCGTTACACGTATCATACAGAATAAAAAACAAAATAATATCAAAGCACTGCACACAAAAATCACCGCAAACGAATTCAATGTGATGATGATGCTTGCCCGGGGTTGGTCACTGGCACAAATCGCCGGGGCATCACAAAAAAGTGAAAAAACCATCGGGGCGTACAAAAGCAACATTGCCAGAAAGCTCGGTAAAAATAACACCCGGCTCAAGTACACCATTTCCCACTATAGCCAGCCATAACTGACTTATTTAAGGACAATTATCACGGTTATTATTTAAAGCTGTCCTTTCGGCTCATTTTTTAATTCCGCATAGCTCGGAAGGGAACCCTATTTCCCAAAATCACCATACCGGGTAACGCGTCCGCGGGCCAACCATAGCCAACAACTCAACGTATTAACACATACATAACAGGAATGTAGACGAGGGTTATATATGAACAAAGTTTACAGCATTATTTGGAACGCGGCGCTCGGTATCTGGGTGGTCGTGTCTGAATTAACTAAAGGTAAGAAAAAAAGCAGCTCGCGTAAAACTGTCGCCGTACTGGCGGCTGGCGCATTAAGCGGAGCGTCGATGATGGCCTCGGCTGATCCGATTATTGATACCGGCGATCATAATATTTCTACTGACTACCAGCGAGGAATTTCCGCTGGCGTTTATGAGGGAATTCATAACTACGGCTTCTTATATGAAGATAATACCACTGGTCAGGCGCTCAATATCAGCGGCGCGATCCCGACGATTACCCCAGGCCAAAGCGGCGTTGTTGAGTCAACGACTATCCGTGAGCTGCTGCAAACCGGCAAAATCACGCTTAAGGCTACCAGCCCTGACCAGAGCGTAAAAACAATCTCCACGGAGGAAGAGCTGGCAGAATACCTGACTCATACCCAATCAGCGAAACCTTCGCAAAGCACGGATTTTGATATTTTTGATCCGGCGCTTCCTGGAGAACCAAATACCATTAAAGTTTTTGATACCAGTGCGTTAGCCGGGTTTATCACTGAGTCACAAATCGGCGATGCTGTTTTAAATACGTATGATCCGCAACAAACGCAAATCTATAAGCAATTTGGCATCGCGTTGGCGACCAATGGCGCCACGGCCAATCTGAATATTGGCAACGATACGCTTCATGTGCGTGACAAAGCCAATACCATCGAATTACTGGCTAAAGATTCCTCGCTGCTGGAAGCGCAAGGCGCCAACAGCCAGGTGAACTGGCAATCCGATAACTACATCAAATTTAACGCCGCCCCCGTTATTCCGACCAAAACGTTTAACGGTTCCAGGACAACCTCCGTATTTGGCGGCGATGTAACGCTGATGACGTATGGCTACAACGACGCCGGCGAGGTTATCGAAACAGGTGAAAAAACGTTCTCAATTACCACGGCTGCGGAACTGGCCAAGTTCAATAGCTGGCTGTTAGGCGAAAGCGATGATGCCGCGCAAAAACCGGATGGACAAAAAGTCAGTCAGATCCAGTTGTGGCTGGATGTTGAAGACAGTCAAATCACAACCGTCTCCGCCGCGCAAGCGAAGTATGCTGAGCTGATTGATGACTTACTGACTTCAGGTAAGTCATCTGATGTTATCTCCTGGGATTACGACGTCTGGACCGATGGCGAGTCGCATAGCAATAACACGACCGCCGATCGCGGTGAGCTGCACGCTATCTATGCCAACGGCGCAGGTACCGCCGGTACATTGAACAAAGACGCGATGATCGCCGTAGACGGCAGTATTAATGGCGTGATGAAAGCCATTGACGGCGGGATTATCACTAACCTGGGCGAACTGAACGCATTGCGTACCTCTACCGGGCAAAGCCTGGCAATTGGCATGCTGGCGAAAGATGCGACGGCGACCAACCACGGAACCATCAACTCCGGGCTGTTTATTGATAAGGACGGTAACCAAAACGTCAGCAGCTACGGTGCATTTGGCATGCAGGGGCAAGGCGCCAGCGTAATTACTAACGAAGGCACCATCAACCAGGCGATTACTACCGATAACTTCGGTACCGCTTCTGCTGCCGACCCCTGGAGTAAAGACGATCCCGAGACTTCGCTGACGCTGGCCATTGGTATGCAGCTGTCTAACGACGCGCAGGGCACGAATAACGGCGATATCAATATCGTCGACGGACGCAAAAACAAGAAGTCCTTTGGTAATGGCACCGCCTTTGGCGTGGAAGTCGCCGACAACGCCACATTTACCAACGCCAAGGATGCAACGATATACCTTGGCCGCGATGCGAATAATTCCTCCTTGGATACCGTATTGCCAGGCGGTGCCAGCCCAAGCGCCGGTATCATGACCAAAAGCGCCAAAGAGGTGATTAACAACGGTCTCATCACCCTTGGCGTCGGCATACGTAACGCCGCCGGGATCCTGATCGGCAATGCAACAGGTAATGTGCTGAATACCGGCACTATCGCAATCAATGGCGATGATCGTGGAGGCACCAGCAAGAACTACGGCATCACTGTGCGTGACAGTGGCGCAGAGAATGGTCAGATCATTAGAAATGACGGCAAGATTAACGTTAATGGCAACAATAACGTCGGGATCCACGTCAGCGCCAATAAGAAAAACGCCGAAGTCACCACCAGCGCTTCTGGTTCTATCGTAGTAGACGGTGACGGCGGCGTCGGTAACCGAAACTATGCTATTTGGGCGGAAGGCGGCGCCAACGGTCAGGCAACGGTCAATGTCTATTCTGGTATCACCCTGAATCAGGCCGGTAATATCGGCGTACACGTGCGTGATAACGCCATCGCTAACGTCGATAGTCTGAGTAGTCCGGCATTCAACAATACCGATCAGATTGGTTATTACCTGTATGGTAAAGGCGCGACCGCCAATATTGGGCAGGCGGTGATGAATGACAATGGTCAGGATCGCACCACTATTTTCCGTATCGCCAATGGCGCATTGCTGGCCGGTAATACGACTAACCCGAAGGATCAGTCCACTTCTGACCTGAATCTGACGCTCAGCGGTAACAATTCTGTTGGCGTCCTCGCCACCGGCACAGGCAGCAGCGTAGATACCGGGGAAGCGACGTTTACCGTTAAGGGCACCAACTCCGCAGCGCTGGTCATCGAAGGCGGCGCCAACGGTACCATCAGCGATAAAACTACCATCAATTTAACCGGTGAAAGCACCATTGCCGGGGTGGTGGATGGTCAGGCGCATCAGTTGAATGGCAACACGCAGGGGAATGCTACAAACACGACCCTCACCTCTAACGCGAAGATCACCTCTGAAGCCAGCGGCAACAAGGTTATCGCCTATGTGGCGAGAAATCTGGGCAACCTGCTCCTCGATACCAAATCGATTATCGATCTGGCCAGCGTCGACAGCATCGGCGTTGATGTGCAACAAGGCGGGAACTTAACCAATAACTCCTCCAGCGCCCTGCATGTCAGCAACGGCATCGGCGTACGCGCCTCAGGCTATAACGCGCAGATTAGTAAGCTGGGCAAAATTCAGGTTGATGATGGTACTGCTGGCGTTCTGCTGACCCAAGGGGCCAGTCTGCTGATCAACGGTAAAACTGGCGACAGCATTACCACTAATGGATCTGCTGACGGTATTCGTCTGGCCGAGGGTGCAGGCGCGCTGGCCGCGCAAAGCGTGATGATTCGCGCTGAGGGTACTGGTGCCGGCATTCAAAACGATGCCAACAACACCAATATCACGCTGCGTGATGTCACCATCGATTCCAACGATGGTCCAGGGATCCGCACCAGCGTCGCGCTGACCATGAACGATGGACTGAACAACATCCTCAACGTCAACGGGAAAGGTACCGGTTTCGCCTTTGAGCAACGCAATGGCGACGCGGTGACGGGCGATCTGAAAATCGGCAAAGGCTATACCGTTGAGGTGCTAAACAGCGAAGGCAGCGGTATCCGCGCCAACACGGATGGCCAGGTCACGACCAGTGCCGATATCAACGTACATGACAGCGCGGGCGGTTCTGCGATCATCGCTAAAAACGTCAGTGCATTAACCAACAGCGGGAAGATTATTTCTGCCAGCACGACTTCACCGGTGATTGACGCCAGCGGCGACAGCAAGAAAAAAATCACCAATACCGGTGCCCTTCAGGCCATCAACGATACGGCGGTGGCTATTCAGTCTGGTAAAGGCAATGACACCATTGATATCAGCGGCGGTATCACCAGCGGCGTAATCAATACCGGCGAAGGCAGGGACACCTTCAACTGGCGCAGCGGTTCCTATGCGGGCGAAGTGAATTTCGCTGGCACTGGCGGCAACAACAAAGCCAACATCGGCAATGTAATACTGGATAAAACGCGCCACATCATTACCGCTGCGGGTACGGGCAATGCCCTCACCTTCACCAATACGCAAGATGCGAAGATTGGCACGCTTGCCAGCGACAACCTGAATACCGGCACCAACATTGGCACCGGCTGGGATTCCCTAACCATCAGCGGATCAAACGCGGATGTCCGCATCGTTGAAAACCTGAGTCTGGCGAGCAAAACCCTTGCCGTAAATAATGGCGCAACGCTGCGCACCGGCGATCACGTCGAGCCGACCAGTACTGCCGCCAGCATTGGCGATTACGATGTGACGACCCAGGGCGCAGGCAGTCGGGTTATCTTCGACACCCAAGGGGATGCATCAGCGGCGCAAATCTATCGCGGTATCATCAGCGGCGACGGGAAATTTGAACGTGCGGCGGGCGGCACCACGGTGTTCACCGCCAACAGCACCTACACCGGCTCTACCACCATTGATCAAACCGGTACGCTGCAGTTGGGTAACGGCGGAAATGCAGGCGAAGTCAGCGCCGTGTCTGACATCATCGACAACGGCATGCTGGCGATCAACCGCGCCAACAACGTCCTGCTCAACGGGGTGATTTCGGGCATCGGCGCACTGCAACAAATCGGCGGCGGCATTACCCGCCTGAACGGCAATAACACCTATACCGGCGACACCACCGTCACCAACGGTACGCTGCTGGTGAATGGCGATCAAAGCGCGGCGCGCGGTGCAACTACCGTCAGCGGCACCTCCACACTTGGCGGGAATGGCATTATCGGCGGCAATGTATTGATGAACGATGCCACCACCCTCAGCGCGGGTGATGGCGGTGCAGGTACGCTCACCATTAACGGTAATCTGCAGCTTGGCAGCAAAACGACCTCCGCTTTCGAACTGGGCAACGCTTATACGCCAGGCGGTGCGTTAAACGATCTGGTCAACGTCGCAGGCGATCTGCAACTTGACGGAACCCTGGATGTTACCACTTCACAGGGCGGTAACTTCGGACCGGGCGTATATCGTATCTATAACTACGGCGGCACGCTGAATAACCAGACGCTGGAGCTGGGCGCAATACCAGACAGCCAGGATAAAAGTAATATTTTTGTCCAGACCTCTATCGACAAACAGGTCAACCTGGTGAATGCCAACGGCGTTACCCTGCAGTTCTGGGACGGCGCAACCGTCAATCAGAGCCATGGCGCGTCGGGAATTGAAGGCAACAGCAAAATTGACGGCGGCGATGGCAAATGGATGGCGATCGGTAGCCAGGGCGATAACAACTGGACCACGGCAACCGGTGAAGGTAATGCTCCCTGGGCGCAAAAATCCTTTGCCGTCTTCACCACCAAAGGCGGAACCGTTACCGTGGATAACGCCGCGGGCGAAGTTAATTTCTCCGGGGCACAGTTTGACGCCGATGGCTATGTGGTTAAAGGTGATGCACTTAACGCGTATGCCACCACAGAAAACGCGACCCATGCAGGCCAGACGCCAGGCACCGGTGAACTGCTGCTGCGCGTTGGTGCCGGTGGCGCGGGTCAAAACTATACCGCGGCCATTGAGTCCGTGATCCGCGAAGCCAGCACGACTGACAAACTGACGCTGGTGAAAACCGACCTTGGTCGTCTGATCCTCAGCGGTGATAACGAGTATCGCGGCGGCACGCGCATTGATGGCGGTACGTTGCAGATTTCCTCTGACAGCAACCTCGGCCAAAGCGGAACCGATCTGGTTATTAACAACGGCTCCACCCTGCAGATGGGCGCAGACCTGACCAGCAATCGCACTATTGAGCTGGGAGCGAGTGATAACGCGGCGGTGTTTGACCTCAATTCGCACCACTTCACGCCAGCCGGTGAGATTACCGGCGACGGTAAACTGAAAGTCACCAGCAGCTCAAGCGATGCGGGCAGCACCTTGTCACTCGATCGCGCCAACAGCTACAAAGGTGATACCGAAATTGCCGGTACGGGTAATGCCAACAATGTCACGGTCAACGTCAGCAAAACCGGAGCCTTTGGTAGCAATGAAAGCAGCACCGTGAACGTCAATAAGGGGGCGACGCTCAATGTCAGCGGGACAGATACCAGTCTGCAATCCCTGACCATGAACATTGCCGACAGCCTGTTAACGCTGGCGGATAACGTCACCGCCGCAAGCGCCAAACTGAACCTGACGGGCGCAGCAAAAGCGCTGTTAACCGACAACGCCACTGCAGGCAACGCGACGCTTAACGTGGCAAAAGACAGTACGCTGGCTCTGGAAGAGAATGCCAGCGGCGGCAATTCCAGCGTGAATAACAGCGGACTGATGACCTTTGCCGACCAGGCGATGGCTGAAAATACCGTCGTTAAGAACCTGGCGGGTGGTAAGGTCGATATCAGCGCGGTCGACAGCGCAACGTCTATCGGCTCGTTGTCCGGCGCGGGGAATGTCGAACTGGGCAATAAAGCATTGTCGCTGGGGAATCTGCATCTTGATGACACCATCAGCGGCATTATCAGCGGTAACGACGGTAGCCTGGTGAAAATCGGTGACGGTACGTTAACGCTGACAGGCGATAACACTTACACCGGTACCACGGACGTCAATGAAGGCGTGCTGCTGGTCAACGGCAACCAGTCTGCCGCGACCGGTCAGGTAACGGTGAAATCCGGCGCGACGCTCGGCGGTAACGGTATTATCGGCGGCGCGGTTGACGTGCTGGACGACGCTCATATTACAGCTGGTGCTGCCATCAACAGCGTGGGTAAACTGACCACCGGTTCACTGACGCTGAGTGATAACGCCCAACTGGATTACCAGTTTGGTCAGGCTTATACCCCAGGCGGTGCCTTCAACGACCTGATTGATGTGAATGGCGACCTGACGCTCGACGGTAAGCTCAATATTGAGACCTCTCCGGGCGGCAGCTTTGACGTGGGCGTTTACCGCGTCATCAACTACACCGGCACCTTGACCAACAATGTGATGGACATTGCCAACGCGCCAGAAGCCGCAGACAGCCTGTACGTGCAAACCTCTGTTAACAACCAGGTAAACCTGGTCAATCATGCCGGGCTGACGCTGCGCTTCTGGGACGGCACCGGCGGTGAGAATGGCGAGCTGAAAAACAACGGCGTCATCAACGGCGGCGACGGTATCTGGCAATCCAGCCAGGGTAATGACAACTGGACCACGGATGAATCAACGCCAGAAGGCGCGCTGAACGCACCGTTTACCGATGCCGCCTTCGCCGTCTTCCAGGGTGAAGCGGGCAACGTCACCGTCGATAACAGCAAAGGCGACGTTATCATCAGCGGCGCGCAGTTCGCCACCGATGGCTATCGCGTGGGTGGTGAGGCCATTACCACCGACACGGCGAACACGCTGATTCGCGTCGGCGATGGCACGGTAGACGGCGCAAACTACACCGCAACTATCGACAGCGTGATCCGCGGTACCGGCGGCCTGAATAAAGGCGATCTCGGGACGCTAATCCTCACTGGCGACAACACCTACAGCGGTGGAACCACTATCACCTCAGGTACGTTGCAGGTGGCGGGTGATACCAACCTTGGCGCGCCAGAGACGGGTATTACCTTCAACGGCGGTACGCTGAAGTATGGCGAAGCATTTGATACCGCCCGTCAGGTGACGCTGGAATCCGGTGGCGGGACATTCAATACCAACGGACATAACGTTTCCCTGCTGACGGAAGTCGAAGGTAATGGTCATCTGACCAAAACCGGTAAAGGCTCCCTCACCCTGACGCTGGATAATACCTACACCGGGGGCACTACCATCGAACAAGGTGTTTTACAGTTGGGTAATGGCGGTAACATCGGCAGCATTCAGGGAGATATCGTTGATAACGGCGTACTCAAGGTTGATCGCGCGGATACCCTGGCGTTAGCGGGCAATATCAGCGGTAAAGGCCAGTTGCACCAGACCGGCAGCGGTATTACGGAACTGCAAGGTGAAAACAGCTACAGCGGCGCAACGTTAATTGCCAATGGCGTACTGCGGGCGGGTAACACCAACACCCTGAGTAGTGCGTCACACCACTACGTTGTCGCTGACACCATGTTGAACACGCAGGGATACAACCAGACCGTCGCAGGCCTGAGCAACGGCGGTGATGTCTCGCTCATCGGCCAGCAGACTGGCACAACGTTAACCGTCAAAGGGGATTACGTCGGCGAAAAAGGGACCATCAACATGGCGGTCATTCAGAATGGTAGCGGTGCAGGCATTGCCGACCGTCTGATTATTGATGGCGGTAAAGCCAGCGGGAGTACGCTGCTGGACGTTGATGGTTCTGGCCTCGGCGCGCCGACCGTCGGTGATGGTATCGAAGTCGTTACGGCGCTCAATGGCGCAACCACCACCGCGCAAACGTCGCGTGACGCCTTCCATCTTGCCGCCGATCGTATGGCAGCAGGCGCGTTTGAGTACCAACTGCATGCGGGCAATGCTCAGGGTCAGGGGGAAAACTGGTATCTGAGAAGCGAATATCGTCCAGAAACTATGCTGTATTCTGGCCTTGCCAGCGTTGTGCGTCAGGGCGACATCAGCCTGCTGGGTAACATGCACCAACGTATGGGCGACGAGGTTAAACCGGGTATTGACGAAGATCATCGCGCCTGGGCGAGAATGCTTGGTTACTCCGGTAAAACCAAACTGGACGATGCGGCCGGGACACAAACCAGCACCCATACCATGGGTATTCAGGTCGGCGTTGACATGTATGCTAACGAAAACTGGAAAGCCGGGATGTATACCAGCATCCTTGACATCGACAGCAATGTGAAAGGTACGAAGACGGGTAGCGATGGCAAAGGCGGTAACATCGACGACAATGCGTTTTACGTCGGCGGTTACGCCACCTGGTTCTCGGGTAACGGGATGTATGTTGATAACGTCCTGCAGTACGGTAACCATAAATCTCGCCTGGCGGCGACCGGGAACAACGGTTCTTATACCGTCAAAGGCAACACGCTGACGGCGTCAACGGAGATGGGTAAATCGTTCCGTCTGGGTTCAAGCGCCTGGAGTCTGGAACCTCAGGCTCAGTTGATCTACCAATACAGCGATTTTGATAATGGTCGGCTTGACGGTGTGACCCAAACGAAAGTGAAAATGGACACCGCAGATTCCTTTACCGCCCGTCTGGGCGTACGTCTGGTTGCCGACTATGACACCAACCATGGCAAATTCCAGCCGTACGGCAGGGTTAACGTTTGGCAGGGTCTGGGTTCAAAAGACAAAACGCACTTTAGCAATGCGGTCGCCACCACCACGCTGGAATCCTCACAGCAGTACTCCAGCACTGAAGTTGCGGCCGGTCTGTCCTGGTCAATCGACAGAAACGTGCAGGTCTACGGTGAACTGGGTACGCAATTCAGCAACGGTGGTAGTAAGTCGCAAGTTGAAGCCCCGATTAATGCTTCCATTGGCTTTAAGAAATCGTTCTAAGCAGTCATAAACTTACCAGCCCTCTGTTATGCAGGGGGCTTTTTTTTGCTTTGCAGTTTGCAGGGCCGGGAAATATAAAAAGGAGAGATTAACGATTATACTGCGTCAGGAGTAACGGGATTTCTTCTGCTAACACCGGCGGAGAAATGAAAAAGCCCTGAATTTTGTCACAACCAATCTGCGTTAAACGGTCCAGTTGGGACTGGGTTTCCACCCCTTCGGCGAGAACTTCAATACCAAAATTGTGTGCCAGTGAAATAATGCCCTCCACAATCTTTGTCGATCGGGTATCGGGCTCAATGCCAGCAACAAATTCCTTATCAATTTTTAGGGTATCAAAAGGATACTTCAGCAGATAATTAAGATTTGCGTGACCGGTACCAAAATCATCAAGAGCGAGTTTAACCCCGATCTCCTTTAGCTCCAGCATATTGTTAACCGCTATCTGGCTGTCGCGCAGTGGTGAGGTTTCCGTCACCTCAATTTGGCACCGATAAGGCGGTAGCCCACAGAGGGTGAGATTACGTCTGACGCGTTGCGGTAAGAGAGGGTCACAAAATTCAAGTGCGGAAATATTGATTGATAATACAAGAGGATCAGGCCAGGAAGTCGCCACATCCCAGGGGGTGTGGGTAACCATGTCTTCAATTGAAATGATATTGCCGCTGTCTTCCAATAACGTAATAAAAATATCGGGAGAGATCATCCCCATCTGAGGGCTGTTCCAACGCATTAATGCTTCAAATCCGCTAATTTGCTGAGTGTGCAAATTAAAAATGGGCTGATAAACCATATAAAACTGACTGGTATTCAATGCCTGTTCAAGCGCGGTGAGCACCTCGTTGGAATTAAACATTCCCTCTACCTCTACAAATCATATAATTTAAAACCAGTCACATCGCTCCCGAATTATATCTACTATGAGATGTTTTACATCAGAAAAGAATCACCAGACTAGGGTAAAAAAGACATACGATGGGTGAATCTGACAATTAATTTATTTAAATCAGAAGTATTGTTCAGTCCCAACTTGGCGACGACTCGCATTTTATGAGCCTGAATGGTTTTATAGTTAAGGTTCACTAATTCAGAAATTTCTTTAGCGGTATAACCACTTACCAGCAAACTCAGGATCTGCTGTTCCCTTTCAGTTAACCTTTTCTGCGAACGATACAGCCGGGGATTCCATTTCCCGACCGACAACGTCGCCAATTGACCGAAATCTCGCAGTGAAGATTTCTCAGTCAACACTATTGCTTTCTCAATATATAATAACTCCACGCATAATTTCGCCACCAAACTGTCAGCCACAATCACTACGACGTTATTATAGAACTTGAATCGATTTTTATTCAGAAACTGTACGACGTCTGAACACGGTTGTTCATTATTAATGATATTAAAAACCATGGTTTGATGCTGACATAATGATGACTGATGCAACATATCCTCAAACTGGAATGTTTGTACGGGTACTTGTTTGCTGGTCAGGTAGGCGAACATACCGTTGCCCACAAAATTATCATTGCCACACATCAACATCCTGTTTACCGCTCCTTATAAGCTTCTGATCTTGTTACTCATTAAAAATTTGATAATAATTTTCTCGACTTCAGCCTCTTCACGACGATTTTTAAAATCGAACTCACACGAGATCTGATGACAGGAGTACAACTGATTATCCTCATCAAACTCATTGATCGTGACGACATCGATCACTTTTAAATCCAGCTGTAAACTGCCAAACGTATCAAACTCCAGCGAGGCATTTTTAATCACCGCATCTTTATAAACAAAGCGGGTATTTACATCTTTAACAATTAACGCACAGCCACCCTGAGAGATGTTTTTAATCCTGAAAGAGTAGTTTTCTCCGTTTTTGTAACGACCAAAACAGAAAAAGTCATAACCCTTCAGGAAGGAAAAACGCTGATTTTGTCGCTGCTGGGCAAAGAAAATCATATCCGGGATGAGGTAGGATAATCCTGCCTCCGCACCTGCTGGTGGAGTTTGTTCAAATCTGGCACTAAATTTTACAATCCCGCTTTCGCTGTGCAGGATAAAGTATTGGACCTTTTCAGGCACAATCTCTTCATGGCCGGAGATGACAAACCGTTCGAAATCGACCTTATCTAGCTGTGTGATAACGCTACTGTTTTCGCATAAGACTTCCAGTTTCGTTTTCTTGTGCAGCTCTTCACGAAGGATAGCGATGATTTCAAACTTGTTGTCCTTTGCTAATCCAAAGCTCATTCTAAAACCCTTATTTCCATATTTAAGATATGTCCCGCTTTTGGTTACCCAAAAACGCGAGATCAGCATCCGCCCTGGTGCTTAATTACCATAGTGGATTCCATGTCAGACAGTTGGTTAAAAATTAAGTTTTTAACTATCTTTAGCCAATTATTGATACGTAAAAACATTTAATCAGGATAATTCTAGCTTAAGCCGCGCTTAAAACCACGCGAACTTATGGATTAACTATAACAAAAATGAATAATAATTTTATTTAAGATGCTGTTTTGAGATAACAAATAGCAAGAATTGCACAGAAAAAAATAGAGAAAAATGAAGGTATTGGGATGGTTGGGCGATGCGCAGGTTGTCGCGCTTTTGTCATCAGTGCGTATGGTACTCACCTCTTCATATCATTAACTGCCAAAACAGCCCTGACTCGTTATTGTTATAAAGTGAATAGTTACATTTTATATATTAAATAAATTTCCCTTAAGTCAGAAAAAAGCCAGCATCCTGCTGGCCCGGTAAATACCGAATCGAACTAGAGTGGCTTGCTACCTTACAGAGGGCACAACGTTAAAAATTCAATACCGCTGCATAACGATTGAGCTGACTGAATCTGCAACGATCATCACCGCTCCCGCCAGCATTAACGTATCCTTCAACACCAGAGGTCCAGCTCCAGACAAGTACGGAAATCCGTGGTGTATATCTTCCCTGCGCTTTTATTATTTAACGAGAGAAAAGAGATCGTTTAATGATTCACTCATACTCGGATGGGTAAATATTTGATCGCGTAAAGTTGTATAGGGTAATCCTGCATCCATAACCGTCTTGATGATATTAATCATCTCATGCGAATCCACACATAATAGCGAAACACCTAATATCTGTTTCGTTTCGCTATCCACCACCGCTTTAAGTACGCCACGGGTGTCATCCATCACTCGCGCACGCGGAATCGCCGCCACCGGTAGCGTGACTACCTGCACAGAAGCACCACTGGCGCAGGCCTGTTCTTCGGTCATCCCCACGCGGGAAAGCGGCGGCGTCATAAAGACGGAATACGGTATATTTTGACGATCGCCGGTGTGACGTACCCCCTCGCCTAACAGATTGTCACGCACAATACGGAAATCATCCAGTGAGATATAAGTGAACTGCAACCCGCCGGTGACATCGCCCATTGCCCAAATATTATCTGCCGAGGTACGCAGATATTTATTCACGATAATGGCGCCGCGGTCGTTTACATCCACACCCGCTTTCTGCAACTGCAGATTTTCGGTCGCCGGTTTGCGGCCCGATGCCACCAGCAGCGCATCCACAGTCTGGACGCCTCCCGGCATTTTCACCTGTACCGCGCCGTCCACGGACGAAACCGCCTGTACGTTGGCGTTAAGGATAATCTCAACCCCTTTGTCGCGTAAAATCCCGGCGATAGCTTCGGCAATATCCCGATCTTCGCGGGCTAAAAACAGCGGAGCGGCTTCATAAAGGGTGACTTTGCTGCCAAAGTTGGCAAACATTGATGCGAACTCCACACCAATGTAACCGCCACCCAAAATTCCCAAACGTTCAGGCCGTTGCGTCAAATTCAACAGCCCGGTACTGTCGAACACACCCGGTGTGGTGGTTAACCCTTCTACGTTTGGCATCGTTGACTGCGCACCGGTATTAATAAAGATCTTCTCGCCGCTTAGCTCAATCGCGCCAGTTGACTGCACGACCCGCACAGTACGGTTATCGACAAATTCAGCACGACCGTCGATCACATCTACATTTTCCAGATCGGCCAGATTATGGAAGTTTTTATCGCGCAGGAAACTGACAACGGCACCCTTGCGCTGCATCGCCGCAGCAAAGTCATGCTGGAGTTCAGCGTCGTGTACCAGGGTTTTAGTTGGAATACAGCCGATGTTGATGCATGTCCCGCCGTACATGGTGTTCGACTGTTCAACAATCGCCACCCGCCAGCCCGTTTTTGCCAGGGCAGCTGCCAGCGTTTTACCCGCTTTGCCAAATCCAATAATAATCGCCTGATACTGATTCATGCTCTCTCTCCGCCTGGTCACTGTTCATTTGTTGAACTGAAGTATAGGGGTAACCAGGCAAGGGAAACGTATCCAGAACGCGCTCATTACTGTCAAATCGTCTAAATCACTTTTAACCTCTTTTCACGAAACATATAAGAATAATAAATTAACACTTTGAAGATATTACTTTAATTTAGAATTTTCGAGATAATCCCGCCAAACTAATAGTGGTAAAAACTGCTCAGGAGTCTTCATGGACACTCTCAGTCGATTACTCATGCTTAACGATCCGCAAGGCTCGATCGATCAAAACTGTTTACTGAGCAGAGACTGGCAACTGCCGCATGCGGCGGGCGAGCTGTCCGTTATCCGCTGGCATACGGTCACTCAGGGGGCAGCCCAACTTGATATGCCCGATGGGACATCTTTCACCCTGCGACCAGGGACTCTCGTTATCCTGCCGCAGAACTCCGCCCATCGACTTTGCCAGTCAGGGGATGAACAAACGCATATCGTTTGTGGTAGCCTGCGACTGCACGCCACCTCGCGCTATTTTTTAACCGCGCTACCGGAAGCACTGATTCTGGCGCCAGAAGAAAAGAGTCCCGTCAGCCCCTGGCTCAAGGCCGTGATTGCGCTATTACAACAGGAATCCATCAGTGGGTTGCCGGGTTCCAGCGCTGTATGTAGCCAACAATGTGCCACGCTGTTCGCCTTAGCCGTTCGTGAGTGGTTAACCAGAGCATCGCCCGCACAAAACGTGTTGAATTTACTGCTGCACCCCAAACTCGGAGCCGTGGTGTTTCTGATGCTCGAATCACCGTCCTTTGCGTGGACCGTCGAAGAGCTGGCGAAACGCGTACACATGTCGCGGGCCAGCTTTGCGCAATTATTCCGTGAAGTCTCAAACGCCACACCGCTGGCGGTGTTAACCACTTTGCGCCTGCAAATCGCCGCTCAGATGTTGTCACGCGGATCTCAACCATTGATTGTGGTAGCTGAATCGGTGGGCTACGCCAGCGAGTCATCGTTTTATAAAGTCTTTCTACGCGAATTCGGCTGTACGCCGGGCGAGTACCGCAAACGCGTGAAAGCGCTGGAAGCATAGAGCTACGCCTGCTTCGGGGTACAAACCGAAGACAGGCGTATGATTGATAAGGTTACTTTTGCTTGCGATGTCTGTGCAGCCACATCAGCTTATAGGCTGCCGGAATAATGAATAGCGACAACAGCGGCGCAGTAATCATGCCGCCAATCATCGGTGCGGCGATGCGGCTCATCACTTCTGACCCGGCTCCTGTCCCCCACAAGATGGGCAACAGCCCGGCGATAATCACCGCCACGGTCATTGCTTTCGGGCGCACGCGCAGTACTGCGCCGTGATATAACGCTTCATCCAGTTTATCTGCCGTAAAGGTTTGCGGATTTTCCAGCGCGGGCTCTGCTTCTATGGCGTGACGTAGATACATCAGCATCACCACGCCAAACTCCGCGGCCACGCCAGCCAGAGCAATAAACCCGGTTCCGGTCGCGACCGACATATGGAACCCCATCCAGTAGAGGAACCAGATCCCCCCTACCAGCGCAAAGGGAACGCTGGTGATAATCAGCAGCGCTTCGCCAAAGCGACGGAAAGCCAGATAAAGCAGGACGAAGATAATCATCAGCGTCATCGGCACCATCAATTTGAGCTTATGGCTGGCGCGTTCAAGCAGTTCGAACTGACCGGAGAACGCCACGCTGGTCCCCGGCTTTAACTGTACCTTTTCCGCGATCGCTTTTTGCAGATCGTTCACCACCGAAACCATGTCACGATCGCGGGCATCGATGTAAATCCAACTGGTGGGTCGCGCATCTTCGGTTTTTAACATTGACGGCCCAGAAACGACCGTGACATCCGCCACATCAGCCAGGGTGATTTGCTGTTTCATGGGGGTCAGAATGGGCAAATTACGCAGCGCTTGCGGGCTGTCGCGATAGCTCTGCGCATAGCGAAGGTTGATAGGATAACGCGCGATCCCTTCTACCGTTTCGCCCACCATCGCGCCTCCCACTGCGGAGGTCACAAACAGCTGTACATCGCCAACGGTCATGCCATAACGGGCCGCTTTCTCACGATTAATATCCACGTTGAGATAGCGTCCCCCTACCAGACGCTCAGCTAACGCAGAGGCGACGCCTGGCACGGTTCTGGCCACCTCTTCAATTTGTTCCGCCGTGGCATCTATATCAGCCAGCACGTTACCTGACACTTTAATCCCGATAGGGCTTTTTATCCCGGTAGAGAGCATGTCGATGCGGTTACGAATAGGTGGTACCCACAGATTCGCCAGCCCCGGCAAGCGCACGGTTTTGTCCAGCTCGGCGATGATTTTGTCCATCGTCATACCCGGACGCCACTGATCCTGCGGCTTCAGTTGGATCGTCGTTTCAACCATTTCCAGCGGCGCGGAATCTGTTGCGGTTTCCGCCTTGCCGGTTTTACCAAATACGCGCGCCACTTCAGGAACGGTCATGATCAGCTTATCGGTTTTTTGCAGCATGTCCGCCGCCTGCGCCGCCGAAATCCCCGGCAGTGTCGAAGGCATATACAGCAAATCGCCTTCGTTAATCTGCGGCAGGAATTCACCACCGACTTTATTCAGCGGGTAGATAACCGTCAGTATTGACAGCACCGCTACCAGGATTGTGGTTTTGGGCCAGTGCAGCACCTTCAGCAATAGTGGATGGTAAATACGGATCAGGAAGCGGTTAAGCGGATTGCTGCTTTCCGCCGGTATTTTCCCGCGGATCCAGAACCCCATCAGGATCGGAATAACCACAATGGCCAGAAATGCCGCGCCCGCCATGGCATAGGTTTTGGTGAACGCCAGCGGACCAAACAGCCGCCCTTCCTGCCCTTCAAGGGTGAAAATAGGGATAAATGACAACGTGATAATCAGCAAGCTGATGAACAATGCCGGGCCAACTTCCACCGAGGCGTCGGTAATGACCTTCCAGCGCGTGGCGTTATCCAGCTTTTCACCCGGATGCTGATGCCCCCACTCTTCCAGTCGCTTATGGGCGTTCTCAATCATCACGATTGCCGCATCAACCATCGCCCCAACGGCAATAGCAATTCCCCCGAGCGACATAATATTGGCGTTCAGCCCCTGGAAATGCATCACGATAAACGCGATACACAGCCCCAACGGCAGGGAAATAATCGCCACCAATGCCGAACGCAGATGCCACAGGAACAGCGCGCACACCAGCGCAACGACGATAAACTCCTCCAGTAGCTTGTAGCTCAGGTTATCAATGGCGCGATCGATAAGCTGACTGCGATCGTATGTTGTAACTACCTCAACGCCTTCCGGCAGGCTGCTTTTCAGCGTATCGAGTTTGGCTTTAACGGCAGAGATCACCTCACGCGCATTTTTACCGGATCGTAGAATAACCACGCCACCCGCGACTTCGCCTTCGCCATTGAGTTCGGCGATCCCACGGCGCATTTCCGGCCCAATCTGGACGCGTGCCACATCGCGCAGATAAACCGGTACACCGTCGGCCCCGGTTTTCAGGACGATGTTATTAAAATCATCAAGCGTTTGCAGATAGCCACTGGCACGAACCATATATTCGGCTTCGGCCATCTCCACAGACGAGCCGCCCGCTTCCTGATTTGACGTATCCAGCGCAGATTTCACCTCCGCCAGGCTGATGCCATATTGCGTCAGCTTCATCGGGTCGATAACCACCTGGTACTGTTTAACCACGCCGCCCACCGAGGCCACTTCCGCCACGTTAGGAATCGTTTTTAACTCATATTTTAAGAACCAGTCCTGAAGAGAACGTAATTCCGCGAGGTCATGTTTTCCGCTGCGATCCACCAGCGCATATTCAAAGATCCAGCCGACGCCCGTGGCGTCCGGCCCCATTTCAGCACTAACGCCTGCCGGTAATTTTCCCTGCACCTGGTTGAGATATTCCAGTACGCGCGAGCGCGCCCAGTAAGGATCGGTACCATCCTCGAAAATGACGTAGACGTAGGAATCGCCAAACTGCGAGAAGCCACGCACCGTTTTCGCGCCGGGTACCGACAGCATGGTGGTGGTCAGCGGATAAGTGACCTGATTCTCAACGATTTGCGGGGCCTGTCCGGGGTAGCTGGTTTTGACTATCACCTGGACATCAGAGAGATCGGGCAGCGCATCAACCGGCGTGTTAATGATGGTCCAGGTTCCCCAGATGCTGAGAAACAGCGCCCCCATCATCACCAGGAAACGGTTTGCCACTGAACGGCGGATAATCCATTCAATCATTTATCATATCCTCAATGTGAATGGGTCGCCTGGGCCGGCATCGCGCCTGCGTCTTGCGCACCACTGTTCTGGGCGCGCATACGGTCAAGGGCACCAGAAATATTCGCCTCGGAGTCAATCAGGAACAGACCGCTGGACACCACTTTTTCACCTTCAGTCAGGCCTGAGCGAATAGCCGTCTGCCCCTGAGATTCATGGAAAACAGCCACCTGCTTCGGCACAAATCGACCTTCCTGATCAACGGTAATCACCCGCTGTTCGGTACCCGTATCAATTAACGCTTTAGACGGGATCAGCAGCATCGGCTCGCTTTGCGTTTTCAATTGCAGGTAAGCATTCATTCCAGGCTTGAGCGCTTCGTCGGGGTTATCAACCTGCAAACGCAGCTGGAGGGTACGCGTGGTGGCATCAACGCTTGGCAAAATACTCCACTTACTGATGGTGAATGGCTTATCCGGCCAGGCAGGAACCGTGATGCGAAATTGCGAGGCGTCTTTAATCAGCCAGGCAATAGATTCCGGGACCGACGCGCTGACCCATACCGGATCCATTCCCTGAATTTTCGCGACCACATTGTCTTTGGAAATATTCATGCCGGTACGCAAATCGAATGCGGTGATCACCCCATCAATGGGGGCTTTCAGGGTAAAGCGGGTCTGAATTTTACGCGTCGACTTTAAACGCTGGATATCCGCTTCCGGCATACCGGCAAGGCGTAATCGCTCCAGAATCCCTTCCACCTGCGTCACGCTGCCGCCGGTCTCGCGCAGCAGCAAATATTCGCTCTGTGCCTCAACCCAGTCAGGAATCGTCAGGTCAATGAGCGGAGAACCCTTCTTGATTTTGTCACCCACGGTAAGCGGGTAAACCTTCTCGATAAAGCCAGCGGAGCGTGCCTGGACAATAACAAACTGGTATTCGTTATAGCTCACGTTAGCCGGGAAAGTTTGCGCATAGTGCAGTGGTCCCCGACGCACGGGTTCCGTTTTTAGCCCCAGATTCTGGGTCTGAGTGGGATCGATGCGCACACCAGGTGCTGACGCGCTTGCGGTCTCTTCATCGGCATATTTCGGGATTAAATCCATATCCATGAACGGCGATTTGCCCGGCTTGTCAAAACGCGTATTCGGATACATGGGGTCATACCAGAACAGAACTTTTCTGGCTTCTTTTGGCGAAGCCTGTCCGGTTTCGGTCGATACTTTTGCGGATGAATAATAAGTATAAACACCGACAGAAATAATTCCGCCTGCAATCATGCCAGCGAGAATAAGCGCGGTATTTTTAATATTTAAAGACGCCATAATGATTTCCATTGCGCGATAATCTCACCCGCGCTCGCAAGAACCCGGGCAAGAATTAAAGAGACCAGCGAGAACGTTATTTACTGATGTGAATATCGCGTAAAACAGAGATATTTCCCTGCTGAGCAAACGTAAACGCGACCTTATCACCCGGTTTAATATCGTCAGCCCTGGTATCGGCCACCAGCGTAAAACGCATCGTCATGGCCGGCCAGTTCACCGCCGGAATAGGATCATGTTTAATCGTGACTTTTTTACTCTCCATATCAACAGCTTCAATCACCCCGGTAGCGCTAATGCGTTGTTCCTGCTGAGCCGCCGGCTGCATATTCATCATCTCGCCATGTTGATGCTCATTGGCCTGAGCGTTAAATATGACCACAGAGAAAAGGCTTAACAGCACGGCTTTGGCGGTAGTATTCATAATTGATGCTCCTGAAAAGTTAATATTAAGGATTACTCCACCCAACCGCCGCCTAAGGCAGCAAACAGCTTAATTTCATTAACCTGCTGGGAGTAATTAAGATCGAGCAGCGATTGCTGCGTGGCAAATAAAGAACGTTCAGCATCCAGAACTTCGATATAGCTAACCGCGCCATTCTGATACAGCGCTCTGGCACGTTGTAAGGTGATTTGCAATGACGCCAGGTAGCGCTGCTGGCCGCTAATTTGCTCGGCAATGCTTTGGCGCAACGCCAGCGCATCCGCCACCTCTTTAAATGCGCCCTGAATTTTTTGTTCGTAATTCACCACCGACTGCTGTTGGCGAATTTCAGCCAGATCGAGATTGGACTGATTACGTCCGGCGTTAAAAATTGGAATATCTATTTTGGGGACAAAATTCCACATGCCGCTGGCAGCATTAAACAAGCTGGAGAGATCGCTGCTGCTACTGGACACGGAGCTGGTCAGGGTAATCGACGGGAAAAATGCCGCCCGCGCGGCGCCGATATTGGCATTCGCCGCCATTAATCCGTGCTCAGCTTCCATAATATCCGGGCGCTGCAACAGTATCTGCGACGAGAGTGATGGCGGCAGCGTAACCGGTTTAATATCTCCGCGACTGAGCGCCCGATCCTCGGGTAATTTTCCGTAGGTACCCAGTAACAGTTGCAGCGCGTTGTTCGCCTGCGCCAGTTCACCTTTACGCTTCGCGATTTCGCTGCGCGTACTTTCAATCACGCCCCGCGCCTGTTCCAGCGCCAGTACGTTAGTGCTACCGGTGACCAGTTGTTTTTCAACAAAGGCGTAGGAACGCTGATAGTTTTGCAGCGTTTCTTCGGCAATTTGCAGTTGTGCATAAGCCAGACGCTGATTGAAATAACTTTGCGACACGTTAGAGATTAATGAGATATGTACCGCCCGACGCGCCTCTTCGCTGGCAAAGAAATTCTGTCGATCGGCTTCACTCATATTTTTCAGCCGACCAAAAAAATCCAAATCGAAACTGAGATTCAGCCCGGCCTCGAATTCGCGATCGGTGCCGCTGTCGCCTTTTAATTTACCGCTGTAGGTACCGCTGGAGCCTGCCGTAATTTGCGGATAGCGGTCAGCGTCCGTGACGCCATATTGCGCTCGCGCCTCCTGAACCTTCAGCACTGCCATACGCAAATCGCGGTTATTGACCAGCGCCTCACCAATCAGCACCTTCACCTGGTCGTCAACGAAGAAGGTCCGCCAGCCGGTGTCCTGATAATTCCCCGAGGCTGACACCAGCGCATTCTGGCTTAAGGAGAATTGCTGTGGCACCGGCAAAGCCGGGCGCTGATAGTCCGGCGCTAATGAACAACCGGCGAGAACGAATATCGCGCTGAGGGTAAGAAGCTTAAATTTGCTCATAGTTCTTCTCGTCCTGACCGGACTGATGACCCTAAAATATGTAGGAATTTATAGGGTTGTACTTTAACGAAGTGACTCTGTTTAACCGGTGACAGGAAAATGACAAAACTGTCATTTTCCCAATAACCGATTGCTATCCGATCCCGCTTCCCTAGAATTGAAAGTCCGCACAAGCAGTGCGAGAAGGAGAATGCGATGAAGATTTTGATAGTCGAAGATGAGAAAAAAACCGGTGAATATCTGACAAAAGGCCTGACGGAAGCAGGTTTTGTCGTGGATTTGGCGGACAACGGCCTAAACGGGTACCACCTGGCGATGACCGGCGATTACGATCTGCTCATACTCGACATCATGCTACCGGATGTAAACGGCTGGGATATCGTACGCATGCTGCGTAGCGCCAACAAAGGCATGCCCATTCTTCTCCTCACCGCGCTGGGTACTATTGAACATCGGGTTAAAGGTCTGGAATTAGGCGCTGACGATTATCTGGTCAAACCGTTTGCCTTTGCCGAACTGTTGGCGCGGGTCAGAACGCTATTACGCCGGGGCGCGGCGGTGATTGTCGAAAGTCAGTTTCAGGTCGCAGATTTAATGGTTGATCTGGTGAGTAGAAAAGTCACCCGCAGCGGGGCGCGCATCACCCTGACCAGCAAAGAGTTTACGCTGCTTGAGTTTTTCCTGCGCCACCAGGGAGAAGTTTTACCCCGCTCGCTGATTGCCTCTCAGGTCTGGGATATGAATTTTGACAGCGATACCAACGCCATCGACGTCGCCGTTAAGCGTCTGCGCGCCAAAATCGATAATGACTTTGAGCCGAAACTGATTCAGACCGTGCGCGGTGTGGGATATATGCTTGAGGTTCCTGATGGCCAGTAAACGATGGCAACGCCCTTTTTCCCTGGCGACGCGACTGACCTTTTTTATCAGTCTGGCGACTATCGCTTCATTTTTCGCCTTCGCATGGATAATGATCCACTCAGTAAAAGTGCATTTCGCCGAGCAGGACATCAATGATTTACAAGAGATCAGCGCCACGCTGGAGCGTATTCTTAATCAACCGAACGAACCTGAATCACGCCGACTGGAAACGCTAAAAAACGTCGTGGCGGGTTACTCGAACGTCATTATTTCTCTGGAAGATAGCAATCAGAAGGCTATTTTTCATTCACCTGGCACCCCGGATCTCCGGCAATTTATTGCCAGTGCAAGGCCGGATAAAAATGCCCATGCCCGCGATGTCTTTATTATATCTGGTCCCATGCTGCAAACGCCCAAACATACGCACGGGCAGATGACATCATCAAACTGGCGCATGATTCGTTTGCCTGTCGGACAGCTTGCCAATGGAAAAGCGGCATATACGCTGTACCTGGCGTTATCGATCGATTTTCATCTGCACTATATTAATGACCTGAAAAACAAACTGATTATGACAGCATCGCTGATTAGTATGATGATTGTTTTTATCGTGCTGTTCGCCGTTTATAAAGGCCATGAGCCTATCCGTAATGTCAGTCGCCGCATCCAAAATATCACCTCGAAAGATCTCGACGTACGCCTCGACCCGCAAGCCGTGCCTATTGAACTGGAACAGCTGGTAAGTTCGTTTAATCACATGATCGAACGCATCGAGGATGTTTTTAAACGTCAGTCGAATTTCTCAGCGGATATTGCCCATGAGATCCGCACCCCAATCACTAACCTGGTCACGCAAACAGAAATTGCGCTAAGCAAGACCCGTAGCCAAAAAGAGCTGGAGGACGTGCTGTATTCCAATCTCGAAGAATTTGGCCGGATGTCGAAGATGGTGAGTGACATGCTGTTTCTGGCGCAAGCGGACAACAATCAACTGATCCCGGAAAAGACCGCGCTCAATCTGGCTGATGAGGTCAGTAAAGTGTTCGACTTTTTCGAAGCCTGGGCAGAAGAACGTGAGGTTAGTTTACGCTTTGAGGGACGCGAATGCTGGGTATCGGGCGATCCGTTAATGTTACGCCGGGCAATGAGTAATCTGCTTTCAAACGCCATGCGCTACACGCCAAAAGGCGAGTCAGTGACCGTGCGGGTGAAAGAGGCCGATGAACAGGTGCAGATAGTCGTTGAGAACCCCGGCCCGCCAATTCCTCCACAACATCTTCCGCGACTCTTTGACCGCTTCTATCGGGTAGATCCTTCCCGGCAACGTAAGGGAGAAGGCAGCGGTATTGGCCTTGCGATCGTGAAATCGATAGTCATTGCCCATCAGGGAAAAGTTGCGGTGACATCTGATTCACATGCCACCCGCTTTATTCTGACGCTGCCCCGGCATGCAATTTAATCTCTGGTAATAACGGTTAAGTCATTCCTGTTCTCTGACTTAACCGTCATATTCCTGTCACGTCACTGACAGCGTGCGCTAATTATAATTTCTTCCGTAAACCCACACAGGAGAAATATGATGAATAAGATGTCCTCTTTTTTAGCTATCGCGTTTTTTATCTCAGCAGGCGTTAATGCAGCCGAAACGTCATCCCATGCACAATCATTTTCACAAATGAATGAACATGAAAAAGCGATGGTAGTACATCAGTCGACAAATAATGCTCATTCCTATGCCCATGAGCAGCAGGCGGAAAAACACCGTGCGCAGGCAAACAGTTCGCGATAACGGATAACGCCAAAGGGCGCTGCGATCACAGCGCTCTCAAAAGCAGTGCGTTACAGTATGCCGTTTTAAGACTGGAGTCAGGCATGGCTTTAACCCTCACGGTATTGCTTGAAAACCGGCGCGCTGCTGGTGCAGATAAAACATTACGGGCAAAGCCTGGATTAAGTCTGTTAATTCAGGATGAAACCACCACCATACTGTTTGATACCGGGCCGGATGACAGCTTCATACTAAACGCTGCGCAAATGGGGATCGACCTGACGCAATTAACCGCCGTGGTGCTGTCACACGGTCATTACGATCATTGTGGTGGCGTCCCCTGGCTTGCCGATAACAGCCGTATTATTTGCCATCCTCAAATAGCCTGCGAGCGTTACGCGTCGATAACGCTTGCGGGAAAGCCGCGACAAATTAAAAAACTCTCCCGCGATAACGACTACTCTCGTCTGAATATGGAATACACCCGCGAACCGTTGGCGATAAGCGATCGTTTTTTGTGGTCCGGGGAAATTAGCGTACCCACACCGCAAGCCTACGGTATTATTCGCGAGAAAACACCTCAACCGGATTACATCAGCGATGAAGGCGTATTGATCTATAAATCTGACCGTGGGCTGGTGATCATTACCGGCTGCGGGCACCGGGGAATAGAAAATATCGTCCGCTATTGCCAGAACATCACCGGCATTGGCAAAATTCACGCCCTCATCGGTGGGTTCCATTTACGCGCCGCCTCTCCCGCTAAGCTGTGGCGGACGCGGCAATTTATTAAGCAGCAGCAACCGGAAAAACTGCTCGGCTGTCATTGTACCGGTTCGTGGGGACGAATGTGGCTACCGGGAACAAAAGCCCCGGCAACGGGGGATGTCATCGTGCTGGCGAACTAAAGGCGGTAAAACGTGACCCACATCTGCATTAGAAAACGGGAACTTACGTTCCCCGTTTATCATTAACGACAATTATGCACGTAACCTTGATCTGGTCACTTATTATACAGAGACAACCTTGGGTACACTCAGGATAGAGGTAAACAAACAGGAGGTAGTGAATATGTATCGCTCAATTCTGGTGCCCATTGATATCTCTGAAGCCGATTTAACCCGCCATGTTGTGCCGCAGGTTCAGGCGCATGCCAAAACCGCCAGGGTCCATTTTCTGGCCGTTATTCCTACCGTTCCGTTCTATGCCTCGCTGGGGCTGGCCTACTCAAGCGAATTCCCGGATCGCAGTGGTCTGCAGGCCAAGGCCAGTGAAAAACTCGAAGAGATTGTTAAGCAATTCAACATTCCTGCTGGCAGGAGTCAAATCCACGTCGTTTACGGCCCGCCGAAGGATCAGATCCTCAAACTGGCGGAAGCGGTTGACGCCGAACTTATCGTCATCGCCTCGCATAAGCCTGGTTTTAGCACCTACCTGCTGGGTTCAACGGCTTCTGCCGTAGTTCGCCATGCAAAATGTCCGGTGCTGGTTGTACGTTGACACTGGCTAACACAATAAACACGGGCGTAAATTTACGCCCGTTTTTATTCCGACGCAGATCAGCACTCAGTGCTGATTATCCAGCCTGACCAATGCCAGCAACAGCTGGCTCAGTGCGCCATAAAACCCGAAATCATCATAACGACAGCATTTAGCGGTGAATTCCGGTAACCAGCGTAACAACCCCGCCAGCGTTTCTCTGCGCAGCGCGTCAATTTGCCGATGACGCAAGCCAGCTTCAGCCAGTGAAAAATGCAGATGGCTCAGCAGTTCGACGAAAATCGCCAGGTGATCGGCTGACTCGCTAAACGTATCGCTGACCTGCATGCCCGCATCAGATAACAGTTGTTTAATGACGCCGTAGTTCGGTCCCTCTTCAAGATGAGCCGACGCATAGGGTAATGCCGCATGTTCATCCGACATCAGAAACAGGCTGCAAAAATCAGCTGCCAGTTCCAGAGTGACGTCTTCACGCATCTTAAGCGCCGCAATTTTTTCCTCCAGCAGAAGTACTTCCGCCTCAAGCGATGGCTCACTTTTTAGCAATGCAAACCACTCCGCCATTTCGCTGGACTGCAACTGCTCCAGGCTTTCGTCATCTCGCTCACGGGAAAATAACTGCGCCAGCCAAGCGTAAACGCAGGCCACCTGCTCGGATGTCAGGGAAGAGTCTTTCATTATGACCTCCCCTGCTCTGCCGGAACATATTCGCACTGCGCCACCATTTTAATCGGGCCGCTGAATGCCGTCACATTCGCCAGCTTGCCAGTATATTTCTCGATTTCCACCAGCGCAGTATGGGCACTGGTGGCTTGTGCCAATTGAGACGTGCCGATATCTATCGTTAACACGTTCGGGTTGCCGTATTTGCACAGTGCCCCGATTTCTCCGCCGTTCTCCGGGTCGTACCAGGCACCTTCATGAATACGCACGACGCCAGGCGAGTAGAGATCGGAGACAACTGCCCCGGCGAGCACTTGTCCACGCGCATTAAATACACGGACGATATCACCATTGCGAATCCCTCTTGCACTGGCATCCTGCGGGTTGATAAACACCGGTTCTTTGCCACTTACCGCATAATGCTTACGTAGCGCTTCAGATTCACAAAGCTGCGAATGCAGACGGAAGTCCGGGTGGACGGATTGCAGATGCAGCGGCCAACGCTGCGACCCCGGCCCGCCGTGTGATCGTTCGATTTTCTCAAACCACATCGGATGCCCCTGGCAGTCGTCATACTGCATATCGGCAATAGTTTTCGAGAAAATTTCGATCAAACCGCTTGGTGTCCCCAGCGGCTCAAGATCGGGATCTTCGCGGAATGCCTGATGTCGAACAAACATCTGCGGATGCTCGAACTCAACGTACTCCTGCTGATTCCAGAAGACGTCAAATGCCGGGAGATGAACGCCGCGCCCTTTCCCCTGCTGGCTTCCTTCCTGCCAGATCCGCTTCAACCACCCCATCTCATCCAATCCTTCGGTGAAGGCTTCTTCACGATTAAAGCGGCGGCAAAGATCGCGGAAAATATCGAAATCATTACGCGCTTCAAATTGCGGCTGTACCAGCTGTTTCATGGCGATAATGCCGCGGTTGGAGTGGTTGCCATACTGGTCGAGATCGTTACGTTCAAATTGCGTCGTCGCAGGCAATACAATGTCGGCAAAGCGACAGGTCGAGGTCCACTGATTATCAATAGCGATAACGGTTTCCAGCTTCCGCCAGCCCTCAATAATGCGGTTGATCTGCTGGTGACGATGGAACGGATTGGTCCCGGCGAAAACGCACATCTTCAACGGCGGCAGTTTCACCGTTTTACCGTTCCAGTTAATTTTCTTGCCCGGCTCCAGTATCGCATCAATAAAACGTGCAATAGGGATGGTGCTGCTATAGCCCTTATAATCGGTGCTGTCATGTATCGGAGGAACGGTGGTAGAGCCAGAAAAACCACTCAGAATTACACCCTTACGGCCTGGCGTACCCGCGCCGTTATAGTGCCAGCCAAAACCAAAACCCCCGCCGGGTAAACCGATTTGTCCGAGCATTGAAGCCAGCACCACAATCATCCACGCCCATTGCTCCCCATGCTGCATGCGCTGGACGCACCAGCCGGCAATAATTTGCGTTCTACCACCCGCCATCTGCCGTGCCAGTTCACGAATCGTGTCGGCATCGATCCCACATATTTTTTCCGCCCACAAGGCATCTTTAGGCTGTCCGTCACTTTCTCCCAGCAGATAAGGCAGAAACTGTTCAAACCCTACGCAGTAGTTATCGAGAAAATGCGGGTCATAGAGCTTCTCGGTATAGAGCGTGTGCGCCAACGCCAACTGTAGCGGCACATCAGCCTGCGGATTTACGGTAATGTGTTTAACCTTATCACGACCCAGATAGTCATGAGTCGAGGTGATGACCGGGTCAATACTGATGACAGAGATCTCGCCACGCGCCACTTTTTCCTTCAACTGCTCGTAGTATTCATAGACATCATGATCCGGACACCACCAGTTCGCCTGCTGGTTTTTGATCAGATCGGAGCCCCACAGAACAATGGTTTTGCTGTTCTTCAACACCAATGGCCAGGAGGTTTGTTGCTCATACACCTCCATTGAACCCACCACCCGCGGCAGGATCACCTGAGCGGCGCCGGTGGAATAGTCTCCCCCGGTGCCCACGCTGTTGCCGTGCAGCGCAATGGCGCGCGCCAGCATGCCGGAAGCATTATGGAACATGCCGGTTGATTGCCAGCCGCTGGCCGTGAGCAGCGCACTTGGACCATAGGTCTTCTGAATGCGCTCCAGCTCCTGATAGAAGAAGTCCAGCGCTTCATCCCAGGAAACGCGCACAAAGCGGTTATCGCCGCGCTGTGTGGTATCGCTCTGGTGTCGTTTACGTAACCAGTCAACGCGCACCATCGGATAACGGATACGCGCGCTACCGTGCACATGATCCGGCAGTCCGGCGATCATTTTGGACGGGTACTTATCACGCTCAAACGGCTTCGCCTCGATAAAACGCCCATCAACCACGGTGGCACGGATTGCTCCCCAGTGAGAACCAGTCAAAATTCCTTCTCTAACACCTGTTCCCTGTACCTCGGCGGCACTGGCGCTACGCGGTGTGAGTAGAGAGGGTCCTACCATACCGGCTACGGTCAAACCGCCCAATTGCAGCAGAAAACGTCGGCGAGATGCCTGAAAGAGATCGTTATTTTTCATTGCTTTCTCCCGTAGCGCTATGTGGCTTGTCCGTGGTGTCAGAGGCATTCATCTGCAGATATTTCAGCAAGGTACGTTCTTCGCGTTTATCCAGACTGGTAAACCCAATCATGCCGTTCAACGTGCCAATCCAGCCGTTGGCGTCAAAGTGTTCTTTCTCTGGGGCGCCGTGGCACTGGTTACAGGTTCCGTTATAGAGTGAGTCGGCATAGGCCCAAATCGGCTTGATGTCGTTAACCATATCGCCCTTGTGCATCCAGGCAGTGGCTTGCAACTTACTCCACGGCGTATTCGTTTCTGCGACGGTGGTTTGTTCCAGCGTTTTCACGTGCTGCTGGATATCACCGCGAATAGAAGCCACAAAAATGCGCTTACCCGGCAGTTGCGCCAACACGCGCTGACGTCCGTTACTCTCGGTCCAGCCCACAATTTCGATTTGCAGCCAGTCGCCGTCACGCTTTAACACTTTGACTTCAGAGGCGGGCAGCAGTGAGCCTGCGGGTTCTTTATCACCTTTCGCGGCATACAGAGGTTTGATGTCAAGTGAGTAGAGCGTATCGCCATCATCATTCGCACTGGCGCGAAGCGCATCAAACTGCTTGCGGAAACCGCTGCTCATGTCGGGAAGTTGGTGCGCAATGCCTTTATGACAGTCGATACAGGACTGGTTATCCTTCGCCGCAATTTTCATCTGGCGTGCGGCTTCAGGATGCTGTTTAGCGTGATCCATCGCATCATAGTTATGACAGGAACGACAGGTTGCGGAGTTGTTCTCTTTCATTCGCGCCCATTCGCGCTCCGCCAGCTCGGCGCGTTTGGCTTCGAATTTCTCAGGCGTATCGATAGAGTGGGCAACAAAGGTCTGGTAGATATCGTTGCTGGCCTCCAGCTTACGTTTCACCATACCAGGGATATCTGATGGAATGTGGCAATCGTGACACTCTGCACGCACCCCGGAGGCATTCTGAAAATGCACCGACTGTTTATATTCTTCATAAACCGGCTGCATGCTGTGACAACTCACGCAAAACTCGGTTGAACTGGTTAATTTAATGCCAACGTGCGGTAAGACGATCAGCGCGATGCCGACCACAATCCCGATAACGACCAGCGCCAACACTGACCAACGTGCGCTCGGTCTGAGCAGCGCCCTCCATAGTTCCCGCATAATAGCCCCTGTAATTATATGGTTTAGTTACAAAGGATCTTATTTCTCAAATGTGAACAGCAACACTGGTCAGGATGAATGGCTTACGGCACAATGTGAACAGATATGAACAGAAAGAGACAGCAACCAGGATGTCGCATCACATAATCATTGTTGAAGATGATCCGGTCACCCAGGCGCGGTTACAGGCTTACTTCGAACAGGAAGGTTATCACGTCTCAGTCACCGCCAGCGGAGCCGGCCTGCGTGAAATCATGTTGCAACACCCTGCCGATTTGATTCTGTTAGACATCAATCTCCCGGACGAAAATGGCTTAATGCTGACGCGCGCCCTGCGCGAACGCTCAACGGTGGGCATCATTCTGGTGACGGGTCGCAGCGACCAAATCGACCGTATCGTTGGCCTGGAAATGGGGGCAGATGATTATGTCACTAAACCGTTAGAGCTACGTGAACTGGTGGTTCGGGTGAAAAATTTGCTCTGGCGGATCGATCTTGCCCGCCAGGCGCAGCCGGAGACCAAAGACAACTGCTATCAGTTTGCCGGATATTGTCTGAATGTCTCCCGCCATACCCTGGAGCTTGGCGATGAGGCCATCAAACTTACCCGCGCCGAATATGAAATGCTGGTCGCCTTTGTCACTAATCCGGGGGAGATTCTCAGTCGGGAACGCTTATTACGCATGCTTTCCGCACGACGGGTAGATAATCCTGACTTACGCACCGTGGACGTTCTGATCCGCCGTTTGCGCCACAAGCTGCGGGCCGATTTGCTGGTGACACAGCATGGAGAAGGCTATTTTTTAGCAGCCGATGTGTACTGATACAGATAAACAGGTCGAAATCCGCCGGGAGACAATGAGCGCTGAACATGCCGGCTGTCGGCATTTTTCGACGTAAGCACGAGGATCGGCGGACTGATATTTTCCGGCACCGACTGTCCTTGTAACACCCTGATAGCCTGCTGAATCGCCAGTTCGCCTTGCCAGACCATTTGATCGCTGGCAGCCATAATAATTCTTTCGCGTTTAAGCCCGCGATAAACCTGATGCGACAAATAAAAAGAGACCACGGTCAATGGCGTTCCCTGATTACGCCTCTCCCCCATCGCCGCTTCTGCCGCAATTGCCGTACCGGCAACCACATCGGCATCCGGGTGACGCTCAAGCATCTCCTGCAGCAGGTTACGCTGTATTTCAATATCATTATCACCCAACGCCATATCCACAATCTGTACCTGACTACCAGCAATCGCCTGGCGGAATCCATCCACCATTTCGCGGCTGCCGCCCGCGTCGTCAGGGCCTGGCAATAATAAAACTTTTAGTGGTCTGCTACCGCTCCATTTAACCAGATAGCGACCTGGCTGATACCCCATCTGGAACCACGGCACACCAACCCGGGCTTTCACCGTTGCGTCATGTATCGCATTCACCACCTCAATAACCGGCAGCGTGCCCACCTGCGCCTGCAAATCCGGAAAAGTCGTCGTGCTACTGCCTAACAAAATGGCATCCGCGCCCCATTGCTGACACTGGGCGATTTGTGATTTTTGCGTGCTAAACTGTCGATACCCTCCCGCTTCAAACACCTTCAGGCTTACCCCATATTTTTTCGCGGCCTCAAGCATGCCGTAATTGACTGAAAGCCAATAGGAATCCTTCAGACTCGGATACAGCGCGCACAGTTTCCATGCCTTGTTTGCCGTCACGGTCAATTGCGATTGCGGGACAGCCTGTCGCGGACCCTGCCAGCGCAGCAATAGGGACTCGGTCGCATGACCCAGACCGGGAAAAAGTGTGATCAGCAGGAAAAGCAATACGCGCATGATAGCCTCATCATTGATAAGGCTTTATCCTAGTTGCTTTCCTCTTTTGGACTCAACCTTTTTAATCTGTGGCGACCAGACAGTGAATTTATCTCTGACCAAACGACTGTGGATTGGCTTTGCGCTGATGGCGACACTGACCCTCATCAGCACGCTGGTAGGCTGGTATAACCTGCGTTTTGTCAGCCAGGTTGAGCAGGCCAATACTCAGGCGCTTATCCCGACCATGGATATGGCGCGTCAGCTCAGCGAAGCCAGCGCCTGGGAACTGTTTGCCGCGCAGAATCTGACCACCGCAGATAATGAAAACATGTGGCTGGCTCAGGGACGGATGTTAACCGCCCAAAGCCTGAAAATAACTGCATTACTGAAAACCCTTCGTGAGCAGGGCTTTGACACCTCGGCCATTGAACAACAGGAAAAAGAGATCGCCCAGTCGTTAAGCCATCAGGGGGAGATGGTTGGCGAGCGTTTGAAGCTACGCGATCAACAGCAGCAACTCAGCCAGCAAATTGTTGAGGCCACCACAGACGTAGCCGAAATGGCGCGCGGACAGGCCAATAATGCCGCCACGTCTGCGGGGGCTACTCAGGCAAGCATTTATGATCTGATTGAGGGCCGTCAGGGCCAGGCCGCTGAACAAGCGCTGGACAGGCTCATTGATATCGATCTGGAATATTACAATCAGATGAACGAACTGCGTCTGAGCGCGTTACGGGTGCAGCAAAGGGTGATGAATCTGGGGAATAACCAGGCGCAGAATAACCTGGCGGCGCTGGAAACCCAGCTCAATGCCGCCGTGAGAGTGCTTCACCGCCGACAAATTCGTATTGAGGATCCGGTGGTACGCGCTCAGGTTGCCAATACCGTCGATACGATTGGCCGCTATGTTGATCTGCTGGCCCTGTATCGTCAGGATAATGACATCACCACCCGGTTACAGATCTTATCGCAGAACAATATCGAGCAATTCACCCGTTTCAGTAGCGAAGTCAGTCAGTTGGTGGAAATCATCGGCCAACGCAACCAGACCGGACTGGCGCATCTCAAACAAGCCAGCCAGCGCGGGCAAAACCTGTTGTTGCTTTTGAGCGGCGTCTCATTGTGTCTGTTGATTCTCATTCTTTGGCGTGTGGTTTATCGCTCAGTCACCCGTCCGCTGGCACAGCAGACGCAGGCGTTACAGCGCCTTCTGGAAGGCGATATTGATTCCCCCTTCCCGGAAACCGCGGGTGTTCGCGAACTGGATACCATTGGTCGTTTGATGGATGCCTTTCGTACCAGCGTTCATACGCTCAATAGCCATCGTGAGCATCTGGCTGCTCAGGTTAAAGCTCGCACCGCAGAGCTTCGTTCTCTGGTATATGAACACCGACAAGCGCGCGCTGAGGCCGAAAAAGCCAACCAGGCAAAATCGGCGTTTCTTGCCGCCATGAGCCATGAAATACGCACTCCGCTGTATGGGATCCTTGGCACCGCGCAATTGCTCTCAGACAATCCCGCTCTGGCGCAACATCGGGATAATTTACGCGCCATCACCGACTCGGGCGAGTCTCTACTGACCATCCTTAACGATATTCTGGACTATTCCGCCATCGAAGCAGGTGGTAAAAATGTAGCGATCGGCGATGAACCTTTTGAACACAAACCCTTGCTGGAAAGTTTGCTTCAGCTAATGCATGGCCGCGTCGCGGGTAGCCCCGTCGAGTTGGTAGCGGAATTTACCGATGACCTACCCGTTGCCCTACGCGGCGATCCGCGGCGCATCCGACAAATTATTACTAACTTATTAAACAACGCACTACGCTTTACCGATCATGGACACATCATCCTGCGTAGCCGGCGTGAAAACAAAGACTGGTTTATCGAGGTTGAAGATACCGGATGTGGGATTGACCCCTCCCGTCAGCGCGATATTTTTCAGCCGTTTGTACAAGTCAGCGGCAAACGTGGGGGAACCGGGCTGGGACTCACCATCAGCGCAAGTCTGGCTCAGGCGATGCAGGGAGAATTGAGCGTTACCAGTACACCCGGTGTCGGGAGCTGTTTTCGACTACGTTTACCATTACGCGCGGCCGCAATGCCCATGGTTAAATCCATCCAACACAGGGTATCGTTACAAGGTTTGCGTTTATTACTTATTGAGGATAATCCCCTCACGCAGGACATCAGCACGGAAATGCTCACTCTCAATGGTGCACAGGTCACCGCTGCCGACAGCGCTGCTAACGCGCTAAAAATATTGCAGAAAAATGCTCGTTATGACGCTGCCCTGGTTGATTTCGATCTGCCGGATATCGACGGTATCACGCTGGCACAACAGTTAACCCGCGCGTATCCGGGGCTTAACCTGATTGGCTTTAGCGCGCACGTTATCGACGAAACGCTTAGCCAAAGAACCAGCGCCTTGTTTCTCGGCATTATTCAAAAACCGGTCCCCCGGGATGAACTCAGTCGGCTGATTACCCATTATCTGCATCAGCGCGATAACGAAGCCACTTCGCAAATCCCTGGGGGTAAAAGCGCACGGTTGGACACTCAGCAATTGGCCGACGATATCCAGGCCATGGGAGTGCAAAAAGTACATGAATGGTTAGCACTCTTTAAGCAACATACCCTGCCTTTATTAGATGACATTGACGCTGCACGCGCAGAAGGCGAATACGAGCAGCTAAAGCGCCTGGCGCATCAGCTCAAAAGCAGTTGTGCCAGCATGGGAATGCGCTCAGCCAGCAAGATGTGTGCAGCGCTAGAACAACAGCCGTTTGCGGACTTTTCACTCAGAGAGGAAGTGCAACGCAGTCTTAATGAAGTAGAAATATGGCTGGAGAAGGAAGGTTCGTAGCGGTACGCAGAAGCTAAGAATTGGGGCTTACTTTGAAATGGTACGCCCTGTAGGATTCGAACCTACGACCTACGGCTTAGAAGGCCGTTGCTCTATCCAACTGAGCTAAGGGCGCATTGTGAAGTGATAACTTCATGCAGAGAAACGCGTGAATTATACGGTCAGCGCTTGCTGAGTCAATGCCTTTTGTTTCAGTTGCTGGCGAAGTGTACGAATGTTGATTTTTCTGGCCGTTCAAGGGTATCCAGGAAATCACCTGGTAACAACTCAGCCCACATAGCGCCAGATTTAAGGATACATGTATTTAGAATATTTATGATTTTGCTTAACATTCCCCTACCCTCTTTCCAGCGGTTCAGGAATTCTTCAATGTTAAGTATCGCCATCAAGGAAGAAAATAGTCACTTTGAACACGGGCTGAAAATCATTATTTCCCATCTGGCAAATCAGTGGCATCAGGAGATTAGTTTTTTGCCTGTCGAGGAGATCGATCGCGCCGACATCGCGTTTATCTCACTGGATGAAGATTGGCTCAGCGCTGAATGCTATCAGGTTCCGGTTCACACCAGGCGCCAACACCGGGTGGTGATCTGCAACAGAAACGATAAAGATAAGCTGATGTTCCGGCCCTGCCTGTACATGTTGCCGCTGATCTATCGGGAAGATGACGTTGACGAGATCACCAAAAAATTAGTCCTCATCTTGCAAAAACGCGCGTTACGCAACAGCGTACCGGCGACTATCTGCCATTACTGCACCACCCGCAACTTTTCTATCGCAGAGCGCCAGTTCTTAATGTTTCTTGCCAGCGGATATACGTTAGCCGAAACCGCTCACCTGCTCTCAATCAGCGATATCCATGCCAAAGCAACCCGTCGCAGCATTATGAAAAAGCTGCACGTGAAAAACGATCAGCAATTCTTAAGATACATCCGGGCGCATCTGAACTTTCTACAAAATTAGGTGGAACCTCTCCGCCTAATTTTTTATTGAGAAATATCTCACCATCAATTAAGTATCGGCTCCTACTGTACCTGGCAACTGACTGCCAGAATAATCCAGTCATACTATTCATGAGGTAACCGAAAGGCACACCCGGTAATATTTTAACTAATCCCAGAGAGAGGTTGCACTGGATAAAACGATCTTTTGGGCATTGAGTAAGACATCAGAAAACTTCCGGCAGATTATTCTGATGGGATACTCAATTGCCAGTCTGGTGATTGTTGAAGACATTGAAACCCAACGGCACAAGGGAACTCACCGTCGCGCTGGAAAAATTTGGGTCAGGGATGTTTGTTGTCAGCAATTTATCCAGACCTGCCGCAACAGAAATGGAATGGAAACGGATGCACAGCGCAAAACGCCGGGAACGACATCGCCGTATACGAAACGCTAACTGTACCCATCAATATCCCCACTGTACCTCACAAGTATTCGACCAAATCGAGTATCTGGCGCAAAAAATCGAATACACCATACCGGGCGATACTATATCTCAGGCGATTATTACAGTGGACTATTATCTTGCCTATACACTGAGCCGCCATTTATTCTCAGGCACGCGCACCGCGATCTTCCGGTCCATTGAATCGGCGCTGGTCTGCCTGCAAAAGTCGGTCATTAGTCAGTTAGTGGTTGATATAGAAGGCTTAACAAGCTCTTACTTCGATATTCTTCAGTGCCTGCGCCAACTACTTAAACAGCGGAATGATATCCAAATCTTCATATTGCTTTCCAGTCATGATGAAGATCTTAAAACCTTTATATCACTGTCTGGCCCCTTTTATATCTTATCACGCAGTCTACACCTCCCAGAGATGCGTCAGGCGTTATTATCCCCGTTGCTAAATTATATTCATTCGAGGCGCATAAAGCAGGTCGATTGGGATATGGTGACCTTACTTTTACAAGGTAACTCCTTAAAAAAGATTGCGCAGTTACAGACACAACCCTACCACCGCATCATCTATCGCCTGAACCAGTTGATTACCCGCCTGGGATTACCAAACCGGCAGCGCTTTTTGCATCTGATACATCGTCTCAACGTTACCTCTCATCATTTAATTTAACACCATAACTCCATGTACAGTAAGATTTTTTAAGAAATTACTTATTTTTACATGAGAAAATTGATCCAATTTTCACAAATATTTAATATTTACAACTATTCCTGGTATTATAGATACCACCTCTTCCACACTTAACCTTACTGTTTCTGCGTACATCGCTCGAAAATAGTGTTCCCGCTGACTTAACAAAACCTAAACAATTAGCTTATTGTATCGTTTTTACTATTTAAAATAAATTTTCAATCTGCCATAATTCGAACCACAGATAAATAATGCCAATAGTCATTAACACATCTGGATCTTTCAGAACATCCTAACTGCCATTAACAATCGGGATGTTGTAAGTCTTTTCCGAAAGAGCGGAGCAGGTATAATCCTCACTGTTTCCTGATTAATTGTTAGTTTTTCCAGTGTGAAATGGATGTTCCACAAATTCATTGTTCTGTAGAAGAACAACCGAATAAACAAGGACGAAATAGTATTTATTCGGTTCTCCTCAGAACAACTCTTGGCTATTTGACAATATTATAACGCCTGATGTTTTATCAAATTCGCAAGATACGCAAACAGTTTGAGGCATACAACAATGAAACCAGCATCCGTTATCATTATGGACGAACACCCTATTGTCAGAATGTCGATAGAAGTACTCCTCGAAAAAAACAGTAATATTCAGGTTGTGCTGAAAACCGATGACAGCCGCGCGGCAATAGAACATCTACGCACGTACCCTGTCGATCTTGTCATCCTGGATATTGAACTGCCTGGCTCTGATGGCTTTACATTACTCAAGAGAATAAAATCATTGCAGGAGAATACTCGGGTGCTATTTCTGTCTTCAAAATCTGAGTCTTTTTATGCCGGGCGCGCTATTCGCGCCGGGGCAAATGGTTTTGTCAGTAAACGAAAGGATCTAAATGATATCTACAATGCGGTAAAAATGATTTTATCAGGATATTCTTTTTTCCCTTCTGATACACTGAACTTTATTAACAATGTAAATGTGCAAAAAGGTGTATTAAATGATATGCCGCTCTCTAACCGCGAGGTGACGGTTTTGCGTTATCTGGCAAACGGGCTATCCAACAAGGAAATTGCTGAACAGTTGCTACTCAGTAATAAAACGATTAGCGCTCACAAGGCTAATATCTACTCCAAGCTCGGTTTACATACCATCGTTGAACTGATCGACTACGCTAAAATGCATGAATTAATGTAACAACACTCCCGGCGAGATGTCGTTCGGGAGTGTTTTGTCAGCGCAATGATTAGTTATAGTTAATCATAAATGTGGCATCGGCCCTGGCGACACCGGGCTGCACCCCATCAGCCAGCGCGATATAGTTGGCAAAAAAAGTCAGCGTGGCATTGCCATTCTCATCAATACCGACGGTCTGGCTGGCCTGCTCAAGCGGCAATCGCGTCCGGTCGCTATCGCGCAGCTCAATAGCCACCTTTTGCGCCATAAGCGCGTTATCGAGCGCCAGTAGCGTAGTGCCTGGGGCCGGGGTCCCGGAAAACGTTATCGACGCGGATCCCGGCGGGCAGCCTTCAAGCTTCAGCGTAAACGAGACCGGTTGGGTGGTGTCGCCGCTGGTCTGTAACTGCTTTGTCGGCCAGGTGCCTAAATCAACCGACTTATTGCTGTCGCTGGCAATCACCGCGCAGGTAAAATCCACCACGTTACCGCGCAGTTCAATATTGATTTCCCCCAGCGACGAGGCGGCCTGGCATAAAACGCTGAATGCCAGCATCGGCATAATCGCCAGAAATACCCATGCGGAGGGCGTTTGCTTATTAGTCATAGTCCACTCGCAGATAGCCACGGGCAGTAAAAGGCCCTTCCGTAGGTTTATTGCCCGTCACGCTGACCGGCCATGTCCGGATCCCAACACTCGCCGCGGCGTTGTCATCCAGTTGAAATGGAATAGTGCTGGACAGATTGTTGGGCGTGAGTGGATTACCGCGGCTGTCAGCGACAATGAAACCTAAATCCGGGTTGTTTGAAACCATCATTTGCCCGGAGGCTTTCTCCGCTTCTACCCGCATGGTTAAGTAGGCCTGAGCGGCAACGTTGGTGCATTTTATGGCCACCGTTTTAGTCTGCGGATTAATACCTTCGGGCTTGTTGCCCGCGCCCGCCTTGCTAAACAGCGATGCGCCAATATCGCCAAAATCAAACTCGACAATCTGTCCGGCGTTCACTTCGCAGTTTTGTGGAACCTCCACCTTACCGCTGTAGCTAATGGTGTAAACCGGCGTACTCAGCGCATCTCCGGTACTGGTGGTGACATAGACTCTGAACATTGTCTGCCGGGGAATGGGCACCATGTTAATAAATGAGCGGATCACTTTGAGTTTAAACACCAGCTTTGAATCCATTACGCCAAAAGGTTGCTGCTTAGGCACGTTAGGGTGAGTCCCCATCCGGATATAATTGCGCGGTGGATAAAACAAGCCTGCGTAGCTGTCGGTGATGCTCATAGCCCCCAGCAGGTAGTCATTGAGTTTCAGGTACTGAAAACCGCCCTCGGTACTTTGAACCGGAAGTTCAGTGACATAGCTTCGATAGGTGTAATCCACCGTCGTCCCTGCCGGACAGGTGGCATTGACGCCAATCCAGCCTGATTTTTCCGGCAACGTCACCACCTGTCCCGGTTGGTTGTTGCTGCTGTTAAAGACATTGGACAGATCGTAAAAAACATCCGTTGGTGTGCCATTCGAATTTTGGCAGACCGTTGCCCAGGACGGTTGTGCCATAAGCAGTAACGCGCTTGCCAGTAACAAACCTGTTTGTCGTTTCATCGTATTATTCCTGTCGTGCCGCTGGCGATTCGCACGTCACATTCGTGAGCGTCACCGCCTGTTTCAGGCTCTCTTCAGGCAAGGCATAATGCGCCACGCAACGAGCGTTTGCGCCTTCCCCCCATTGGATCAGCAACTCGCCTTTAAGCGGTAGGCCGCTCAGGTAAATTTGCCCGTCTTCACCCACCATACTGGTCACGCCGCTGGTGTTTTCACGCACAACGGAGCCAAATGGCACCGCTTTACCGGCATATTTCGCCGTCATCAACGCCCGCACCCCGATACGTGTATCAAACGCCGCTCGCACCAATGCCCCTTGCGTTGGCACGACGCTGCTGACGTTGTTTTCCACATCGGTATTGTTATTCATTGAATTGGTGTCTAACGCGACGCGGTTATAGCGATAGACGGTGGCATACGGCATCACCGCGTATCCACGCCAGTCGGTCTGCACGCCGGTCTGGTTTTCTATCCGCACGCCCTGAGCGCCTGGCGCTTTGATCAACACATTGGTATCGCCGAGCGGCTGACTAAGCGTAATGCCATCCGTATGTCCTACCACGCCGCCGGAAAGCTGCCAGTTGTAGTCATGCTGGTCGCGGTCGTAGTTGTATCCCACGCCAAGCGTGCCATAGGCCGCCTGCCAGTTAGCGCTGGCGTTTCCGCTGTAACCATTAGTACTGCTGTGACCCTGATTCACGCTATAGCTCAGGTTACGGCCATCCAGCAACGTACCGCCGATCCCGCTCTGCCAGCTATTTTGTCCGTTGCTATTGCGGTTGGCATTAAAGGTGGCGTAGGTGCGATCGAAGGCATTATCACGCGAGTACCGCCGCCCGCTCAGCAAGCTGAACGGGATTGACATATTGAATGCCAGGATGCGGTCAGTATCGGAGATGCCGACCGATTCATTCCACGACCAGGAGAGTGAATAGCTAATCCCCTGCCAACCGCTGGCATAGCCCAGTTGATACCAGGTATTGGTGTCAGAAGTATTCCAGTACGTTTGCTGGCTACCCGAAATATACAGCGATCCGTAATCCCCCAGATTCTGCGAAATGTTGATCTGGAAACGGCCTTTCTTGCTGTAGCTCAGATTGTGGTAACTCTTCACATCTGGCACGTCGTGGCGATTGCCTTCACTGTCGTATTCGTACTCATAGCCTTCCATACTGCGATACGCGACATCGTCGAGGGTATAGAAGCCACGGGTAGAGTAGCGATAGCCCAGAAGCTGAAAGTTAGTGCCAAAATTGTTCAATGACTTCGCATACAGGAAACGCAAAGACTGCCCCTGGTGCGTACTGTCATCCGCCAGTTGGCTGCGCGCATGGGTTAAATCGACGGAAACGGCCCCCCAATCCCCCAGATTTCGCCCGGTACCTAAAACCAGCGCGGTGTAACGTGAGGCTAACTGTGTACCACCATAAGCGGTATAACCCGCTGGTAACCCGGCGATTAATGTTCCCTGGAAAAAGAACGGTGAGGATTGCTGGCTATTGCCGCTGCGAAAATCCCCGGCAACCACGTCATACTTGAAACGCCCTTCTCGCTGTAACAACGGAACCGTGGAGTACGGCACCGTATAGCGCTGCTGGCTACCGTCTTTCTCATCCACCGTCACCTCAAGGTCACCGCTGGAGGAGGTCGGGTTAAGATCGGTTATTGCAAAAGCGCCAGGTGAAACATAGCTTTGATAAATCACGTAGCCATTCTGACGAATAGTCAGTTTCGCTGCGGTACGCGCAATGCCCCGCACGGTAGGCGCATAGCCTTGCAAGCTGTCGGGATACATGCTGTCTGAGGAATAAAGTCGCGCGCCACGAAAACCGACGCTGTCAAAAACGTCATTTCCGGTATTGCTGTCGCCCATCACCAGTTCACCCTTCAGCGGGATAACCGCGCGCTGAAGCCATGTACCGATGTTTTTCCAGCTTTGTGAATGGTATCCGTCGCCTTTGGAATAGCTCCACGCGCCGTTGTTCCTCAGTCTCCAGGGACCATAGTTCAGGCCACTCAACATGCTCAGGAAATAGCTGTCAGTATCGCTCCCACGGCTACCGGTAAAGTTATAGTTAACCAGCGCGGCCGGGATCCCTTCATCCCACTCGTCCGGTGGAATGTAGCCGCGCGCGCTGTTTAACATCGACGCCTGCGGCAGACTGATGTTTAAGCGCAAAGTAGAAAAATCAAAAGCAATTTCACTGCCGGGAATCGCCTCAGGCAAATTGATACAGGTCGCGTTCGGATCCTTACTGAGTGCCGGAAACGCGGCAATATTAACGCCCAGGCGCTTCACCCAGTCGAGTCCAAAGCACGGCATCAGTCCGCCAGACTTCTCCCCGGCTTTTCCCGCACTGCTGACAAAACGAATGTCCTGGGTAGCAACGAATTCATCATTGCGCCAGATATCCACACGATAAACGCCTTCAGGCTGATGATTACCTTTTTCAAAACGTGATAAATCCGCCACGGTTGCGGTATCCGCAGATAAAAATGCCGGATTAAAATAGCTTTCCCCATGGCTTAAAGAGGGAAAGAGCGCCGCCAGCGTGGACAACGCCACCCCCGCCAGCGGTGGCGTAACCCCCGGTAACAGGTCAGGAAAATACGTTGTCTTATTCATCGTTATCTCAACGCACGCTTACCGTTTTGGCGGTGGTCACCGCGCCATAATCATTGACCGTCTGGAAGGTAACGTTGCCCTGTACGCCCGTTGGCAGCAGTACCTGCGTATCGCTTTTCGGTGCAACCATGACGTTATCGATCTTCGTTTTCCCCACATTAAGGTTGACCAACGTGACGTAATACGCAGACGGATTGTTGATTTTCAGGTGGTTGCCGGAACGGGAAAACTGCAGCATGCCGGGAGCATCTTCCGGGATGTGCGGCAGATTATTTGGGCGGACAAAAAGTTTAATGCGCGACAAAATCGCCAGTTGCAAAACGTTTTTACCCTCAAGGCTGTTCTTATTGACTGACGGAATGGCTTTCACGTTCATCCAGAACAGCGACTCACGGTCTTTGGGCAGTGGCGCGCCTGCGTAAATGATACGCAGCGTGTTTTCGCTTTTAGCCTCACTGACAAACAACGGAGGCGTCACGACAAACGCTTTTTCTTTAACCCCTGCGCTATTCTCGATCCATGAATTTACCAGGTAACGTTCTTTGGTATCGCTATTGCTAATAGACAGCGAAGTTTGTTTCGCATCAGCTGGATAAATAACACGGGTAGCGCCTAATGCAATGCCGCCGGCTGCCTGCACACTGGCAGCAGAAAATAAGGCCAGTAAAAGGATAAAACCTGATTTTAGATTATTAAACATAGCTACAAATACCTTTGATGCGATTATCGTTGGGAAATAAATCAGGGATAAACCAACGTAAACCACACGTCTGAACGAAGTATTCCCGGTGTGATATTTTCCGAGACGGCCCGATAGCGAGCAGTGAAATGAAACGTCATCTCTTGGGTGATAATCGGCGCGTAATGAAGCGGTAGAGCATTCGGAATTATTTGCTGTTGTCGCTCGTCAAATAGCGCCAGACCAACCCCCGAAGATGCAGACGCATCGCCGCTGGCCAGAAATACCTGCGGATCTTCCGCTGGCGTCACACCGGCAAACGCAATCCCGACGTGGTCATAAACATCAGAACTACACGACGTTAATCGCAGTGAAAACGGTACGCTGGTAGAGGCAAAGCTTCCCGTTCCGGAGAAGGCATTGGTACGATATTGCCCCATTTGCACCCGCAAATTCTGGCTGTCGGTGGCGACCGTGCAGGCGCCGTTAACGAGCTGCCCTCGTAAGTGGAGGCGTCCGCTTTCCAGTATTACCGTATGAGCAAGCGCAGGCATTACGCACAGCATTCCCGCCAGCGCCACGCCTTTCCCTATCATCTGCCGCATCCTTTTTCATCCCCGGATATTGCCTCATCCAATGAGGCGAACATCATCCTTGCGCGAATCTAAACGGCTTATTCGTACTTCATGATAAACGTCGCGTCGGCATTCGCCTGACCCGGCGTAGTGCTGTCCGCCGTCGCTTTATAACGGGCAGAGAAACGCAGGGTGTTGGTCCCTTCTACCAGCGCCTGAGCGGTAGAGAAGGTTGCCCCATCAGGCTTCAGCGCGGTGGACGTATTGTCCAGAATTTCAATCCCTACACCGCCCGCGGTAGTGCTGTTATCCGAGGAGGAAACGGCCAGCAGGTTATTGTTAGTGAGGTCGGTCTGACCAGAGAAAGCAACCGCGGCGGTCGCAGCCACTTTCGGGTCACAGTCGTTCAGTACGATAGTGAACGGAATTTGTGCCGTCGTATCGCCTGCTGCAGCAAAACTGGCAGTACGATATTGGCCTAACGTAACAACCTGATCGGATGACTGAGTGCTGACTGCACAGGCTGCATTGACCAGTTCACCTTCAAAATGCACGGTACCACCGCTAACGCTTACCGGATCGGCCGCAACCGCTGCGCCCGCAACTAACATCAGGCTGGCAATAACAGAAGAGGTCATTAATTTACGTTTCATGGATTTCCCTTGAATTACATACATCCGGCTCCGGCGTCCTGCGGGATCCGTTTGAATCATTATCGACATTAAATGTCAGGCTAATTATCTCTGCATCCTGTAAAGATATATATCGCAAGAGAATTAGTTAACTTTTTACCCCTACTCTCCTGAGTATTTGATTCACTAATTAATCTTCGCGAATATGACTATTCGTCACAGCGTTAAATTAAACATTTCAATTAATGAAAAATACCTGCAAATCCTTTTAATGCTCCTGGCTAATTCTTATTGGGATCCAGGAAAAGTCTGGGTAAAAATGAGGTAAAAGACATCATAATCAGACGTAACAGACTGGTTTATGGTGCATTAACCTTGAAAAGACCAGGGTGATGAGTTGTTTCATTGACGTTAAATTTAATTAGCATGATCATGAGTTATGCGCACGGTTTCAGCGTCTGCACTGACCCTGCCCGCTGACCGCGTTCCCCGCAATCGCACGTAAAAACGCAAACGAAAACTGACAGCACGTTCTGCTTCTGACAAAATAGTGACATCCCCTTCGATTTAACGTAACAGACGGAATCCTCTCTCTGATGGCAGCAAAGATTATTGACGGTAAAACGATTGCGCAGCAGGTGCGCTCTGAGGTTGCTCAAAAAGTTCAGGCGCGTTTAGCGGCTGGATTACGCGCCCCAGGCCTGGCTGTTGTGCTGGTAGGTAGCAACCCGGCTTCGCAGATTTATGTCGCGAGTAAACGCAAAGCCTGTGATGAAGTGGGGTTTGTCTCCCGCTCTTATGACCTGCCTGAAACCACCAGCGAGGCGGAGCTTCTTGAGCTGATCGATACGCTCAATGCAGATACCACCATCGACGGTATCCTGGTACAACTGCCATTACCGGCAGGTATCGACAACGTTAAAGTGCTGGAGCGTATTGCACCGGATAAAGACGTAGACGGTTTCCACCCGTATAACGTTGGTCGTCTGTGTCAACGCGCGCCGCGTCTGCGTCCATGTACTCCGCGCGGGATTGTCACTCTGCTTGAGCGTTATAACATCGATACCTATGGTCTGAATGCCGTAGTGATTGGCGCCTCAAATATTGTCGGACGCCCGATGAGCATGGAGCTGCTGCTGGCTGGCTGCACCACCACGGTCACCCACCGATTCACCAAAGATCTGCGTCGCCACGTAGAACATGCGGACCTGCTGATTGTTGCTGTCGGCAAACCTGGCTTTATTCCCGGCGAGTGGATCAAAGAAGGTGCGATTGTGATTGATGTCGGCATCAACCGTCTGGAGAATGGTAAGGTTGTTGGCGATGTGGTCTTTGAAGATGCTGCCGCGCGTGCGTCATATATCACGCCGGTACCGGGCGGCGTAGGCCCAATGACTGTCGCCACACTTATCGAAAACACGCTACAGGCGTGTGTTGAATATCATGATGTAAAGGACGTTTAAGATGGCCACATTTTCACTGGGTAAACACCCTCACGTTGAACTCTGCGATTTGCTGAAGCTGGAAGGCTGGAGCGAAAGCGGCGCCCAGGCAAAGATTGCTATTGGCGAAGGTTTAGTGAAGGTCGATGGCGCTGTTGAAACGCGCAAACGCTGTAAAATCGTTGCCGGACAGACCGTCAGCTTTGAAGGCCACAGCATTAACGTCGTGGCGTGACCCCGAGTGCCGGATGAGGTTAACACCGCGTCCGGCCACTTCCCCATCTCATTTTCAGATAATGACTTCATCCCTACTTCACAGTGAACGGCTAGCATGTTGTTTTTCCACACGAAGCGAACATCATGCCAACCATCATTACTCACGCGGCCGTTCCACTCTGTTTAGGATTAGGTCTCGGACTTAAAGTCATTCCCCCGCGATTACTGTTTACCGGCGTCATTCTGGCTATGCTGCCGGATGCCGACGTGCTGTCGTTTAAGCTTGGCGTCGCCTACGGCAACGTGTTTGGTCACCGTGGCTTTACCCACTCACTGCTGTTCGCCTTTGTCGTGCCGCTACTTTGCGTATTGATTGGCCGACGATGGTTTAAAGCCGGATTGATTCGCTGCTGGCTATTCCTGACGCTTTCACTGCTGTCGCACAGTCTGCTGGATTCTGTCACCACCGGCGGCAAAGGCGTCGGCTGGCTGTGGCCGTGGTCGGATGAACGCTTTTTCGCGCCGTGGCAGGTGATTAAAGTCGCGCCGTTCGCGCTGTCACGCTACGCGACCCCTTACGGGCATCAGGTGATTATTTCGGAATTATTATGGGTGTGGCTACCGGGAGTGATGATGATGGGTGTGCTGTGGTGGTACAGACGTCATTAATAGTGCCTGATGGCGCTATGCTTATCAGGCCTACCGATCATTACATCGTAGGCCGGATAAGGCGTTAGACGCCATCCGGCAATAGAGAGTTACTTACGGCGCCAGGTGGTGCCCTGCGGGCCATCTTCCAGCACGATGCCCATCTCGTTGAGACGGTCACGCGCGGCGTCAGCTGCCGCCCAGTCTTTGGCTTTACGCGCATCCAGACGCTGCTGAATTAACGCTTCAATTTCAGCAACTTCACCGTCATCCGCCTGCGCACCGCTTTGCAGGAACGCTTCCGGCTCCTGTTCCAGCAGGCCCAGCACGCTGGAGAGCTTGCGCAGATGCGCAGCCATACCGTTAGCCGCCGCCATATCTTCACCCTTCAGGCGGTTAACTTCACGCGCCATATCAAACAGCACGGAGTAAGCTTCCGGCGTGTTGAAGTCATCGTCCATCGCTTCAATGAAACGCGCTTCAAAGTCCTCGCCACCCGCAGGGGCAACGGATTTGTCGGTACCACGCAGTGCGGTGTACAGACGTTCCAGCGCAGAACGCGCCTGTTTCAGGTTCTCTTCGCTGTAGTTCAACTGGCTACGGTAATGACCCGACATCAGGAAGTAGCGAATGGTTTCGGCGTCGTAGTATTTCAGCACGTCGCGTACGGTAAAGAAGTTGCCCAGCGATTTGGACATTTTCTCGCGGTCAACCATCACCATCCCGGAGTGCATCCAGTAGTTCACGTATTCGCCATCGTGCGCACAGGTGGACTGCGCGATTTCGTTTTCATGGTGCGGGAACATCAGGTCCGAGCCACCGCCATGAATATCGAAATGGTTGCCCAACTGTTTGCAGTTCATCGCCGAACACTCGATATGCCAGCCCGGACGACCTGCGCCCCATGGAGACGGCCAGCTCGGTTCGCCCTCTTTAGACATTTTCCACAGCACGAAGTCCATCGGGTTGCGCTTCACGTCAACCACGTCAACGCGAGCGCCCGCCTGCAACTGATCCAGATCCTGGCGTGACAGCTGACCGTAGTTCGGGTCAGTCGGAACGTCGAACATCACGTCGCCGTTATCGGCAACATAAGCGTGACCTTTGGCAATCAATTGTTCAGTGATTTCAATAATCTCGGCGATATGGTGCGTAGCGCGAGGTTCCAGATCCGGGCGCAGAATATTCAGCGCATCGAAATCGCTATGCATTTCCGCAATCATACGATCAACCAGCGCGACAAAGCTCTCGCCGTTTTCATTTGCGCGCTTGATGATTTTGTCGTCGATATCGGTAATGTTGCGCACATACTTCAGCTTATAGCCGAGGAAACGCAGATAACGCGCAACGACGTCGAAAGAAACAAAAGTACGTCCGTGGCCAATATGACAGAGATCGTAAACGGTAATACCACACACGTACATGCCGACTTCCCCGGCATGAATAGGTTTGAATTCCTCTTTTTGGCGCGTCAGTGTATTAAAGATTTTTAACATCGAAGATTCCGTGTAGACGTGTGTGGATAGTAAAGTCTGTATAATACCCATAATTTAGACCGGAAGCAGCACACTTTGCGAGGTGATCGCAGCTTGCGGTTATGCTATAACACACCCCTAACTCTGACCCTTGACAGGGTCGAAGCACCAATCTATCGGAACAGGATGCAAAAATGGTTACTTTCCACACTAATCACGGCGATATCGTAATCAAAACGTTTGATGATAAAGCGCCTGAAACAGTTAAAAACTTCCTGGACTACTGCCGCGAAGGTTTTTATAACAACACCATTTTCCACCGTGTTATTAACGGTTTCATGATCCAGGGCGGTGGTTTCGAGCCGGGCATGAAGCAAAAAGCCACGAAAGAAGCGATCAAAAACGAAGCGAACAACGGTCTGAAAAACACCCGTGGTACGCTGGCAATGGCGCGTACTCAGGCTCCGCACTCCGCAACCGCACAGTTCTTCATCAACGTTGCTGACAATGACTTCCTGAACTTCTCCGGCGAAAGCATGCAGGGTTGGGGTTACTGCGTGTTTGCTGAAGTTGTTGAAGGCATGGACGTGGTTGATAAAATCAAAGGCGTTTCCACTGGTCGCAGCGGTATGCATCAGGATGTGCCTAAAGAAGACGTCATCATTGAAAACGTGACCGTCAGCGAGTAATCGTGGCGACACTGTTTATTGCAGATCTTCACCTCTGCACAGAAGAACCGGCGATCACCGCCGGTTTTCTGCGTTTTTTAGCCGGTGATGCGCGACAAGCCGATGCGCTGTACATTCTCGGCGACCTGTTCGAAGCCTGGATTGGCGACGACGCCCCTAATCCGCTGCATCATCAAATAGCCGCGGCGATAAAATCACTGGTTGATTCCGGCGTTCCCTGCTTTTTTATTCACGGTAACCGTGATTTTCTGCTCGGCAAACGTTTTGCCCGTGAGAGCGGCATGACTTTACTGCCCGAAGAGAAAATGCTCGATCTGTATGGTCGCAAGGTACTGATCATGCATGGCGACACGTTATGCACCGACGATGCTGGGTATCAGGCGTTTCGCGCCAAAGTGCATCAATCCTGGTTACAAAAACTATTCCTCGCCCTGCCATTGTTCATTCGCCAACGTATTGCCGCGAAAATGCGCGCCAACAGCAAAGCAGCCAACAGCAGTAAGTCGCTGGAGATCATGGATGTGAATCAGCAGGCCGTTATTGCTGAGATGGAAAAACATCAGGTTCAGTGGTTAATTCACGGTCATACCCACCGTCCGGCAGTCCACGAACTTACGGCCAATGGGCAACCCGCCTTCCGCGTAGTATTAGGCGCCTGGCACAGCGAAGGTTCGATGATCAAAGTCACACCACACGACGTTGAACTGATCGCATTTCCGTTTTAACTCCCCCGTCAAAACGCTTGCTACACAGGCTACGCAATCGTTTTCCTTGACGGTGAATTATGCTATTCTCTGTGGCCTCAAAAGTCGAGTGTAGTGCACCACAGGAGTTTTCAGACGCATGTCTTCCCGCAATAATCCGGCGCGTGTCGCCATCGTGATGGGGTCCAAAAGCGACTGGGCTACCATGCAGTTCGCCGCCGAAATCTTCGAAATGTTGGACGTTCCACATCATGTTGAGGTCGTCTCTGCTCACCGTACCCCAGACAAACTGTTCAGTTTCGCCGAAGGCGCTGAAGAGAACGGTTATCAGGTGATTATTGCCGGTGCCGGTGGTGCTGCACATTTGCCTGGTATGATTGCGGCGAAAACGCTGGTGCCTGTTTTAGGCGTTCCGGTACAAAGCGCAGCGTTGAGCGGCGTAGATAGCCTTTATTCCATCGTTCAAATGCCTCGCGGTATTCCGGTGGGCACGCTGGCGATCGGCAAAGCGGGCGCGGCCAATGCGGCCCTGCTGGCCGCGCAAATTCTGGCAACACACGACAAAGAATTGCATCAGCGTCTGGCTGAGTGGCGTAAAGCGCAAACCGACGAGGTGCTGGAGAACCCGGACCCGCGAGGTGTCGCATGAAGCAGGTCTGTGTACTCGGCAATGGTCAGCTAGGACGCATGCTGCGTCAGGCCGGTGAGCCGCTGGGGATTGCGGTCTGGCCCGTCGGGCTGGACGCCGAACCCGCTGCCGTTCCTTTTCAGCAAAGCGTGATCACCGCTGAGATTGAGCGCTGGCCGGAAACGGCGCTCACCCGCGAACTGGCGCGTCATCCGGCGTTTGTTAACCGCGACGTCTTCCCGATTATTGCTGACCGTCTGACGCAAAAACAGCTTTTTGACAAACTCAACCTGGCGACTGCACCATGGCAACTGCTGGCGGATAAAAGCGAATGGTCAGCGGTGTTCGACAAACTCGGCGAGTTGGCGATTGTGAAGCGTCGCGTCGGTGGCTACGACGGTCGTGGACAGTGGCGTTTACGCGCGAATGAAACCGAACAACTGCCAGACGACTGCTACGGCGAGTGCATCGTCGAGCGAGGAATCAACTTCTCCGGTGAAGTTTCACTGATTGGCGCGCGTGCGCACGACGGCAGCACCGTCTTCTATCCGCTGACCCATAACCTTCATCAGGACGGCATTCTGCGCACCAGCGTGGTATTTCCGCAGGCTAACGCTAAACAACAGGCGCAGGCCGAAGCGATGCTCTCTGCCATCATGCAGGAGCTGGGCTATGTCGGTGTGATGGCGATGGAGTGTTTCATCACCCCGGAAGGTCTGCTGATTAATGAACTGGCTCCGCGCGTGCACAACAGCGGGCACTGGACGCAAAACGGCGCCAGCATCAGCCAGTTTGAACTGCATCTGCGCGCCATTACCGGCCTGCCGCTGCCGACGCCGGTGGTGAACAATCCTTCGGTGATGGTAAACCTGATCGGCAGCGACCTGAACTACGACTGGCTGAAGCTGCCGCTGGTGCATCTGCACTGGTATGACAAAGAGGTACGCGAAGGGCGTAAGGTGGGACACTTGAACCTGAGCGACAGCGATACCGCGCGCCTTAGCGCCACGCTGGAAGCGCTCATTCCCCTGCTGCCGCCGGAATATGCCAGCGGTATCATCTGGGCGCAGTCAAAGCTGAAATAAACCGATACGGGAGGTGTGCCTGCGCACGCCTCCCGTTACTTTTACAGACGAATGCAGGTTCCGGCTTTCCCCGCCAACGTGTCTTCAATGCGAGACAGCGCGCCAATCCACGCGGGTTTTCCACGTCGCTTCACGTATCCGCTTACGGCTGTCACCTTTGGCCCCATCGAACCATCAGCTTTAGCAAACGGTGCCAGTTCATCAGGAGAGGCTTGTCGAATCGCACGTTGCTCTGGTGTGCCCCAGTTCTCATAGACCGCATCAGCATCGGTGAGGATAACCAGACCGTCGGCATCGATCTGTTCAGCCAGCAATGCCGCCGCCAGATCCTTATCAATGACCGCTTCAGACCCAACCCCTTCCCCGGTAACCGGCACGCCGCCACCGCCGCTACAAATCACCACATGGCCTTCTTTGAGCAAGAGCTTAATAGCATCGCTTTCGACGATCTGGCGAGGCTCAGGCGAGGCGACAACACGACGCAGGTATTTGCCGTCACGTTTCATATGCCAGCCGTAGGTGGCTTCCAGCTGCGTTTGATCTGCAGGCGAATACACCGGGCCGATAAATTTTTCCGGCGCCATAAATGCGGGATCGTCTTCAGACACCACAATTCGCGTTAACACTGTGGTCACCGGCGGCATCTCCGGTTCAGCGGTCAGACTTTGCGCTAACATATAACCAATCATGCCCTGAGTCTCTGCCACCAGCACATCCAGCGGGTAAGGTTCAACCTCCTTCCAGGCAAGATTCTGTAACGATAACAGACCAACCTGCGGCCCATTGCCATGTACGATGGCCAGGCGGTACGAACGCGCCAGACGCGCCAGGGCAGGTACGGCGCTGGCAATATTACGATATTGATTTTCTGCCGTCAGCGCCTCGCCGCGCTGCAATAATGCGTTGCCACCAAGAGCAACAACCAGCGTTTTCATTCCCTATCCTTCTATGATTTGTTGCCCAAGCCAGAACCCCAACAGGGTGTCTGCGCCGGAGGTATGCCCGAGCGCTAGCAGCGAATTTATCGCCGCGTCCATCCTTTGGTGTCGGCCCAAAGCATGAGTGAAGTGGAGCAAAGGTGAAGCGAAGTATCCTAATGCCGCGTAGCGTAAGTAGCTCACGCTAACCACGGTCGTCGCCAGTTCAAGATTGCCGGAATATTCAAAGAAACGATGGCCGGAATCCTTATTCAGCGCGCCAAAATACCAGGCGGCCAGAAGCATTCCGGTCAACGTATCATCATGGCTGGGCGTTAAACCTGGCCCCTTACCTAACCACTGCCGCCAGTCTGTCGATAAGCCAGCCAGCGCCGAGAAAAAGCAATGGCGGAACTGACGTAACTCGGAGCACAAAGGCAAATTTGCCGCCAGCATTAACGGCCCGAATAACCCCGTTTCCTCGCCGCGCTCCATCCAGGCGGATGCAAGGCGTGGAGCATGTGGGCGGGACGTTATTTTCAACGAACAATAACGCTGCGGTTGGCGCAACAGAAACGGTCCCAACACGATCCCCTCGGGGACAGCCTGAGGGGTTTCACTACCGCTTAACGCCATACACAGCGCATCAAAATCAGGCGCACGGATCACCCATCCTCCCGGGCTAAAACCACTGCCCTGGCGGTGCAGCGTTAACAGTGCGCCTCCTTCGGCCACAAGGTTAATCGAGCGCCGCCAGATCCCGGATAGCTGCCATGACTGGCGAAAATCCGGAGACTGCTGACTGCCCATCAGAGGACGGATGATCATCATGCGCGGCTCTCTTAGCTAATGCCCATACTTTCAGCCAGCGCTTCCAGAGCCAGCTCAAAGCAGGCCAACGGCGCACGAACTGTGCCCGCGCCGATCTGACCAATACCGGCTTCTTTATGGGCAATACCCGTGTTGATCAGCGGCGTAATACCTGTTTCCACGACGCGACGGATATCAAGACCAAGGCAAGCCCCCTGGAAATCCCAGCCAGGGATCTGCAACTGCATATTGCGTTCCAGATAGATTTCAGCCATCTCCTCGGAAACGGACTTCGCGGCCTCCATCCCTCCGGCACCGACAAAACGCGTTACGCCAGGGGCAGCGATCATCGCGGCGCCGCCAATCCCAAAGGTTTCGGTGATGGCGCTATCGCCCATATCCGGGTTAGCTTGTTCCTGCGAGAAGCCGGTAAAGAACAGCCCCTGCGGTGTGTTAACCGGCGCAGTAAACCAGCGATCGCCAAGTCCGCTCACCCGGATACCGAACATATCGCCATTACGGGTCATTGCGGTCACAATACTGCCGGAACGCACCATTGCTCCGGCATCCATTGCCGCTTTGCAGTAAGCCATCGCCAGGTTCAAGAAGAACTGGTCGGTCACACTGAGAAAATCCATCACCTCAGCAATCTGCTGCTTATCATGTTCCAGACGGGCAATTTGCGGTGCCAGAGTTCGCATCAGCAGAGCTGAAGAGGCAATGTTGCGCTGATGGAACTCATCGCCCATCGTAATGCCCTGCGCCATCATGGCGGTCAGATCAATACCCTGTTCCAGATTGGCCAGCGCCGCGCTTAAAACAGGCATCAGGACATCGCGCATCCAACGTAGACGCTGCTGGACATCTTCGCCATACGCGCCGAAGCGCATCACTTTGCCAATCCCTTCGTTGAGATTGCAGTAAGCCCGGTTACCGTCGGTGATATTTTCCACCACCAGCATCGGCATGCTGGCAGAGGTGATTCCCCCCATTGGCCCCACAGCATTAACATGGTGGCAAGGTACGAACCGGACTTTGCCCTGCTCCAGTAAAGCCAGCGCACTCATCTCATCATTGGCCCACCCTTCAAACAGACATGCACCAATACAGGCCCCTTTCATCGGACCGGTCATCTCTTGCCAACGCATTGGCGGTCCCGCATGCAGCAACGTTTTCCCTTCATTGAGCTCGCGAATTAATGAGGAGGCTGGTTGCACATCCAGCCAGTGCGGACGCGCACGACGAATTTGTTCGATTACTGCAGCATTGGCTTGCGCCACTGATGTAAACATTGGAACCCCTTATTGCAAACGTTCTAATAAACGAGCCAGTTTCTTATTACCGCCAGCGACAGGTGCCCACTGGTAATGCACCACAGGCATTTCTGCCGCCTGTAAATCCAGTGCAAAACTGCGTAACCCGGCATTGATGACCGCCACTTTTTCCAGTAGCGGAGGTGTGGATTTGTCAGATAACGGTTGAGATGGACGAATCAGTTCGGCGGCAAGCAGCGTTGCCTCAGGCAGTGAACTCACTACGGCAATGCCGGCATCTTCCAGTGTGGCAATCTGCAGTGAGCGACACTGCGGATCGCGTTCTGTACCTGTCACCGTCGCAATCGCATACAGCGGTTGCTCATGGCCTCGCGCAGCGCACGCCTTCTGCCAGGCCTGAACCAACGATGCGGCCGGATCTGCCGTCGCGCCGTAACCAATCACGACATCAACTAACAGTACGCGTACCTGCGGCTGCGTCCCCAGATCCGTAATCAGTTGATTACGTAAGGCAGGGTCAATCATCGGATGCGGCCGCCCGACGGTGTAAAAATCATCCCCCAGATCGATAATCTGGTGCCCGGCGGCATCCAGCATCATGCCATGATGATGTTGTGCATCCGCGGTGACATTCAGGTGGGCGGCCAGCAGCCCAGCGGCTTCGGCGGCCAGCGTACCTCCGGTGTACAACCCTCGAATCACACCATCTCCTGTGGTTGAAAGCGATCTGCGTCGCGCCGCGACTCTCGCCAGTAAACAGGCCAGACGGGCCGCATCATCCAGCGTCGCGGCAAACCAGACGTTTTCGTCGCGGGCGACCGCGGAGGTGTAACCTAAAAACAGGGCTACCACGGGTTTGCCGGTGGCCTTCATCGCCGTCACGATATGCTGGCGAACAGCCTCCGCCGGTGGTTTCGACACAAAAGCCAACACCTGGCTTTTGTCGTCTGCGCCAAGCATCTCCAGCGCGGTAAGCGCGCTAATCCCCCCTACCTCAGCGCTCAGGTCCCGTCCGCCCAGACCGATGGCGTGAGTAATGCCTTCCCCGGCCAGCGCTATCTGTGAACAGAGCTCCTGAATCCCTGTGCCGGAGGCGCCCAGCACACCGATATTGCCTTCCGGCATCACGTTGGCAAAAGCCAGCGGCGTGCCCGCAATCATGGCGGTTCCGCAGTCCGGTCCCATCACCAGCAGACCTTTATCCTGCGCACGGCGCTTGAGGGTGATTTCATCTTCCAGGGTCACGTTATCGGAGAACATCATGACATTCAGGTTGCGATCCAACGCCTGGTTCGCCAGCTCCGCCGCGTATTCACCGGCGACGGAAATGAGCGTCATATTCGCCTCAGGCAGTTTCTGGCACGCGCTTTCCCAGCGTCTGACCTGCAGGAGCGTTTGGCTACCGCCAGTGGCCTGCGCCAGCTGCTGCAACGACTCATCCAGTTGTTGCAGAATGGCCTGCGTAATACTTTCATCAGCCGTTTCAGTGCGAATCGCCACACAAATATCGTTTGGCGTCGCATTATTAAAATCGTCATGCCAAAACCCGGTCGTTTCCAGCAATGATTTATTTGCTGGCGTTCCCATCATGACCGATACATCGTCTACATTTTCGGACTCACTCAGCTTGCGTGAAATAATCATTAAACTGACAGAGTCCTGAAAACACCCTTTTTTAATAAAGGCGTGGATCATAACAACCCCTTAATAATTGCACCCATGGCAATTGCACGAGTAGTGTTAATGTGTAGCTCAAGGTATATATCTGGAATCCCAAATAGAGTGACTGGCATCACACTGGAATTATTAACAAAATAAATTTAACAACCACCAGAGTATTAAACATTATTTTTTAACGGCATTATTTATTTAAAAAGAAAGGGCAAATCAACACTGATTATCAAATAAATTCTAACTATATTTTTTTGTGTGTCTGGATCACATAATCAATTTTTATTCCCGGTATGTTAACGGCAGTCATGCTTCACACCGTCGTTAAAAAGGAAGACAGATGAAAATCAGTCGGGAAACACTCCACCAGCTTATCGAGAATAAGCTTTGCAAGGCCGGACTAAAACGTGAGCACGCCACAACGGTTGCTGAGGTATTGGTTTACGCCGATGCCAGAGGCATTCACTCTCATGGCGCCGTACGCGTTGAATACTATGCTGAGCGCATTTCAAAAGGCGGTACCAACCGCGAACCCACATTTCGTTTTGAAGATACCGGTCCCTGTACAGCGATTTTGCATGCCGATAATGCCGCCGGGCAAGTCGCAGCAAAGATGGGTATGGAGCATGCCATTAAAATTGCTAAAAAAAATGGTGTCGCCGTCGTTGGCATTAGCCGAATGGGGCACAGCGGTGCCATTTCTTACTTTGTGCAGCAAGCCGCTCGCGCTGGTCTGATCGGCCTCTCCGTGTGCCAGTCCGACCCGATGGTGGTACCGTTCGGCGGCGCAGATATTTACTACGGTACCAATCCGTTAGCCTTCGCTGCGCCAGGAGAAGGCGACGACATCATGACGTTTGATATGGCGACAACGGTGCAGGCATGGGGAAAAGTTCTGGATGCCCGCTCCCGCAACGAGCCGATTCCGAATACCTGGGCAGTCGATAAAAACGGCGCGCCAACTTCCGATCCATTTGCTGTCAATGCGTTGCTACCTGCGGCTGGGCCTAAAGGCTATGGCCTGATGATGATGATCGATGTGTTATCCGGCATTTTATTGGGATTACCGTTTGGTCGTCAGGTCAGTTCAATGTATGAGGATTTACATGCCGGTCGGAATTTAGGCCAACTGCATTTGGTTATTAATCCCGACTTTTTCTCCTCCAGCCAATTATTCCGCCAGCACCTCAGCCAGACCATGCAAGAGTTAAATAACGTTACTCCTGCACCCGGCTTTAAACAAGTTTATTACCCCGGACAGGATCAAGATATTAATCAACGCAATGCCGCGGTCCATGGTATCGACATTGTTGACGATATTTATCAATACCTGATTTCCGATGCCCTCTATCTCAAGTCATACGAAACAAAGAATCCCTTTGCACAATAATTATTGAAACAGGAATTTCATATGATCAACCATTTTCGTCACGCAATTGAAGAAACCCTTCCCTGGCTCTCTTCCTTTGGCGCGGATCCTACCGGTGGGATGACGCGCTTGCTGTATTCGCCAGAATGGCTTGAAACACAACAGCAATTCAAAAAACGCATGGACGCCAGCGGCCTGGAAACTCGCTTTGATGAAGTGGGCAACTTATACGGTCGTCTGCTTGGGAACGAATCGCCGGAACAGGTCATTTTAAGCGGCTCGCATATTGATACCGTCGTCAACGGCGGCAATCTTGACGGCCAGTTTGGCGCGCTGGCGGCATGGCTCGCGGTTGACTGGCTCAAGAGCACCTATGGCGCACCGCTGAAAACGGTCGAAGTCGTTTCCATGGCGGAAGAGGAAGGCAGCCGTTTCCCGTATGTCTTCTGGGGCAGCAAAAACATTTTTGGACTGGCAAATCCCGATGACGTCCGTAATATCCAGGACGCGAAAGGCACCCGTTTTGTTGACGCAATGAACGCCTGCGGCTTTACCCTCCCCGCAGAGCCGCTTCATGCCCGTAATGACATCAAAGCCTTCGTTGAATTACACATCGAACAAGGTTGTGTGCTTGAAAGTAATGGCCAGTCGATAGGCGTCGTCAGCGCGATTGTCGGCCAACGTCGCTATACGGTAACGCTGAACGGTGAATCCAACCATGCGGGGACAACGCCGCTGAGCTACCGTCGCGATACCGTATACGCTTTCAGTCGCATCTGCAGCCAGTCTATCGAGAAAGCCAAAAAGCATGGCGATCCTCTGGTACTGACCTTTGGTAAGGTAGAGCCGCAGCCGAACACCGTCAACGTGGTGCCAGGCAAAACGACCTTCACAATCGATTGCCGTCATACCGATGCCGACGTATTGCGTGATTTTACTCAACAACTGGAAAACGACATGCGCGCCATCTGCGATGAAATGGATATCGGCATTGATATCGATTTGTGGATGGATGAAACGCCGGTCCCGATGGACAGTAAACTGGTCTCTACCCTTACCGAACTGTGTGAAAAAGAACAGCTGAACTACCGTGTCATGCACAGTGGCGCAGGCCATGATGCGCAAATTTTCGCTCCCCGCGTACCGACCTGCATGATTTTCATTCCCAGCATTAACGGTATCAGCCACAACCCCGCTGAACGCACAAACATTAACGACCTTGCCGAAGGGGTCAAAACTCTGGCATTAATGCTTCATCAACTTGCCTGGCAGAAATAAGGAGTCACCCATGGGATATCTGAATAACGTCACGGGTTATCGCGATGATTTATTGGCTAATCGCGCAATTGTAAAACACGGTAACTTTGCCCTGCTAACCCCGGACGGACTGGTTAAAAATATCATTCCGGGTTTTGAAAACTGTGACGTCACCATCCTCTCAACGCCAAAACTGGGCGCGTCATTTGTTGACTATCTGGTGACCCTACGCCAGAACGGCGGCCACCACAGCGGTTTTGGCGGCGAAGGTATTGAAACGTTCGTGTATGTTATTTCCGGCAAAATTGAGGCGAAAGCGGAAGGTAAAACCTTTGCTTTAACCCAGGGCGGATATCTGTATTGCCCGCCAGGTGAACTGCTCACCTTTAATAATGCCCAGACAGAAGACAGCCAACTGTTTTTATACAAACGCCGTTATACGCCGGTGGCAGGCCATTCACCATGGCTGGTCTCCGGTAATGCCAACCAGTTAGAACGTATTCATTATGAAGGCATGGATGACGTAATCCTGCTGGATTTCCTGCCTAAAGAATTAGGCTTCGATATGAATATGCATATTCTGTCATTCGAACCCGGCGCCAGTCATGGTTATATCGAAACGCATGTACAGGAACATGGGGCTTATATTCTCTCAGGTCAGGGCGTTTATAACCTCGATAACCAATGGATCCCGGTGAAAAAAGGCGACTACATCTTTATGGGCGCGTACTCCCTGCAGGCGGGTTACGGCGTGGGGCGTGGTGAAGCGTTCAGCTATATCTATTCCAAAGATTGCAACCGGGATGTTGAGATTTAACGGCGAACAGCCCGCCTGATAATTTTTTATTTAGCTATGTTGGGTTTTGCCACGGTTAACACCGTGGCTTTTTTTATGCTTAACGCAGATTAATCGCCTGACCGAGCTTCATCGCGCAAGCAATATTACGCGCACAGTGATAAAGGTTGGTTTCACCACTCGCCAGCACTTCCGCCAATGGCGCGAGTCGCGGCAAAATACTGAATACCGCATCAATACCATGATCGTGAACCACCTCCACACCTTCCCCCAGCACCCCGGCGATACCAATAACCGGAACATGATGCTGCATAGCAACAGAAGCAACACCGATTGGCGCTTTTCCCCCGACCGTTTGCGAATCAATACGTCCCTCGCCGGTGATGACCAGCGATGCATCTTTGATGGACTGCTCCAGTTGAACGGCCTGCAGCACAATCTCAATCCCTGGTTTCATGATGGCCTGCAGAAAGATAGCCGCAGCGATGCCCATTCCACCCGCCGCCCCACCGCCCGCAACCTGAGATACATCCTCACCGGTCAACGTTCGCAGCACATGCGCGTAGTTGAGTAATCCTTCTTCCAGTTTCTCAACCATTTCCGGCGTCGCCCCTTTCTGCGGACCGAATACTCTTGCCGCGCCACGCGGGCCAACCAATGGGTTATCCACATCACAGGCAACTTCGATCCGGCATGCTGTCAGCCGCGGATCGCACTGTTGCAGGTCAATGCTCGCGAGGCGAGATAAGCTACCACCTCCCGCCCTCAATGATGTCCCTTGCACGTCAAGGAACCGCACGCCTAGCGCCTGAGCCATCCCCATGCCGCCATCAACTGTCGCACTCCCGCCGATACCGAGGATAATATGACGAATACCGGCATCCAGCGCATGCCGAATCAGTTCGCCAGTCCCGTAACTTGATGCCAGCAGTGGATTACGCGCCTGCGGTTCGACCAACATCAGTCCACTCGCCGCGGCCATTTCAATAATGGCGGTCTTTCCATCACCGGTCAGGCCATAAAATCCCATGACCTTTTCCCCCATCGGCCCACAGACCTCCAGCGAGACCACTTTTCCACCTGTCGCCGCCACCATGGCATCCACGGTCCCCTCCCCGCCATCTGCAATTGGTAAACAAATGTATTCTGCATCCGGGAATATGCTTGAAAATCCAGCTTTAATTGCCTGGCAGCATTGTTCGGCGCTTAAGCTCTCTTTAAACGAATCTGGCGCAATTACAATTTTCATCATTAATCCTTTTCATCCTGTTATTTAATGCGTTCCCATGGAATGAGGTTTTCCATAAGCACTGCCAGTAAAATCCCCACCAATAAGCCATTACTCAGTAATGGCCGAATAGTCAGTGGAAGATCTTGTAAATAAACCGGTGGCAGCCCCATCAAAAAAATGCCCACAAACAGCGGGAGTGCCAGCCGATAAATATTTCGTGCGGTAAATGTGATTTGCTGGCTGAAAACCAGACCGGAATAGAGCAACGGCAGATAAGAGACCAGCATAACGGCACTGCTGATTGCCAGTGGAATGGCGCAGAATAAGCGGGTTAGCGGCGTCACTATCGCCACCAATAAACATAATACGCTGCCATAAATAAATGATTTTCTCGAACTGTCGCCAGTTTGTGTTAACAGCCCGATAGAAGAGACAAAAGGTGAAAATGGAATCACGGCAAAAGGCACTGTCACCAGCGTCATAAAACCGGAAATGATAAAGCTACGACGATAACGCGAGCTGCTGGAGCCTTGATGCGCGTAAAAGATGTCCGTGCCGCGCACCGCGCCATAGGTATTACTGATATTCACCAGACCGGTAATAACCGCCGTCAGGATAATACCGGGTAACAGCCTGCCATGACTGCCTAACGGGAACCACTGCCAGCTTAATTCCCCAGACGGCAAAGACGTTGATGGAAAGCACAACCGCCAGAGTCCCCATCCCACTACCGCCCCCACCAGCAGGGCGTAACGGGAGATCCGCTGCGGTAAAAAAATGATCATCGCAAGGATGAAGCACATCACGCCAACCGCCAGGCTAAAAGGCGCCAGTTGAATTTTGACGCTGGTGTCAGCAATGCCAAAAGGCAATCCCAACATGCCCTTAAAAAAGATAGTGGTGAGCTGAGCGCCCAACAGCAGCATAAAAAAGACCATCACCGTTGGGGTAAATAGCCGGGCCAACCGGTGTCCTAAGCCGCTAAAGCCGATAATCATCGTCAGCACAGCGGAAATGACAATCCCGACGCTCAGACTGGTGGCGATATCATTGAGCGGTGTCCCGCGTGACGCCTCAGCCAGGGTAATTGTCAAAATGGTGCCCCACCATAAACCGGTCGGACCTTCCATAATGGCGCGACGATGGCCACAAATAACCTGCGCAAGGCAGGCCAGCGATGTCGTGAAAAAAGCGTATTGCGTGAGCATTAACAGATTGCTCGCGGGGAGATGAAAAGCAGAAACCAGCGTTGGGGGGACCACGACCGTATTGCAAAAAATAAAGAAAAACCACTGAAAGCCAGATAGCAAACTTTCGCGGTTAATAACAGGAAGCATATTCATACCTTAAAATAGAGAATGCCCGCCAGCATGACGGGCATTAATTCACATCACATTATTGTTGATGTTTAAGGATAAATTGACCTTTTGGCGCTACCGGGAACCCCTGCTCGATGTCATAGATAACATCCCCGCGAAGAATAGTTTTCGTAATGCGCGCGCCAATCGTCCGGCCAACATACGGACTGACCTTGTGGCGATATTCCAGGTCTTCGTTTTTCAGAACATATTTGCTGTCCGGTTGAATAAAGACGAAGTCAGCATCTTTACCCGGGGCAATACGTCCTTTCTGCTTCAGGCCGAAAATATCTGCGGCGTTGGTTGCCATCAATTTAGCGAATAGCGGCAGTGACATACCGCGTTTTTGCACGGCCTCATCAAACATGACGTCCATACAGCTCTGCAGCCCGGCAATGCCGCCCCACGCCTGCATGATATTGCCAGCCTTCATTTCTGGTGGGCATGGCGAGTGGTCGGAAACCAGGCAGTCAATCTCACCATTGAACAGTTTTTCCCACATGCCTTGTTGATTCTGTCGATCGCGGATCGGCGGAGAACATTTTGCCAGCGTGCCAATCTCTTCAAACTGATCGGTATCCAGCACAAAATAATGCGGGCAGGATTCGCAGGTCACATCCTGGCCTTCCTGACGGGCACGGGTCACTTCTTCCACGCCTTCCGGGCTGCTGATATGGCAAACGTGCAGGCGGCAACCGGCGACTTTCGCCAGATACAGCACGCGGCGAATAGCTTCCACCTCAGTGAAAACCGGACGTGAAGCCACATAATCATGTGCCGTCACACGGCCTTCGCGTTTAGCTTCCTCGCCAAGCTCGTCGCAAATGAGCGCATTTTCGCAATGCACCAGCACCGTCTGGTCCATTTCTGCTAACTTCTGCGCGCCTTTGTAGAACTGCCAGTCGTTAACGTCACGGAAGTCATTGTCGATTCCGCGATCGCCACAGGTAGCAACAAAGCATTTGAAACCGACGACACCGACCTCATCCAGCTCGTGCAGACGATCAAGGTTGTAAGAAACCAGACCGCCAAGCTGCGCGGCATCAATGGTCAATTTACCTTTTGCCGCATCAAATTTAAGTTCGATGGTTTCACGATCTATCGTCGCGGGCAGCTGGTTGAGAGGCATTTCGATCATTGTGGTAATACCACCTTTTGCCGCGGCACGCGTTCCGGTCTCATAGCCTTCCCAATGTGTACGTCCCGGCTCAGAGATATGTGTATGCGCATCAACCATGCCCGGTGAAACCACCAGACCTGTCGCATCCATTACCTGCTTTGCCTCACCCAGATTCTCGCCAATGGCGGCGATTTTTCCTGCCTGGACGGCAATATCAACAATACGAGCTTCATTTTCTAAAATAACAGTACCGTTCTTAATAATTAAATCAAAAGACATAACGAACTCCTTGTATGGATACAGATAGTTTTTATAAATAACGCACGCTTAAACTTACTTTTACTGATTTCGTTACAACTGGCTTGTCGCTTTTTGTACCGCGCCAGGTTGTCCAACCGTTCTTTTTTTCAGTAAGGCATATGCCACAAATGCGACAATAACCCCAACAAACCACGACACTCGCGATAATGGCTCGAGGAATGGAATAAACTTTCCACCCAGTGAAAGAATTACCGCCACTAACGTTACGGAGAATGCAGTCAGGTTAAATCCATTATCATAATATTGGTAATCACCGCTGGCGGTATATAATTCATCAAGATTAATCTTGCCACGCATAACGACAAAATAATGCGCTAACATAACACCGATAACAGGGCCGAGCATACCGCCAATGATATCCAGAAACAGATAAATACTGCTCTGATTTTCCATGAGTTTCCATGGACAAATCAGTAAACTAATAATACTGGCAATCAATACACCATTTTTATATGTTAGTTTTGTTGGCGCAATTGCGGCAATCTGATAACCAGCCGGGATTATATTACCCGTAGCGTTTGTTGAGATTGTGGTCATCAGAATAACTAAAACCGCGAAGAAGGAGGCAAACAGACTGTCCCAACGCTGTACGATATCCAGCACATTCCAGGTATCCGTTCCATAATGAATACTGGCACCGGCAATAATACACACGCTGGCAATCGCAAATAACACGTACGCGACAATAAGACCCAGCGTCTGGCCTAACGCCTGTTCACGAAATGAGTGGGCATTTTGCGTAAAGTCCGATGCGCTCACGGCCGGAGCAGCCCATACGGCAACCACGGCGTTAATCACTACCAGGAACAGGAATCCGCTGTTTCCCGCTTTTTGCACACCGCCCGGAATGTAGTCCAGAATGGGGCCAATCCCTACCAGGGATATCGCCCAGATAGCCATTCCGCCAAAAACGATATAAATGCAAGGATTCAGGATCGCAGTAAATTTATTTAATACTTTACCGCCGCCAAAACCGATACCGACGTTAATCAGCCAAAAGATAATAAATGTGATTAACCCCGGCAGGGACAACCCCAGTAATGTAAAGTCACCGCCCAGCGTTAAAAAACCAGGCCATATCTTGCCAATCAGAATAAGAAAAGCCAGCGATCCGGCATAACATTGCAGACCGAACCACATAATTGCAGCAATCCCGCCTCTTAATAATCCCGGGAAAAGCGCGCCACGTACGCCATACGAGCCACGCAGAATCATTGCAAAAGGTACACCGTATTTACTTCCGGCGGCGCCGTTCATAACCATGACTAATGCAATAAACAATGCACTAATAATAATAGCCAACATAATACTGAATGTGGACAGCCCGAGAATGAAAAAACCGCCAACCATAACGTAATTAGGTACGTTATGTACTGACCCCATCCATAAAGTAAAATAGTTAAATGTTTTCCAGTTTCGTTGTGCTGCCGTTTTTGGTAATAAGTCGTCACTATAACCACGTTGTTGGTATAGATCTCTTTGATGTTCCATAAATCCCTCTTGTCACGTATCGGATAACGTTGTAATGGGTTTAGCTATGCGGAACAAAAACAATATATAAAGTAATGCAAATAGTTTTAATTATATTTTTATGCTGAAGCAGTAACTGGTGTTGCTTTCTTTTTATATAACGTCACGCCGGCAAAAATAAGCGTTCCGGTAACAACCAGACAAGCAGAGATGACAAAGCTTATCTCTTTTGAGCCAGTCAAATCGGAAATAAATCCGGTTAACGTTGGCGCAATAACGGCTGAACTCATACCAAAGAAGTTAAACAGGCTAAATGCTCTGCCCAGCGTTTTCGCCGACGCCTGCTCAGACACGAAGGAGATCAGGATGGGATCCACCGCCATTTTTCCCAATAAACCGTACAGGGTCAGGCTGACCATCAACATCGTGGTATTCGGCGATAACACCGTAAACACCAGCATTGCGGCGGCCATAATTTCCAGCCCAAGAATGACTTTGACTTTGCTGTTACGGAATTTATCGGACAGATGACTGAAGAACAACGCACCGGGAACCCCCACCACGGCGACCAAAGCCGAGGCAACGCCAATCGCGCCACCATCAAATCCCCTTTCAGTCTGCAGATAAGACGGAAGCCAGGTCACAATCAGGTAATAGCCATAACAGGTACAGAAATAGAGGAAGTAGACGCTGCATAACAAACCCGAAAACAGCGGCGGACTTTTCTCTTCTGTCATCGTTGCCGTCTGCGTTTTTTGGTCTGACGCCGCCGTTTCGCTTTTTGCCTTACCGCGGATAACCAAAGTAAATACGCACAGCATCACCACCAACACAGCCGCAACCAGAAACAACACGTTTTGCCAGGCCATGCTCATACTTTTAACCAACACGCTGGAGCCGATTAAACCTATCCCCATCCCAATCGCAGAGCCGCTATTAATGATGGCGTTTGCCAGTGCCCGGCGAGCCTGTGGGACATTTGCCGAAGAGAGAGAATACGCAGAACTAAAGAAAGAGGCGCAGCCCGCTCCTGCCATCAGCGAACCGGCATAGATCATCACCAGTCCAGTGGCTTTTGCGATACTGAGCGTACCAATAATAAAGAGCGTAAACCCACACATCAGCATAATTTTCTGGCCAAGCTTATCGACCAAAATTCCGCAGGGAATTTGCATGCTGCAATAGGCGAAAAAATAGAAACTGGCGATGGCGCCAATTTCAGCATTGCTGACATTGCCCAGGGAAGCCTGAATCTCAGGATAAATAGGGGTTAATACGGTGCGATAAATCCATATCGCTACCCAACCCAGACTCATTACGACGACGATCTTCTTCCAGTATTCAATACCGGATGTATTTTTTTCACTCATGACATGCACCTTTCCAAAGTGTGTCTGATTAGAATGTATCGCTGCAGGATTGCAGCGATACCAACGATCATGACAATTTATGATTAGCCATTAATTCCAGAGCCTGAACCATTGCCGAGTGATCCAACTGGCTTCCACCATTCGCGGCACAGGTATTAAATAACTCCTGACAGGTTGCCGTATTAGGCAAATTCAAAGAGAGCGCCTTGGCACTTTGTAATGCAAGGTTGAGATCTTTTTGATGCAATGCAATTTTGAAACCGGGATCAAAAGTGCGTTTAATCATGCGCTCACCATGTACTTCCAGAATACGAGATGAGGCAAATCCGCCCATTAATGCCTGACGCACGCGAACCGGATCCGCACCCGCTTTAGAGGCAAATACCAGCGCTTCAGAAACGGCTTCAATATTTAAGGCAACGATAATTTGGTTAGCGACTTTACAGGTTTGGCCATCACCATTTCCACCCACCAGGGTGATATTTTTTCCCAGAATATCAAAGAGCGGTTTAACCCTTTCAAATACATCAGGTTCACCGCCAACCATAATGGACAGCGTCCCTTCGCGAGCGCCAATTTCTCCACCGGACACGGGCGCATCCAGGTAATCCCCGCCGAGTTCATTAACCTGCTGAGCAAAACGCTTAGTTTCGATAGGAGAAATAGAACTCATATCGACAATGGTTTTTCCCTGCAATGTGGTTTTAGCGCATCCGTGTTCACCAAAAAGCACTTCTTCAACCTGCGGCGTATCCGGCACCATGATGAAAATAATATCTGCAAAATCAGTCACCTGACGCGCAGTTTCAACATTAACCGCCCCCAGTGACAGCAACTCTTCAGCCACCGGTCCAATGGTCGTGACATGTAATTGATGTCCGGCGCGAGCCAAATTAATCGCCATTGGCGATCCCATAATACCCAGGCCAATAAATCCCAGTTTCATTTGCAACCTCTTTTATATCTGTCGGTATTCCTGAATTCAGGCAAAACGATTCCCTTCCAACAGAGTGGAAAAAATAGTGTTGCCTGAAATTACTTACAAATTATCGATACTGATTAATCCACGATAATCCCGCTTCGGTGGTCGTCAGCGGCTTATATTCGCAACCTACCCACCCGTCATAACCTGATTTATCAATAAACTTAAAAATAAAGTCATAATTGATTTCCCCGGTCCCTGGCTCTCCGCGACGAGGGTTATCTGCAATTTGCAAATGACCTATTTTATTTGCCCACGTGGTCATGGTTTGGGTTAACTCCCCTTCCATGCGCTGCATATGATAAATGTCATACTGAATTTTGATATTATTGCATCCGACGCTATCAATTAACGCTAACGCCTGATGCGTACCGGTGAGATAGAAACCAGGAATATCAAAATGGTTGATCGGCTCAATCAGCAATAAAATATCTTCTTGCGCTAACATGTTGGCCGCATAGCGCAGATTTTCCACCAGCGTTTGCTGGATCTGTTCAGCCGAAAAACCCGCCGGTGTTTTACCTACCAGGCAATTGATTTTTGTATTGCCCAGCCCCTTTGCATAGCGAATAGCCGCCGCTACACCATCACGAAACTCTTCTTCGCGACCCGGAATACAGGCGATACCGCGTTCACCCGACGCCCAATCTCCGGCGGGGAGATTATGCAACGTATGCTCCAGCTTGTTGGTCAGCAGTTTTTCCTTTAATACGTCAATGTCGTAATCGTAGGGAAACATTAACTCTACGCCACGAAACCCCGCTTGCGCCGCTTTGTCGAAACGCTCAAGAAAACTGTATTCCAGAAACAGCATGGAAAGATTGGCTGAGAACCGTAACATCTGTCACCTCCTCTATTCATATTTCATAAAACAGGTTTCGGTTGGCGCATCAACTGCACCGTCTGCAACCTCTTCAAACTCGGTCACGTTATCCAGTTCGCTACCCATCGAGATATTGGTCACTCGCTCAAGGATCACTTCGACAACAACCGGAACACGATACTGCGCCATCAGGACTTTGGCTTGTTCAAACGCCGGAGCGAGATCTTCAGGTTTGAAGACGCGAATGGCCTTACAACCTAATCCTTCTGCCACTTTGACGTGATCGACGCCATAGCCGTTTACTTCGCTGGAGTTGATATTTTCAAACGCCAGTTGGACGCAGTAATCCATATCAAAAGCACGCTGCGATTGACGAATCAGGCCCAGATAGGCGTTGTTGACCAGCACATGGATGTAAGGAATGTTGAATTGCGCGCCCACCGCCAGTTCTTCAATCAGGAATTGGAAGTCAAAATCCCCCGAAATCCCGACGACGTTGCGTGTTGGATCGGCAACACAAACCCCTAATGCAGCAGGCAGCGTCCAGCCGAGAGGGCCAGCCTGACCGCAGTTGATCCAGTGACGCTCTTTGAACACATGCAGCATTTGCGCAGCGGCAATTTGTGATAATCCGATGGTGGTGACGTAGCAAACGTCGCGACCAAAGGCTTTATTCATCTCTTCGTAGACACGCTGCGGTTTCACCGGGACATTGTCGAAGTGGGTTTTACGCAGTAACGTCCGCTTACGCTGTTGGCATTCAGCAACCCAGGTATTCCGGCAAGGTAAACGTCCGGCTTTCTGCATTTCCTGAGCGACGTCAATCAACAAGGTCAGCGCGGCTTTGGCATCAGAAACAATACCTAAATCCGGGCACAGAACACGGCCAATTTGCGTCGGTTCAATGTCGATATGAATGATTTTGCGCCCTTCAGTGTACTTCGAGACGGAGCCAGTGTGACGGTTAGCAAAACGGTTACCAATACCGAACACCATATCAGAAGCAAGCAGCGTGGCATTTCCGTAGCGGTGTGCGGTTTGTAGCCCTACCATGCCGGCCATTAACTCATGATCGTCAGGGATACATCCCCAGCCCATCAACGTGGGGATAACCGGTACATGGGTCAGCTCCGCAAAACGTTGCAGCAGTGCGGAAGCATCAGCATTAATCACCCCGCCCCCTGCGACGATGACCGGACGTTCCGCCTGGATCAGCATTTCCAGCGCTCTCTCAATTTGCTTGCGGCTGGCGGCAGGTTTGTATACTGGCAAAGGCTCATACATGTCGGGATCGAATTCGATTTCTTCAACCTGGACATCAAAAGGCAAATCGATCAGCACCGGGCCAGGGCGACCTGAGCGCATGACATGGAATGCCTGCTGTAAAACCCGAGGCAGCAGTGCCGCTTCACGTACCGTTACCGCCATTTTGCTGACTGGTTTAGCGATAGATTCAATATCGACAGCCTGAAAATCTTCCTTATGCAGGCGGGCACGAGGCGCCTGACCAGTGATACATAAAATAGGAATAGAGTCGGCAGAGGCGGAATACAGTGCAGTGATCATGTCAGTTCCTGCCGGGCCAGAAGTGCCAAGGCAGACGCCAATGTTGCCTGCTGCGGCACGCGTATAACCTTCCGCCATATGGGAGGCGCCTTCAACGTGGCGAGCCAGAATGTGACGGATGCCGCCGTGATTACGCATTGCGGAATAGAACGGGTTGATTGCCGCTCCAGGCACGCCAAATGCGGTGGTGATACCTTCTTTTTCCAGCACATACATTGCCGCGTCAACGGCTCTCATTTTTGCCATTTTCTTTCTACCTCTATTTATTGGAAAATTTTTCCAACTTTGAAAAAATCCAAAAAAGTCCCGCTCCTCTGAGCGGGTTGCGACTTAAGCTACGGGTGCTTTTAACCCAAGCGCCGTACTGATATCTCGTGCTGTATCCCTTACCAGCTCCCCCTGACTAATAAAACGATCTTCCGTCAGTCTGGATGCGGGCCCCGAAATAGAGATGGCAGCCACTACACTGCCTGCATCGTCATAGATAGCCGAAGCGATGCAATTCAATCCAACAACATGTTCTTCGTGATCAACGATATAGCCATTCTCGCGCGCCTGTTCCAGATTACGCAGCAGAGTAGGAAAATCCACCAACGTATTCGGCGTAAACTGCTGCAAACCCGTTTTCACGACAATGTCCATTAACTCTTCTTCCATCAGCGGATAAAGCAGTGCTTTCCCCGCGCCGGAAGCATGCAACGGCATACGGCTGCCCAAAGGTGCACACATCCTGACCATCGATTTGCACTCCTTCTGGCCAATCAGCACCGCTTCAGTGCCATTACGAATCGCGACATTCACCGTTTCGCCTGAAAGCAGCATTAATCGGTGCATAAACGGTCCGGCTACCGACAGGACGTCGCGATTATGAATATACGCGGAGCCCACATTGAAGACGCCTAAACCGATGTGCCACCAACCTAACTGACTGTCCTGATAGACAAAATCAGCACCCTGTAAAACCTTTAGCAGGCGAAAAGTCGTGGAGAGCGGTAAATCCAGACTGCCGGAAATATCGCTGACTGACGAACTCCCCCCACTTCTTTCGAGATACTGCAAAATCGCAATGCCTCTTTCGAGCGCCTGAGCGCCTTTCTGCGCAACCGGCTCCGTCTGTCCAGGCCTGCCGCGCCGTCTTACTTCCGTCTCCACTACATTTACTCCGGCCCAAAATATGAGCATAAACAATGAACAATATGCTCATATTAAGCAAGAAGGCCAATAGCGTCACGCAAAACAGAGTTCATGTGCCGGGATACGTTCAACATCGCAATTATCGCTACCACCACGATCGACCGTCAGAAAATCGGTCACGGTTTGCCAGGCAAACAGCGGATGATGCCAGACGTTTCGGTGGTAATTCACACCCTGTTGACCATTGGTGATAAAGGCTTTTAAGGTGGAAAGATCGGGTTTGTCCTCACCAAGCGCGACAATCACCACAAACGCTTCGCCCTTCATGGGCATAAATGCCTGGGTGCCCAGCGGGTGGCGCTCCAGTTCATGCACAATAATAGGCATCGTTGCCGGTTGCGCGCGGTTAATGCTGATGAGCGTCCGGTCCTGCTCAAGGATCTCCACATTAGCCAGATCGTGATAACGTTCAACCAACCCATCATTGATATGAAAAAAATCACGTTTATGGGTTTCTATGACATCGCCATAGGCGCTGAACGTGTGCTGATTTAACGGTAATACCTCAAGTTTCATCATCTTTTCCTTGTAACTGAATTCCTCTGAACCGCAGCCAGAACTCTTAGCGGCTTCAATATCATGCAATCTAAAACCTTCGGGATTTAACATCAACACAAAAGTTGGAATATTTTTCCAAAATTCGATTTAGACCACAATTTAAACAAGGCCATTATGTAAAAATACTTATAAATCAGAGAACAAGAAATCAGGCTTGCGGAAGAGCATTCAGGGAGTAGCTGACGATGTTTGATCCAGAAACACTGCGTACTTTTATTGGCGTAGCCGAAACAGGGAGCTTCTCCAGGGCGGCGGATCGCTTGTGTAAAACCACGGCCACCATCAGCTATCGCATTAAGCTTCTGGAAGAAAATACCGGGGTTGCTCTGTTCTTTCGCACCACCCGCAGCGTTACGTTAACCGCCGCGGGCTCGCATCTTCTTTCTCAGGCAAAAGACTGGCTCGCCTGGCTGGACAGCATGCCCAGCGAATTACAGCAAGTGAACGACGGCGTAGAGCGGCAGGTGAATATCGTGGTCAACAACCTGCTGTATAGCCCGCAAGCCGTCGCTCGCCTGTTATCCTGGCTTAACGCCCGCTATCCCTTTACTCAGTTTCACTTTTCCCGGCAAATCTATATGGGCGTCTGGGATTCACTGCTATATGAAGGATTCTCTTTGGCCATCGGCGTCACGGGTACTGAACCAATGGCCAACACCTTTACCCTCGATCCTTTGGGGTCTGTTCAGTGGCGATTTGTTATGTCGGCGAATCATCCATTGGCTGGCGTCAGTGGTCCATTAACGGAAGCGCAGTTGCGCCGTTTTCCGGCGATCAATATTGAAGACAGTGCGCGCACCCTGACTAAACGGGTCGCGTGGCGGCTTCCCGGTCAAAAAGAGATTATTGTCCCGGACATGGAAACCAAGATTGCGGCGCATCTTGCTGGGGTGGGTATCGGCTTTGTTCCGCAACCGCTGTGCCAGCCATTGCTTGATAACGGGCAACTGGTCAGTAGCATTATTCCTACCATGCGCCCCCCTTCGCCCTTAAGTCTCGCCTGGCATAAGTTTGGCGCAGGTAAGGCTGTGGAAGATATTGTGACGTTATTTACGCAACGAAAACCAGAAATCGCCGGATTTTTAGCAATTTTCAACAATGCACGCGATTGAAAATCAAGTCATCCTGCTCTTTGGCGCGTAAAATGATACGCAAGATGATTTGAGGTTTCGTTTTTTACTATGCAAGACACACAAACAGCACAGGACTATCGCGCGATTCTGCTCGCCGGTACGCCCATAATTGATGTACGCGCCCCCGTCGAATTTCAACAAGGCGCGATGCCGGGCGCGGTCAATCTCCCCTTAATGAACGATGACGAACGCGCCGCAGTCGGTACCTGCTATAAACGTCAGGGGCCTGAGGCTGCGCTCGAATTGGGCCATCAACTGGTCTCGGGTGAAACCCGCCAACAGCGCATGAACGCCTGGCATAATGCTTGTCGCCAGCACCCAAAAGGATATTTATGCTGCGCGCGCGGCGGTCAGCGTTCACATATTGTGCAGCAATGGCTGCACGAGTCCGGCGTTGACTATCCGCTGATACAGGGCGGTTATAAGGCTCTGCGCCAGGCGGTCATACGGATAACGGAAGAATTGGTGCAAAAACCGATCGTCTTAATTGGCGGCTGTACCGGTAACGGTAAAACGCAACTGGTACAACAGCAGCCGAACGGTGTGGATCTCGAAGGACTGGCGCACCATCGTGGTTCCTCGTTTGGACGTACCGTGGAACCGCAGCTAAGCCAGGCGAGTTTTGAAAACCTGCTGGCGGTCGAAATGCTCAAAACGGACAGCCGACAGGATTTGCGCCAGTGGGTGCTGGAAGATGAAGGCCGGATGATCGGTGCTAACCATCTGCCCGAATGCCTGCGCGAGCGCATGACCGAGGCATCCATTGCGGTGGTGGACGATCCTTTTGAGCTTCGTCTGGAGCGCCTGCGCGAGGAGTATTTCGTGCGCATGCACCACGATTTTACCCAGGCTTATGGTGAGAGCCAGGGCTGGGAGGAATACAGTGAGTATCTGCACCACGGCCTGTTCGCTATTCGCCGTCGTCTGGGATTACAGCGTTTTGCCGAGCTGACCGCCCTGCTTGACGTGGCTCTGCGCGAACAGCAGTCGACGGGCAGTACCGACGCTCACATGGGCTGGCTGGTGCCGTTACTCAACGAGTATTATGATCCGATGTATCGCTATCAACTGGAAAAGAAAGCCGCGAAAATCGTCTTTCGCGGCACATGGCACGACGTTGCCGGATGGCTTAACGCGTAGTGATCAATGTCTGTCGCGCTTATCCGCGCGTTTTGCCAGCCAGTCGCCCAGCACCTGGACGACCTGCACCAGAATAATCAGCGCGACAACGGTGACGATCATGACCTGGGTTTCATAGCGGTAATAACCAAAGCGAATCGCCAGGTCACCTACCCCGCCGCCGCCGACAATCCCGGCCATCGCGGAGTAACCGATCAGGCTCACCAGCGTGATCGTCAGCCCACGCAGCAGTCCCGCGCTCGCCTCAGGTAACAGAACGGTGCAAATGATGCGCATCGGGCTGGCGCCAAAAGCTTCCGCCGCCTCAATAATGCCTTTATCCACTTCACGTAGCGCGCTATCCACCAGCCGGGCATAAAAAGCGATCGCCGCCACCGAGAGCGGGACCGATGCCGCAATCGGCCCGATGGTGTTCCCGAGCAAAAACTGGGTGAGCGGTAGCAGCAGCACCAGCAGGATCACAAACGGTACCGAGCGGATAATATTCACCAGCACGGAGCTGAGCAGATACACAAAACGGTTCTGCCAGAATAAATGCCGGTCGGTGACGAAAATAAGAAAACCGAGCGGCAAACCGCCAATAATCGCCAGCACCGTTGAGATGCTCAACATCTGGAAGGTTTCATTAAACGCCAGCGTCAAATCAGGCAATAAATCATCCACGAATCACCTCCACTTGAGCAGTACGTTGACGAATATGTTCCACGGCGATATCCACCGCAGAAGGGTTATGCGGCGCGGTCAGTTGCACCACCAGAATCCCCAGCGCGCGTTCGCCGATATATTCAATTTTGCCGTGCAGAATGTTCACCGCCACGCCAAACTTAACCGCAACTTCTGACAGCACAGGCTGTTCCGCCGAATCGCCGATAAAAAGAATTTTCAGCAACTGGCCGGGCAGATGCTGGCGCAGACGTTCAGGTAGCGTCAGATTGAGGGTATGCGACACCAGTTGTTGAGTAAAGGCGTGCTGCGGGTGAGCAAAAACGTCAAACACCTCACCGGACTCCACCACCTTGCCGCCTGACATCACCGCCACGCGATCGCAAATCGATTTGATCACGTTCATCTCGTGAGTGATCAGCACGATCGTGATCCCCAACTGTTGATTGATCTGCTTAAGCAACGCCAGAATCGTGGCCGAGGTTTCGAGATCTAACGCGGAAGTGGGTTCATCACACAGCAACACATCCGGATGATTGGCAATCGCACGGGCAATGCCCACGCGCTGCTTCTGACCACCGCTGAGCTGAACCGGAAAACGGTTCGCCTTATCAGACAGTCCGACCAGCGCCAGAATCTCCGTGACGCGTGGAGCAATCTTGCTGCGTTCCCATCCGGCAGCTTTCAGACTAAAGGCGACGTTTTGCGCCACGGTGCGGGTATGCATCAGATTAAAGTGCTGGAAAATCATGCCAATACGCTGGCGCGCTTTACGTAACTGAGTGCCTTCCAGCGCAGAAATTTCTACGCCGTTCACCTTCACGCTTCCCTGGCTCGGACGGGTTAAGGCGTTCAAGGTGCGCAGTAGCGTACTTTTCCCCGCGCCGCTGGTTCCGACAATACCAAATATCTCGCCCGCGCCAATGTGCAAGCTGACATCATCAACCGCCCGGGTTGAGGGTCCACGGCCTGCGGTAAAATCCACGCAAACCTTTTCTATCTCAATCATATCCACCTCAGAAATGCGAAAAGGGCAGTCGCCGCTGCCCCTGTTAACCCTTGCATGCAGCGATTATTGGGCTGCCGACATCCATTCCGGTTTCTGGAAGGCGCTGTAGATGTTTTGCGGATCGTCGATCACCGCGCGATACGCCGGGGACTTCACCGCTTCAACAATATCTTTCGCGAACGGTTTATCCGCATCTTCACTGCGTACCGCAATGATATTTTTCAGATTTTCGTCCAGATGCTCTTGCTTGATGGCGCTGGAAAGATCCAGTTTTGCCGCCACGGCAAAGTTACCGTTGACCAGCGCGCCGGTCACACCGTCCAAAGTGCGCGGTAGTTGTGCTGCTTCCAGGGGTTTAAACACCAGCCCTTTCGGGTTGCTGGCGATATCGCGCTCGGAGGCTTTCGTAGGATCGATATTGTCTTTGATGGTGATAAGGCCAATGGATTGCAGGAAACGCAGACCGCGGGCCAGGTTGGTCGGATCGTTGGACAGCGTGATCACATCCCCTTTTTTCAACTCATCCAGGCTTTTGATTTTGTGCGAGTAAAACCCCATCCCGGCCGTCGGGACCACAATCAGCTTGCTCAGCTTTAGCCCTTTATCGGCGGTGAATTTGTCAAAATAGAGCGAGTGCTGGAACAGGTTGGCATCAATGCTGCCGTTGGAAAGCGCCATATTCGGCTGCACGTAGTCGCTGAATTCGCGCACCACCACCTTGTAACCTTTCTCTTTCAGCGTAGGGGCAATGGCCTGTTTCACCATATCGCCGTACGGCCCAGGCGCGACGCCAAACACGATGGTATGCGGGTCACTGTTCGCATGAGCAAATTGTAAACCGCAGGCCAGTAACAGCGCCCCGGTCGCAACGCGTAAACTCTGACGCAATCCCATATTTTCTCCATTTTAACGTTGTGGTGTCATGTCTCACGCCGTTCATGCGGCGTTGTTCTCGTTGGCCTGATAACAGGCAGATTTCTAACATGACACAGATCACAACCCGCTGTCCTTGAAATTATTTCATGATGTTGCGAAGTATGTCGTTGAATGTGCAAGGAAGGTGCTTATGCGTTTTTCGGCAAGGGAGAGTAAAAAAACCGGATAACGCCCTGGTTACCCGGCTTTGGAAGGGAAATTGACTTAGAAGTCGTAACGCAGACGCACCAGGTTCATATCGCCCAGGTTGTCGGTGCTGGAGGTAAAGACGTGTTCGTAATCCACACGGAAACCGTAATCCAGCTGGAAGCTGATACCCACACCGTTGTCGGTACGCAGATAGTTACGACCATTCACGTACTCGATGCGATCTCCCATAAAGTAAGGCTGAACAGATTTCAGCGCATACTGACCAACCGGGAAGGTGTAACCTGCGAAGTATTCCAGACCCCACGCATCACCGGCAAAGTAGTCATTAACCGAAACTTTTTTGGTGGTCATGAAGTTTTGATACCAGCCGCCGCCCATTGAGAAGGTCCAGTTATCCGGTTTCCAGCTCAGTGCGGTACCGACGATGTTTTGATCGTAGGTTTTGTTGCCGTCGCCGCGCATTTCCGCACGGGTATAGTTCCACGCGGTGCCCCAGGTCAGGTCATCAGTGATGTGATAATCCACACCCAACGAGCCGCCGCCTTTACGCTTGTAGCGCAGGCCGTTGTTCGGGTTGTAATCATCGCTGAACAAATAAGATGCATAGAGATCAACATCACCCACCGTTTTCTTATACTTCAGCGATTTACGTGTACGATAGGAACCGTCATAGTCGCCATTGATACCGTTACCTGGCGCCTGACCGATCATATCGTAGTCCCAGATATCCGTTTTCGCCCCGACCACGTCATAGTAAATGCTGTTCTGTTGACCGAAGGTCAGCGTACCCCAGGTCGCGCTCTTCAGACCGGTGTACAGCATACGACGCGTGGTGTCGTTGGCGCCGTCAGCGTAGTGATTATCCCAGTTGAACATGGCCGGGAAGTTAACGCCCAGCTCGTAGTAGCTCACCCAACTGATGTCATCAAACAGATAGTAGTCTGCGGCGAAGCGGAAACGGGTCCCGCCGTCGAAACCATTACGTTTGTAGCCATTCTTACCATCGTCACCGGCCATATTCTGGAACTGCGGACGAATACTACCGCCGACGGTGAAGTTAAGACGGCTGAGCGGATCGCCCGCCTGCGGATCTTGTTTCAGGACCGTGATTTCCGCCTGGGAAGCGAAAGTCGTTAATGCCACTGCTGCGCCGATCGATACCGCCAGCGCCGTTTTTTTTATAGTCATTATTTGTACCTTGATAGATAGCCTGCCAATTATTCAGCATACAAATATTAACGTTTATTAATACACTCGTGTTGTCGGGTTTTTATTGTTCTGTGCTGTTAAATATCAAGGAGTTATCAATTTGTGCTACATAGAAAAAAAACGCACCGATTTAAAAACCGGTGCGTAATCATCACTGACAGGAATTAACTACTGAACTGACGGAACAGCGCTTTACCTTTTAGCAGACGTGAACCGAGCCATCCGCCGCATAGAGAGAGGAGCAATGCCCCACAAAGCGGCAACACAACCCACAGCCGCCAGTCCGGCTCCCACGGGAAGTCAAATACGCGGGTTTGCAATACCGCCAGCGCGGTTTCCGCACCGATGGCCGCCACCAGCCCGGCGACCATCCCGAGCATAGCGAACTCGCACCACAGCGTGGTACGCAGCAATTTCTTGCCTGCTCCCAGCGTGCGCCAGACCACCAGTTCCTGATGACGTTGACGCATCCCCACCTGAACCTGCGCCAACAGCAACAACATGCCGCAGGCGGTAACCAGCACCACCATCACTTCCAGCGCTCTACTTACCTGCTCCAGCACCTGGCCCACCTGTTTGAGGATGGCGCCAATATCCAGCAGGCTGATGGTCGGGAATTCGCGGTTAAGCTGCGTCAACATGCCGTTGCCGTTCTCCCAACGAAAGCTGGTTAACCAGCTCTGGGGCTGATCGTCCAGCGCCCCTGAAGGGAAAATAAAGAAGAAGTTAGGCCGCAGGCTTTCCCAGTCCACTTTACGCAGGCTGCTGACCGTGGCGCTGAAATCCTGGGTATCGCCCATAAAGGTCACCCGATCGCCGAGCTTCACGTTTAGCCGCTTCGCCAGCCCTTCTTCCATCGACACTTCACCCGCTTTTGGCGGCCAGCTTCCGGCGGTTATCGGGTTATGATCCGGGCGGGTATCCTGCCAGGTCAGATTAAGCTCACGGTTAAGCGCCTCATCCTGATTGCCTTCGGTCGGCTTATCGTTAATGGCTGTCAGACGCGCCCGTACAATCGGATAGAACGATTCCGGGATCACCTGATGTTCCGACAAAAATGACTTCAGCGGTACAACCTGCTCACTGGCAATGTTGATCAAGAAATAATTGGGACTTTCTGGCGGCATTTGCTGCTGCCAACGGTCGAGCAGATCGCCACGCAGCACCAGCAGCAACGCCAGCAGCATAAAGGAAAGTGAAAATGCCGACAGCTGGCTGAGCGTTGACCACGGCTGGCGCAACAGTCGACTGACCGCCAAACGCAACGGCAGCGAGGTGAGCGTCAGACCACGCAGGACGTTGAGCAGCATCCAGCCGAGCACGCCGCACACCAGCGCCAGTACCACCGCCCCGGCCAGCACGGCCCATAACAGCAGGCTTCCCCCCATCAGTCCAGCGAGGAGGACGACCACAACGACCAATACTACCGGCAAATAAAACTTCAGCGGCCAGACGTTTGCCACCACGTCACGGCGTAACACACGTAGCGGCTGCGTCGCCAGCAGTAGCCGATAAGGACGCAACCCGACCAACAGCGAAATTACCGTCATAGTGCCTAAGGCCCACAGCCACGGCCAGGGGCTGGCGGGCGGCAGCTCGCCGGGCAGGACCGGCTTGAGTAACACCACCAGTGCGTGCTCAAACAACAGCCCAAAAAGCCCACCGGTAATACCAGACAGCGCCAGCACCATCAGCCATTGACCAACAATCAACCTACGCAGTTGCGCTCTGCCCGCGCCGAGGGTTTTCAGTATAGCCACCAGATCGTAACGGCTGCGGCAATAATGGCTCATCGCCACAGCAACCGCAGCGACCGCCAGCAGCAGCGTTAACAGCGCCGACAGCAGCAGGAACTGTTGCGAACGCTCCAGAGATTTCCCCAGCGCGCCTTCATCCTGCTCCAGCCCGTACCAGCGCTGTTCAGGCTTTAGCTGCGGCAACAGCCATTTTTCGTACGCGTCCAGTTGCTGCGGCGTTCCGCCAAATTTATAGCGCCAGGTCACGCGGCTTCCCGGCTGGACCGCCGCCGTTTTTTCGACATCCGCCATGCTCATCATCAGGCGCGGTGCTATCTGGAATGGATTAAAACCGGAGTCCGGCTCCTGCACCACCTCTCCGGCGATGTGCAGCGTGGCATCACCGACGTCAATAGAATCACCGATTTTTAGATTGAGCAGCGCCATCAGGCGCGGGGCCAGCAACACCATGCCCGGCTGTGGTTTCAACCCCGGTGGATTAGTTTGTAACGTGCCGTACATCGGATACACGTCATCCACCGCTTTGACATTCGCCAGCTGCGGTGTATCACGGGCAAAAGTCATGGTCGCAAAAGTCAGTTGCTCGCCGACTTTCAAACCCCGCTGCCGCGCCTCGTCAATCCATGCTTTCGGCACGGTGCGTGAACTTTGCAGCGCACGATCTCCCGCCATAAACTCGCGGCTTTGCTGGCTCAACCCTTTTTCCATACGGTCGCTGATATTCCCCAGCGCCAGAACGCAGGCCACCGCCAGGCTCAGCGCCAGCCAGACAATCAGTAGTGAAGGCGAGCGCCATTCGCGCCAGAACCAGCGTGCAATCATGCCTCCTCCTGCAACTGTCCATTCACCAGACGTAAGCGCCTGTCGCAACGCGCCGCCAACTGCGGGTCATGCGTCACCAGAATCAGGGTGGTGCCGTGTTCCCGGTTCAGAGAAAACAACAGGTCGGCTATTTTGTCTCCGGTCTGGCGATCGAGGTTGCCTGTCGGCTCATCGGCAAACAGCACATCCGGACGCCCGTTAAATGCCCGCGCCAGCGCCACGCGCTGCTGTTCCCCGCCGGAAAGCTGGGCCGGAAGATGATCCAGACGTTTTCCCAGCCCAAGTTGCTCGAGCAGCGTTTTTGCCCCGTCGCGGCTTTTTCCGCTGTTTTCACCACGCAACAGCGCGGGCAGTTCGACGTTTTCCAGTGCGTTCAGGGTCGGGATTAACATGAATGACTGGAAAACGAATCCCACATGTTTTGCCCGCAACTGCGCCCGGGCTTCTTCATCCATGGTTTGTAGCGCCTGCCCCACCAGACTCACTTCACCGCTGGAACCATCGTCCAGCCCGGCGAGGATCGCCAGCAACGTGGATTTCCCCGAACCCGACTCGCCAATCAGCGCAATGGTCTCGGCGCGTTTGACAACCAGTTCAACTCCGGTAAGGATGGATAGCTCATGATCACCCTGACCGACGGATTTCTTAAGATGATGAACTTCAACAATGTTTTCCGCTGGCATTGGCCTTTCCTGTTCCTGGTCCTGTTAACTTTCCGCGCCGCCGCTGCGGACACGTTATTAATTCTGGGTGACAGCCTGAGCGCCGGATACCGTATGTCCGCCAGCGCCGCGTGGCCTGCGCTACTTAATGATAAATGGCAAACCAAAACGCCAGTGGTGAATGCCAGCATCAGCGGCGACACCTCGCAGCAGGGCCTGGCCCGTCTGCCTGCATTACTCAAGCAGCACCAGCCGCGTTGGGTACTGGTCGAACTTGGCGGCAACGATGGCCTGCGCGGCTTTGCGCCTGCGCAAACCGAACAAACCCTGCGCACGATTTTGCAGGACGTGAAAGCGGCAAATGCCGAACCGCTATTAATGCAAATTCGTCTGCCGGCAAACTACGGTCGCCGTTATAATGAAACCTTTAGCGCGATTTATCCAAAGCTCGCCAAAGAGTTTGATATCCCTCTGCTGCCCTTTTTTATGGAAGAGGTTTATCTGAAACCCCAGTGGATGCAGGATGATGGTATTCATCCTAATCGTGACGCCCAGCCGTTTATTGCCGACTGGATGGCGCAACATCTCACTCCTCTAGTTAATCACGACTCGTAATTCAACGGAGATCCCGACAGGTAAAGTTATGCAAAAATCGGTCTTAATAACAGGATGTTCCAGCGGAATCGGCCTGGAAAGCGCGCTTGAGCTAAAGCGCCAGGGTTTTCAAATTCTGGCTGGCTGCCGCAAACCTGACGATGTCGCGCGTATGAACAGCATGGGATTCACCGGCGTATTGCTGGATCTGGATTCACCCGAAAGCGTGGATCGCGCCGCCGATGAGGTGATCGCCCTGACCGATAATCGTTTATATGGGATCTTTAACAACGCCGGATACGGCGTCTACGGCCCACTGCCCACGATTAGCCGTGAGCAGATGGAGCAGCAGTTTTCCGCCAACTTTTTTGGCGCACATCAGCTTACCATGCGTCTGTTGCCCGCCATGCTACCTCACGGCGAAGGACGCATCGTGATGACCTCCTCGGTAATGGGATTGATCTCCACACCGGGACGTGGCGCCTATGCCGCCAGTAAATATGCGCTGGAAGCCTGGTCCGACGCGCTGCGTATGGAGCTGCGTCACAGTGGGATTAAGGTCAGCCTGATTGAACCCGGCCCCATCCGCACCCGCTTTACCGAAAACGTTAACCAGACGCAGAGCGATGCCCCCGTGGAAAATCCCGGCATTGCCGCGCGGTTTACGCTGGAACCACAAGCGGTTGTCGCCAAAGTGCGTCACGCGTTCGAAAGCGACAAACCGAAGCTACGTTATCCGGTTACGCTGGTGACCTGGGCAGTTATGCTGCTTAAACGCCTGCTGCCAGGCCGCATAATGGACAAAATTTTACAGGGTTGAGTTGAAGCTCGCACGTCAGCCCCCATGTAACAAGAAATCGACAAAAGAGAGTAACTCCATGTCCACACAGAATATTGTTAATATTAATGAATCGAACCTGCAGCAGACCCTTGAACAGTCGATGACCACGCCGGTCCTGTTCTATTTTTGGTCTGAGCGCAGCCAGCATTGTCTGCAATTAACGCCGGTGCTGGAGAGCCTTGCCGCCCAGTATAATGGTCAGTTTATTCTCGCCAAGCTCGACTGCGACGCCGAACAGATGATCGCCTCCCAGTTTGGTCTGCGCGCGATCCCTACGGTTTATCTGTTCCAGAACGGTCAGCCGGTAGATGGTTTCCAGGGTCCGCAGCCGGAAGAGGTTATTCGTGCGCTGCTGGAGAAAGTGCTGCCGAGCGAAGAAGAGCTGAAAGCACGCCAGGCTATCGAGTTTATCGAAGCCGGTAATCACGCGGATGCGCTGCCGCTGCTGAAAGAAGCCTGGCAACTCTCCAACCAGAGCAGCGAAATCGGCCTGCTGCTGGCGGAAACGCAAATCGCCCTCAATCGTTCTGACGATGCCGAAGCTGTGCTGAAAACAATTCCATTGCAGGATCAGGATACCCGTTATCAGGGGCTGGTGGCACAGATTGAACTGCTGAAGCAGGCGGCGGATACGCCGGAAATCCAACAGTTGCAGCAACAGGTTGCCAGCAACCCGCAGGATGCCGCGCTGGCCACGCAATTAGCCATCCAACTCCATCAGGTCGGACGTAACGAAGAATCGCTGGAATTGCTGTTCAGCCACCTGAAGAAAGATCTTACGGCTGCCGACGGTCAGGCGCGTAAGACCTTCCAGGAGATCCTTGCCGCACTGGGAACCGGCGATGCGCTGGCTTCGAAATACCGCCGCCAGCTGTACGCGCTGCTGTACTAATCCGTTTGATTTGGCCCGATGGCGCTTGCGCTTATCGGGCCTGGAAATTCAACAAATACCGCTCCCTCCGGCATCACATCACGTCTTCTTCAAATGCGTTACGACTAATTGGTGGCGTGAATTATAGAACTTCCGATAGGTCAGGTAGCAGGCAATAATGGTTGACAGGCTGGCGGTCGAAAGCAGCATAAACGTCACCATAATCTGATACTTAATCGCTTTTACCGGATCAATACCTGCAAAGATCAATCCGGACATCATCCCCGGTAAACTCACCAACCCCACGGTTTTGGCGGAATCGATCGTCGGGATCAGCGAGGCGCGAATGCTGTCGCGAATCAGCGGCGCGGAGGCAACCTTCGGCGTCGCGCCGAGGCTGAGCTTTTCCTGGATTTGCTGCTGTTCACTGTTAAACCGCTGCCCCAGATTGTTGTAACACAGCCCCACCGCCACCATCGCATTGCCTGCAATCATCCCGGAAATCGGGATCACCTGCATCGGCGTGAACTCAATAGAGCCGGACAACACCAGTACCGACAGCGTCAACCCCGCCCCAACCGTAATGGCAATAAACGACGAGAGAAAAGCGTTATCAATATATTTACTGCGTTTTTGCGCGTTATAGGCGGCGTTAAAACAGATAAACAGCACCATCAATAAGGTCAGAATGCTGTGATTAACGCCGAAAATATATTTCAGCACATAGCCGACGATAATAAGCTGAACCACCGCCCGGCAAACACTCCAGAGAATATCTTTTTCCAGCGCCAGCTTTTCTTTGTTACTGATCAGTATGGCGACCACCACCAGCATCATCGCTAACGCCAGTGATTCATTGGTAATATTATGCTCATTCATTGCTGACTTCCTGCATTTCTCCGGCGTGCGGTTGAAGCGTTATGACATTATCCGCATGATTAATCTCATCTTTGTCGTGCGTCACCCACAGCACGGCAATATTCTTATCGCGAACATAGTGGTGAATTAATTCATTCACGTTACGTTTGTTGGACTCATCCAGCGCGCTGGTGATTTCATCAAGCAGCAGGATTTTTGGCAGAAACTGTAAATTACGAATTAACGAGACGCGCTGCTTTTCGCCGCCAGACAGTTCATTGATCCCTTTTTTGAGGATGCTCTCGGGCAGCTCAAAACGGGCCAGATCTTCCAGAAATACCTCCGGTTCCGGGCGTTTATCGCGAATTTGCCAGGGGAAAATGAGATTGTCGTAGACGGTATCACCAAACAAAGCGGGCGTTTGCGCGCAATAAGAGACCTGCTGGCGATAAGCTTCAGGCTTAAGCGCTGTAATATCCTTGCCCTCAAAGAGAATTTCACCGGAACTCGGACTAATTAACGACGCCACAATCTTCAGTAACGTACTTTTACCGCAGCCGGACTGGCCGGTAATCAGCTTAAATTCTCCGGCATGGAGATTAAAACAGATGTTATTGAGAACCTGCGTCGCCCCTGCCTGCCAGGCGACATTTTTCAACTGAAGCAAAATGCTGCTTTCTTCCATTATCGATCCTTTTTTACCTCTTTCGTGCAGACAGTCTATTCCTGTAATTTATTATAGGGGAGCCCACCTTGATTAATCGGGTATAATTTGACTAATGAGGCAGTAAAGGACAGCACAACAGGAGGTTTCATCAATGCTCATTTTTATTCCTATTCTTATTTTTGTCGCGCTGGTCATCGTCGGCGCAGGCGTCAAAATCGTCCCACAGGGATACCAGTGGACGGTAGAGCGTTTTGGCCGTTACACCAAAACCCTGCAGCCGGGTTTAAGCCTTGTTGTACCGTTCATGGACCGTATTGGTCGTAAGATCAACATGATGGAACAAGTGCTTGATATCCCTTCTCAGGAAGTCATCTCCAAAGATAACGCCAACGTCTCGATTGATGCTGTGTGTTTTATTCAGGTGATCGACGCGCCGAAAGCGGCATATGAAGTCAGTAACCTCGAACTAGCAATCATCAACCTGACCATGACCAACATTCGTACCGTTCTCGGTTCAATGGAGCTTGATGAAATGCTCTCCCAGCGTGACAACATCAACACGCGCCTGCTGCATATTGTTGATGAGGCCACCAATCCCTGGGGCATCAAAATCACCCGTATTGAGATTCGTGACGTGCGTCCACCGGCGGAACTGATTGACGCCATGAACGCGCAAATGAAAGCCGAACGTACCAAGCGCGCCTACATTCTGGAAGCCGAAGGCATCCGCCAGGCGGAAATCGTCAAGGCCGAGGGTGAGAAGCAGTCGAAAATCCTGATAGCGGAAGGTGAACGTCAGTCCGCGTTTTTACAGGCTGAAGCGCGTGAACGTTCCGCAGAAGCAGAAGCCCGCGCAACGCAGATGGTTTCTGAAGCCATTGCCGCCGGAGATATCCAGGCCGTGAACTACTTCGTGGCGCAGAAATACACCGAAGCGTTGCAGCATATCGGTTCGTCGAATAACAGCAAAGTGGTGATGATGCCGCTGGATGCCAGCAGCCTGATGGGTTCCATAGCCGGGATCGCCGAACTGGTTAAGGACAGCGCCAGCGAGCGAAAAAAATCATGATAGCGATGATTCTGGTCCATCCGCACATCTTCTGGCTCAGCCTCGGCGGTCTGTTGCTCGCCGCCGAGATGCTGGGCGGCAACGGTTATTTGCTATGGAGCGGCGTGGCAGCGGTGATAACCGGACTGGTGGTTTGGCTCCTCCCGCTCGACTGGGCGTGGCAGGGAGCGATGTTCGCTGTACTCACGCTGCTGGCGGCCTGGCTGTGGTGGAAGTGGCTGGCAAAACGCGTGAAAGAGCAGAAACCCGCCGACAGCCATCTTAACCAGCGCGGTCAGCAGTTGGTTGGCCGTCGATTTATTCTGGAAAGCACCCTGGTCAATGGTCGCGGACATATGCGCGTCGGCGACAGTTCGTGGCCCGTCAGCGCCCGCGACGATTTGAGCGCGGGAACGCAGGTTGAAGTCATTGCCGTTGAGGGAATTACCCTGATTATCAAAGCGGTACCACACTAAAATAGACAGGAATTCAGACTATGATCAGGAAGACGTCTCTCGCCGTTGCCCTTTGTTCTTTGCTGGCTGGCGCGCCTCAGGCTTTCGCCTCTTTCGATATGGAAGACTGCAAATGGAGCGAAGACAGCTGCCTGCTGAAAGGCACACCGACCTTTAACCCGGAAAACGACAGCCGCGACAACCTGCTGCGGCTGCTGAGCCAGGAAAAAGCATTTGATCTGCCCGTGCAGTCGATGCCTGAAGATATCACCCGCTCCCGCGATTTCTATTTTGCGTATCACCCGCAGTGGGATGAAACAGCCCCACAACCAGCCCCTGCCCCGGCATCCGCTGAAGATAGCCCCCTCTCCCGACAGATGGCCGAGCTGAACATTAATGCGGATGAAGCCAATCTCAACGACGCTGAGCATGAGAACCGTCATGTTTCGAATAATACCGCCAGCGTCAGCCAGTTTTTTGCTGCACTGCTGGCCGATACCGCGTTAACAGCAGAGCAACGCCAGGCCTTAGCGCAAGCGCGTATGGGGCTGTTCTCTGACGCGACCCGTGAACAGATTGAGTCATCTCTCGCCACTCTCCCGACGGATTCGCCGGCTCAACAGTACAAAAGTTACCTCGCGGCAGCCGCCAGCTTCTATGCGGGTGATTATGCCAGCGCCGAACGGGATTTCACTCAGCTCGCTAAAAGCGATCGCCAGTGGCTGGCGGAGACCGCGCAATACATGCTGATGCGTACGGCGCTGAACAAGAGCAGTCAGAACAGCGTGGGCGAATATGGCGATTTTGATATCGCTAAAATTAACCGCGAGGACGCCACTCAGGCTCAAACGCTGGCGCAAGCTTATCTGCAACGCTTTCCGCAGGGGCAATACGCCGACTCCACGCGCGGCATGTTGCGCCGAATTAACTGGTATTTACAGGCGTGGCCGCAGCTGGCCAGGTTGTATGAGCAGACGCTCCAGCAGTCGGCTAACGCACAGCAGCTGCGTGAAACCGTCATCGAATACGATAATGTCTACGGCATGGCGTTCTACGATCAATCCGTGCTGGAAGCCTTCCCCGATGCGCCGCGAGTCAGCTACATCGAACTGCTACGCGCGTTACGTCTGGATAGCAATAACAACCCCACGCTGACCCAGGCGCAACTCGATGCCAGCAAGCCGGTGTTTGAGCAAAGCCAAAAAATGCCACTGTGGCACGATCTGCAACTGAATTTGTGGATGGCGACAGGCAACTATGCGGCGATTATCCAGGCGGTAACGCCAGCGCAGAAACTTGCACCGCGCGATACGCTGGCTTTCAGCGAACAGGTGCTGTACGGCGAAGCGCTGATGGGCCAGAAGAATTGGACCGCGGCACGCGATTTCTGGCAGCAGTTGCTGAAACTCAGCCAGGACAACGAACAGCGGCAGTATGTGCAGGCTAAGCTCGCCGCCACACTGGTTTATAGCGGTGACGTGGCTGCGGTTTTCGCTCCGGATAGCGCGGTGACTAACCTGCGTTTTCGTTCGCAGGTGCTGAAAACACAGGCCACACTTGAACAACTGCGTCAGCAGGCCATCCATGGACCGAATAACGAAGAACGTACCATCGCCCTGCATACGCTGCTGGTACGGGATCTTACCGAGAATCGTTTTGGCGACTGGTTGAAAGATAAAAAGCTTGTCAGCGAAATCGCACCGCCGGTCATTGGCGAGGCGTTTAATGACGTGAACCTGAGCACTTTTGACTGGAACGGCGATACGGCTCAGGCCGGGTATACCTGCCGCAGCCTCAATGAAACGGTAACGGTATTGAGTAAAAAAGCGGATGATGCCCACGCGCTGAACTGTTTAGGCGAATTTTTCCGTACCACGCAAACGCATGTTGATCTGTGGAAAAACAGCGCTGGCAACGACGTGCTTGAAGCAGCCATTTCTCGTAAGGAGCCGTTTGGCCAGTTCGACAGACAAAGCTACTATCAGCAGGTAATCACCTCGCCCACCGCCGAAGTCGAAGATAAGAGCTTCGCGCTGTACCGCGCCATCATGTGCTATGCGCCTTCAGGCTCTAACGAATGCGGCGGTGAGGACGTGGATAAAGTGCAGCGTAAGGGCTGGTTCACCCAATTGAAAACGCAGTATCCGGGAAGTCCGTGGGCGCAAAAACTCAAATATTACTGGTAACCGCGCTACTGATGGGCCAGGCACAGGCGGCGGATGTTGTTGCCGCCCGTGAACATCCGGCCTTCTGGCTATGGTCTGGGGTGAAGGCCAGTGACGAGCTGAAAAACGCGCAAACGGTCTATCTGCATCAGGGCGAGGTACTGGTTCGGTCGGGTAACGTGGTTTTCCAGCGCTTGGGACTGCCGGTCAGTCGACTGACTTTTCCCTCAATCTGGCTGACCGTACGCTTTACCACGCTCGACGTACCGGAGGTGATTCCTGCCCGTATCATACGGCTGATGCAACGCTGGCAGAACGCTGGCAACCACGTCGTCGGCCTGCAGGTTGATTTTGACGCGGCGACCCACCAGCTAACCGATTACGCCCGTTTTCTACAGCAGCTACGCCAACAGCTACCGGCCGAGTTTGCGCTTGGCGTGACCGGACTACTGGATTGGGCAAAAACAGGCGATGTCGCCACACTGAACGCGCTGGCGGTTGATGAACTGGTAGTGCAGAGCTATCAGGGGCGGCGCACGGTGACGAATTACCAGGCGTATCTGCCCGCACTCAGCCGCCTGCGTATTCCATTTAAGCTGGGACTGGTGCAAAACGGCAGCCGGGATCTGCAGGCAGAAGCGCAGCTGGAGAAATCCCCGTGGTACCGCGGCACGGTGGTGTTTATGCTTAATCCCCCTCGCCGTTAAGCCTTCGCTTTGTGATGACAGCAGCCAGAAAGATTATCCATGATCGGGCATTCGGCGCTGTCATCGCCAGGGCAACTCTCCGCCAGCGCCAGCAAATGCAGCCGCATGGCCTGCAGCTCGCTGATATGCCGCTCAATGTCCGCTACTTTTTCTAATGTGCGTTTTTTTACGTCCGCGCTGTGACGCGCCGGATCGTTAAACAGGTTTACCAGCTCGCCGCACTCTTCCAGATTAAAACCAACCTGCCGCGCCTGGCGCAGCAGCGTCAGTTCATTCAGATGCTGTTGGTTGTATGTGCGATAGCCATTTTCGCTACGCAGCGGCGGCGTCACTAGCCCTTTTTCTTCATAAAAACGTATCGCTTTGCTGGTTAAACCGGTTTTTTTCGCTACATCGCTAATATTCACATTTCCCCCATCAGATCATTGAAGAGCCGAATCTCATTATAACGCACATCCTTCTCTCTTATAGATCCGAAACGATCCAGATCCACCACGCAGCAGGAAAGCCACTGGAGAACGGGGCGATAAATAAAGAAATGCTCAAACCCGCTCCCCGGTTTTAGCAACATCAATATCTTATATTTTCTTCTCGAGCAGATGGGTGCGCATCAGTTCTGAAGCCATTTGAGCATCACCTTTTCTAATGTATGACAGGATTTCCCTTTGTTTTGTCGCGGTATCCAGGAAATATTGGCGATCATTTGCCGGTAACGACTCTCTTGTTTTCTCAAAATAAGTAATTAACACATCAGAGAAAACCTGCAGAACACGGTTGCCGCTTGCCTGCAGCAGGAGCAGATGAAAATCCCGATCGTGTTGATCGGCTTCTTGCGGATTGTCTGCGTTTTCTTCTATAAGCCTCAGTTCATTTTCGAGTTTCGAGAGCATGGCCGGAAAGATTCGCCGGGTTGCCAGGGGAATGATCGCACATTCAATCAGGATCCTGGCCTCTGTAAATTCCGTAATGTCAAAACCAGACAGATCGAACTGCATCAGCAGTTGGTTGTTAATGCTGCTTTGTCCCACATTTTTCAACACGCTGCCTCGGCGAGGGGCGCGTTCAAGCATCCCCATCTGTACCAGAGTGCTGAGCGCCTGACGGACTTTATAGCGAGATGTATTAAAACGAGCCGCGAGTTCAGTTTCTGTTTCAATACGTCCGTCGGCTTTACGGTTAGCATCATCAAGTAGATAATCTTTAATACTTTCAAACAGTTCGTTTTTTTTATCCATAACGTTCTCTGATTACAGTGTGACTGCATTCATAAGTATAAATAATATAATAAATTAGGTTACTTTATATACCATCGTGATAAAATTATAACCCATCATTATTAGAATAATATTAAAATATTTGTTAACAAAAAGGAATTAATTATGGTGTTATTCGTAATTCAGTTTGCGATAGTTCTTACATGTATTGGTATAGGGGGGCGCTTTGGGGGAATTGGCTTAGGCGCCGCTGGCGGATTAGGGCTCGCTATTCTGACCTTTGGATTTGGCCTCCCTCCTGACTCTCCCCCTATTACGGTCATTTCTATTATTCTTGCAGTTATCACTTGTATCACTATCCTTCAGGCGGCAGGTGGTCTGGATCTCTTCGTTACGATGGCTGAAAGAATTCTGAGAAAGTGGCCTGGAGCAATCACTTTTCTGGGGCCAGCAGTCGCTTATCTTTTTACAGCTATATGCGGAACAGGATATGTTGCCTTTTCCGTTTACCCGGTGATTGCAGAAATAGCAGCAGATGCCAGAGTACGGCCGGAACGAGCAATGTCGATGTCAGTTATTGCCGCCAATTTTGGACTCATTGCCAGCCCGGTAAGTGCCGTCGTAACAGGAACAATTGCCGTCCTTGCCGGGTTACATATTTCTGCTTTAGATATTTTATTAGTGACCGTTCCCGGAACGTTTCTTGGCTGCCTGGTTGGCTGTCTTTTTGTCTTTAAAAGAGGCCATGAGCTTGAAAATGATCCAGAATTTCAACGCCGGGTTGCTGAAGGTGAATTTGAGTCAGTAAAAGCTGAAGATCGTACAGCAAACATCGTGACCAAAGAAGCGAAGAGAGGATTGCTGATTTTTCTTACCGGCATCATTTTGGTTGTTGTTATGGGATCTATTCCTCAATTACGACCAGTATGGAACACTGGTTCCGGCATAGAGCGCATGAGCATCCCAACCGCGCTGCAAATAATCATGCTAACAACGGCGTGTATTATTATGATGGTATGTCGAATTTCTCCTTCGAAACTTGATTCAGGTTCCGTTTTTAAAGCGGGCCTGGTCGGTGTCGTTGCCATATTTGGTCTGTCATGGATGATGAACTCTTTCTTTGAAGCCTGGCACGAACTATTTAATACGGCTTTTCATGGTTTTCACAACCCCGTGCTATTCGGCATAATTGTGTTTGGTCTTTCCGCCGTGATTTATAGCCCTGCAGCAACTGCGGTGGCGTTATTACCTGCTGGCGTATTAATGGGATACCCGGCTGAAACGCTGATAGCATTACTTCCGGTCACGTGTGGATCGTTTATTATTCCAGGTGGGGCACAGATTGGATGCGTGGCGTTTGACAGGACCGGAACAACCCGTATTGGTAAGTATGTGGTAAATCACAGTTATATGTTACCAGGTCTGGTCACCGTTGTGGCGTCGACCCTTTTCTGCTTCCTCTTTGCCAAAATCATATAGTGCCGAAATATTATCCTGTGACATCCCCTGCTGCATAAAACAGAGGGGATGCCGCTCATTTAGGTCAAAGCACAATCACTGTATCTCTCTTCACCTGCAACTAAAGAACAACCTGCGCAATCAGGTAGGCAAAAATTACCTGTGAGATAACCATGACGAAACCAGGACGAATATAGCTATGGTTAACCACAAAACGTCCAATTTTGGTTGTACCCGTTCTGTCAAACGCCACGCAACCAATCTGATTCGCCCCAGGGATAATAAAATCACCGCAGGTACAGGCAAATATAGCGATGAGATACGGAGCGGGAATACCCAGCGTGACGCCTAAGGGCATGATTGCCGCTACCGTCGCAGCCGGACTCATGATGACCAGGGAGAACAGGAATACCACAATACCAAACAGCATTGGCGCCCCATTCACGAGACCGCCAAAAACGTTGATCAGTTCTGACTGGTAAGCATCAAAAAAAGTTGCTGTCATCCAGGACACACCGAGTATTGCCACGACCCCCATCAAACCGGCACGAAATACCGACCCACTATTCAGAGTACTGCTGGGAACCCTGCCGACAATCATGATGAATAATGCAGCGGTTAGCATGATCATCTGAATAACCATTGGGGTTGAAAGTCGCTTTCCATCCCAGGAAGGAAGTAGTTCTGTAAAAGATCCCAAAATGAGTACCAGCACAACCCCGATTGCAAAGATGGCCACACCTTTTTTGGCGCCAGGTGACGCAACATATTCCTTTTTCTGCTCGGAATGCATGAACTCATACTCACCAGCTGCAACACGCCGCTGAAATTCAGGATCGTCTTCCAGCTCTTTCCCACGCTTGTAGACTGAAAAGCTGGTGACGATTGCCGCCATAAAAAATGAAGGGAGGGCGATGGATAATATTTGTCCCAGTGTGATCCCAGCATATTCATGCAGGATAGCCAGCATCCCGGCGGTTGCCGCGCTCATTGGGCTGGCAGCAACCGCGACGCTGGCCGCGATGACCGTTGCGGATAATGCTCGTTCGGGACGGACTTTGGCTTCAGCGGCAACCTCTGCGATAACAGGATACAGGGAAAATGCAACATAAGTGGTTCCGCAGAATAACGTAAATACCGACGTTAATATTGGCGCAAAAAACGTAATCGCCTGCGGTTTTTTACGAAGTAACTTTTCAGCTACTCTGACCAGATAATCTAACCCACCAGCAGCCTGCAATATACTAACAGCGCCAATAACACAAATAATAATTAACATTGCCGTAATGGATGGTGAGGAGGGTTTGAGCCCAAAACCCAAAACGAGTATTGCGACCCCTAATCCCCCACCAGCACCAAGTCCCATTCCGCCATACCTTCCGCCAATTCCAATACAGGCGAGTACAATAAATAATTGTATAAAGAATAAAACGTCCATTTTTTTCACCTTAAAGAAGCTCCCGGACATTGCATCCGGGAGATATTGATTATTATATTCAGAATTATTTTAAATATTTTCTGGCTATATCAATCTGTTTTCTAACAGCATCCGGTCCGGTTCCACCATAGGACATTCTGGCTTTAATACATGCCTCCAAAGAAATATTCTCATAGATGTCATTTTCAATTTTATTATCAAATGAGCGGAACTCATCCATAGAAAGTTCTTCTAACATTTTTTTATGCTTAATACAGTAATTAACCGCACTACCTACTACATGGTGCGCCTCTCTGAAAGGAATACCTTTACGCACAAGGTAATCTGCCATATCAGTCGCATTCGAGAACCCTCTGGCCGCCGCGCCACGGGTATTCTCTGCAAGAATGACCATTTTATCGAGCATCGGGGCCATAATTTTCAGACTGGCCTGTAACGTATCCATTGAATCATAGACCTGCTCTTTATCCTCGCTCATATCCGTATTATAAGCGAGCGGTATTCCTTTCATGATAGTCAGCATGGCCATTAGATTTCCGTACATACGCCCCCCCTTTCCGCGCATTTTTTCAGCTACATCGGGGTTTTTCTTTTGCGGCATAATGCTGGAGCCCGTACAAAAATCATCAGAAAGCTCTATAAATTTAAAATCCTGGCTGGAGAATAAAACCAGTTCCTCTGAAAGACGAGTTAGGTGCATAAAGCACATCGCTGCAGCTGCGGTGAATTCAACCATATGATCACGATCGCTGACAGAATCAATACTGTTTTCAGTCGGCTTATCAAAACCAAGCTCACGGGCAGTGAAGTCACGGTCAATAGGAAAAGTTGTTCCTGCGAGAGCTGCCGCGCCTAAAGGACACTCTCCCATACGGTGATACAGGTCTTCAAATCGGGTCCAGTCACGACGTAACATCCAATAATAAGCCATAATCCAGTGCGATAAAAGAATGGGCTGACCGGTTTGTAAATGCGTGTAGCCCGGCATTATCGCATCAATATTATTTTCTGCTTTATTTACTATAATTTCTTGTAGATTAACAATGTCCTGTTGAATTTCGCGAATAGTGGCTCGCATATGCATTTTAGAATCTACGGTGGTCTGATCATTACGGCTGCGACCGGTATGTAGTTTCCCCCCGACAGGGCCAATGATTTCAGTCATTCTTCTTTCAATAGCCATATGAATATCTTCATCGACAGTATCGAAAATGAATTGACCTGCTTCAATTTCTTTATTTACCTGTGTTAATCCGCCAATAATGGCATTTGCTTCATCTTGCGTAATAATCCCCTGAAGCCCCAACATGGTGGCATGTGCAATACTTCCCTTAATATCAAAAGGACATAAACGTTGCTCCAACATAATAGTTGCATTATAGGATTCAACTAATTTATTTGTTGGCATATCAAAACGCCCGCCCCATAACTTTGTAGACATAAAGCCTCCAGCTTAATTGTTACAGAATAGTCAAATTGCCAGATAATCGGTTTGAGTTCAGTTTCAGAGTACAAAATCGCGCCTTTAATTGTCAACAAATGAACCCATTAAATCGACTTATACAAAAATTAATTACATTTATTAAATCATTATGCTTACTAATACTTTAAGCTAAATAAAGAGACCTTCATCACATTTAAAAGGCCATCTGAAGAGAAATACATTCAGCATATTTAGAGGTGTCAAAATACAGTCAGCTAACCAGAAGAAAACAGCGACAATTATTTGATAAAAATCAAGAAACATTCATCAGCACGGTGAATGGCTTGAGATCCCATATACAAATGCGGATTCCGGGCTTGACCTTCCCCCAGATGGAAGGTTTACCCTTTATCACAGTCAGTAAATCCTGCAATAAAGGAGTTGGTTATGTCTCAAACAATCGATCTAACCCTGGACGGCCTGTCCTGTGGTCACTGCGTAAAACGCGTTAAAGAAAGTCTGGAACAACGCCCGGACGTTGAACAAGCGGATGTCACCGTGACTGAAGCGCACATCACCGGGAGCGCCAGTGCTGAAGCACTGATTGAAACCATCAAACAAGCCGGTTACGGCGCGGAGTTAAGCCACCCAAAGGCTAAACCGCTGACGGAGTCATCAATCCCGTCGGAAGCACTGGCAGCGGTCCCTTCCGAGCTTCCGGCAGCTACGGCTGATGATGACAGCCAACAGTTGCTGTTAAACGGCATGAGCTGCGCCAGCTGTGTAACCCGCGTACAAAATGCCCTGCAAAGCGTACCGGGCGTCACTCAGGCACGGGTAAACCTGGCGGAACGCACTGCGCTGGTAATGGGCAGTGCGTCCGCCGCAGATTTAGTGCAGGCAGTAGAAAAAGCGGGCTACGGTGCTGAAGCCATAGAAGATGATGCGAAGCGCCGCGAGCGCCAGCAGGAAACCGCCGTCGCGACCATGAAACGTTTTCGCTGGCAGGCAGCCGTCGCGCTGCTGCTGGGTATACCGGTCATGGTGTGGGGAATGATTGGCGATAACATGATGGTGAGTGACGACAACCGTAGCCTCTGGCTGGCGATTGGTCTGGCAACGCTTGCCGTGATGGTTTTCGCGGGCGGTCACTTTTACCGCAATGCGTGGAAAAGCCTGATGAATGGCACCGCGACCATGGATACGCTGGTGGCGCTGGGTACGGGGGTGGCATGGCTCTATTCCATGAGCGTCAACCTCTGGCCGCAATGGTTCCCAATGGAAGCACGACACCTTTATTATGAAGCCAGCGCGATGATTATCGGTTTGATTAACCTCGGACATATGCTGGAAGCGCGGGCTCGCCAACGCTCGTCCAAAGCGCTGGAAAAACTGCTCGATCTGACGCCACCAACCGCACGCGTCGTCACCGATGAAGGTGAAAAAAATGTGCCGCTGGCAGATGTTCAGGCAGGAATGTTGCTGCGCCTGACCACCGGCGACCGCGTTCCGGTCGATGGCGAAATCACTCAGGGCGAAGCCTGGCTGGATGAAGCCATGCTAACCGGGGAGCCGATTCCGCAACAAAAAGGCGAAGGCGATAGTGTCCACGCCGGTACGGTCGTACAGGACGGCAGCGTGCTGTTCCGCGCCAGCGCCGTAGGCAGCCATACCACGCTGTCGCGCATTATTCGCATGGTGCGCCAGGCGCAAAGCAGTAAACCGGAGATTGGCAAACTGGCTGACCGCATCTCCTCGGTATTCGTTCCGGTGGTGGTCGTTATTGCACTGGTTAGCGCAGCTATCTGGTATTTCTTCGGACCGGCGCCACAAATTGTCTATACGCTGGTGATTGCCACCACTGTTCTGATTATTGCTTGCCCTTGTGCACTGGGCCTGGCGACGCCGATGTCGATTATTTCCGGTGTTGGTCGCGCCGCTGAGTTCGGGGTACTGGTACGCGATGCCGATGCGCTGCAGCGCGCCAGCACGCTTGATACCGTCGTATTTGATAAAACCGGGACGCTGACTGAAGGTAAGCCACAGGTTGTCGCCATCAAAACGTTTGGCAATACCGATGAAGCGCTGGCGATTCGTCTGGCTGCGGCCCTTGAACAGGGTTCCAGCCACCCGCTGGCCAGGGCGATTCTGGACAAAGCCGGTGATGTCACGCTGCCGCAGGTCAACGGGTTCCGTACGCTGCGCGGTTTGGGCGTCAGTGGTGAAACGGAAGGCCATACGCTGTTGCTGGGAAACCAGGCGCTGCTCAATGAACAGCAGGTAGATACCACTCAAATGGAAGCTGAGATTACCGCTCAAGCCTCTCAAGGGACAACTCCAGTCCTGCTGGCGATTGACGGTAAAGCCGCGGCCCTGTTAGCAGTGCGCGATCCATTGCGTAGTGACAGCGTGGCGGCCCTGCAGCGTCTGCATCGCGCCGGGTATCGTCTGGTGATGCTCACCGGTGATAACCCAACGACCGCCAACGCCATTGCTAAAGAGGCTGGTATTGATGAGGTGATTGCGGGCGTTCTGCCGGACGGTAAAGCCGAGGCGATTAAGCGTCTGCAAAGCCAGGGACGTCAGGTTGCCATGGTTGGTGACGGTATCAACGATGCGCCTGCGCTGGCGCAGGCCGATGTAGGGATTGCCATGGGTGGCGGCAGCGATGTGGCGATTGAAACCGCCGCGATTACGCTGATGCGTCATAGCCTGATGGGCGTTGCGGATGCGCTGTCTATCTCACGGGCAACGCTGCGCAATATGAAGCAGAACCTGCTCGGCGCATTTATCTATAATAGCATCGGTATCCCCGTTGCTGCCGGGATCCTGTGGCCGTTCACCGGAACACTGCTCAACCCGGTGGTTGCCGGCGCGGCGATGGCGCTCTCCTCCATTACCGTGGTAAGCAACGCTAACCGTCTGCTGCGCTTCAAACCGAAAGAGTAAACCTTTGCCGGATGGCGCCATCAACCGCGCTATCCGGCAATTCACGCATTGCACCTTCCCGGACCACACGCTAGCATGGAAGTCCACTTAGGGAGGTCGTATGGATTTGTTGTACCGGGTAAAAACATTATGGTCTGCACTGCGCGGCAACCACTATACCTGGCCCGCCATTGATATCTCTTTACCCGGCAACCGCCATTTTCATCTGATTGGCAGTATTCACATGGGTAGCCGCGATATGGCGCCTCTGCCTGCCAAATTACTCAAAAAGCTCAACCGTGCTGATGCGCTGATTGTCGAAGCCGATGTTTCCGGCGATGACGCGCCATTTGCTAATCTTCCGACCTTTGCCGCCCTGGAAGAACGCATCAGTGAAGAGCAACTAGATAATCTGCGTAAAGTCACCAACGAATTGGGCATTTCCCCTTCCCTGTTATCAACACAACCTTTGTGGCAAATAGCCATGGTATTACAGGCGACACAGGCACAACAGCTGGGGTTGCGGGCGGAATACGGGATTGATTACCAACTGCTGAAAGCGGCAAAACAAGCACACAAACCGGTGATCGAGCTGGAAGGTTCATCCAGTCAAATCGAGCTGCTATGTCAGTTACCCGATAATGGTCAGGCTCTTCTGGATGATACCCTGACGCACTGGCATACCAACGCCAGGTTGCTACAACAAATGATGGGCTGGTGGCTTAAAACGCCGCCGCGCGATAGCGAATTGACGCTTCCTAATACTTTCAGCCAGTCGTTATATGACGTCTTGATGCATCAGCGCAATGTAGCCTGGCGCGATCGACTCCGGGCGATGCCAGCTGGCCATTATGTGGTGGCCGTAGGCGCACTGCATCTGTACGGAGAAGGTAATTTGCCGGAGATGTTACGGTAAAAAAATGGCCAATATTTCTATTGGCCCGTCAAAGAGGAATTTCATCATTATTATAATCCCGATGCTTAAAGCATCGGTGTAGGTCGATTGTCGCTCAAAGTCATCATCCTGCCAATACTATTGCGCAAGATGGTACTATTTTTTAGACCGCCATCAGGCGTATGCTTGTGTCGTATTTTGTCTGGGCCAGGAAAAATTGCTATGACACCCGCCGTTAAATTACTCGAAAAAAACAAGATTTCTTTCCAGATCCACACCTACGATCACGATCCGTCCGAAACAAACTTTGGTGATGAAGTGGTGCGCAAGTTAGGTCTGAATGCGGACCAGGTTTATAAAACGCTGCTGGTTGCCGTGAATGGCGATATGAAGCAGCTGGCCGTTGCCGTCACGCCGGTGGCGGGTCAATTGGATCTTAAAAAAGTCGCCAAAGCGTTAGGGGCCAAAAAGGTCGATATGGCCGATCCGCTGGTTGCACAGCGAACTACGGGGTATCTGGTGGGCGGTATCAGCCCGCTGGGACAGAAAAAAAGATTGCCGACGCTAATTGACGCCCCCGCCCAGACGTTTGACACCATTTATGTATCCGGTGGCAAACGCGGGCTGGATATCGAACTGGCAGCGGGCGATCTGGCGAAAATTCTGGATGCGAAATTCGCCGACATCGCACGCCGTGATTAAGCGGTTGTAGAATGAATGCCTGATGGCGCGCAGCTTTAAGGCCTACAACCGAAGACTCTTACAGTCAGCAGGCCGGATAGGGTGCCAGCACCGCCATCCGGCACTTCGCCCTGTTACTGCCAGCTCACCTCGCCCTTCGGCTCATACACACTGGCATCCAACGGTGAGTTTTTCTGCACGTACTCTTTCAGCACTTCCGCATCGATAAACCCGGTATTCACATAACCTGGCTTGTTATCAATTCGCGGATAGCCATCGCCGCCGGTGGCATTGAAACTCAGCGTTGCCATACGATAGGTTTTAGACGGGTCAACCGGTTCGCCTTTGATTTTCAGATCGTTAAGTTTACCGTCTTTCGCCACAAAGCTGACGTTGGCAAACTGCGGATAGGCCCCGGAGTCCGGCTTCATTTGCGCCACGGCGGTCAGATAGTCAATCACCTCTTTCCCGCTCATGTCGGCATACACCACAATATTGCCGAACGGCTGCACCTTCAGCACGCTCTTATAGGTAATATCGCCGCCTTCAATGGAATCACGAATACCGCCACCGCTCATCACGCCAAAGTCAGCGCTGGTCCGCGCCATTTGCGCAGCCAACAGCAGGTGCCCCATATTGGTCTGTACAAAACGAACTTTGCTACGGTCACCTTCGAGGCGCGCATTGACGCTGCCAATCTTCACGTCCAGTTGCGCTTTACCTTTATTCTGGAATGGCGTCAGCAGCGAGAGCATTTGCTGATTCTCAGCAATTTCCGGGGTGTAGAGTACGCGCTCACTTTTCCCGTTGTCCCAGGTCACTTTTTTCTTCAGGTTGACGGGGATAAGCTGGTAGTTAACCATTTTCATTTCGCCGTTACGGAACTCAAAGTCCGCCCGGCCCACGTATTTCCCCCACTCATGCGCTTGCACAATCCAGATGCCATTTTGCTTATCTGGCGCGCACGGCGTACCCGGTACGTAATCAACCTGCTTCTTGTTTTCCGAGGCCATACACACCGGATCCTGTGAGTGACCACCCACAATCATCGCCAGCGAACCCGCCGGCAGGCTACGCGCCATTTCTACGTCGCCAGGCGCGTTCGAGCTGTGATTGCCGTTGTCATAATGACCCATATGGGTGGTCGCAATAATGATGTCTGGCTTTTCACCCATATTCAGTTCCTGGATGACCAGTTTGGCTTCATCGGCAGGTTTACGGAATTCGATATCGGTAAAGAACTCCGGATTACCAATTTTCGCCGTATCGTCAGTGGTTAAACCAAGTACGGCAATTTTTAAATCCTGACGCTTAAAAATGGCCCACGGCTTGAATAAACGTTCGCCCGTGCTTTTCTGGTAGATATTGGCTGAGAGAAACGGGAATTTGGACCATTTTTCCTGCTGGCGCAGCACGGTTAGCGGGTTATCAAATTCGTGATTGCCAACCGCCATCGCGTCATAGCCAATCAGGTTCATGCCGCGAAAATCAGGTTCCGCATCCTGAAGATCGGATTCTGGGACGCCGGTGTTAATATCGCCGCCGGAAAGCAGCAGTACGCTTCCCCCTTCTTCCGCCACCTCTTTACGAATACCATCCACCAGCGTTTTTTGCGCCGCCAGCCCGTATTCCCCATATTCGCTGCGCCAGAAGTGACCGTGATGATCGTTGGTATGCAGAATGGTAATTTTGTAGGTTTTATCTTTTTCGTACGCCTGCGCAGGCTGAGCTGCCAGCGCAAATGCGGCGAATAACGCCAGCGCCACGCCCCGTTTTAAAAACTTCATATTTCTCTCCCTGAGCCAAAATCAACGACTGAAATTACAATGATATGAAATAATAGTCGAAAATGTTTTCAGAAATGAGACTTCCTTCAAACACCTTCCGCAGGTATGTTAGTCAGGTAATAATAACAAAATAGACTACCCTCATAATCGCAACCCAAACAGAAGTGACTTTCTATGGCAATAAGTGAACCAACCCCGCCAGTGGCTGGCGCGTCAGCGTCGGTTGCTAAAGCGCGCACCTCATTTGGCATTTTAGGGGCGATCAGTCTCTCTCATCTGCTAAACGATATGATCCAGTCGCTGATCCTGGCGATTTATCCGCTCTTGCAGTCAGAGTTCTCTCTGACGTTTATGCAGATCGGGATGATTACGCTAACCTTCCAGCTCGCCTCCTCGCTGCTTCAGCCAGTCGTCGGCTACTGGACGGACAAATATCCGATGCCGTGGTCGCTGCCCATTGGTATGTGCTTCACGCTAAGCGGGCTAGTGCTGCTGGCCATGGCAGGTAGTTTCCATATGGTATTACTCGCGGCGGCGCTGGTCGGTACGGGCTCATCGGTGTTTCACCCAGAGTCATCCCGCGTGGCGCGTATGGCTTCCGGCGGTCGTCATGGCCTCGCCCAGTCAATTTTCCAGGTTGGCGGCAACTTCGGCAGCTCTCTCGGGCCCTTGCTGGCGGCTGTCATCATCGCGCCATATGGTAAAGGTAATGTGGCCTGGTTTGTGTTGGCCGCGTTATTAGCGATTGTGGTTCTGGCACAAATCAGTCGTTGGTATGCCGCGCAGCATCGGATGAGCAAAGGAAAACCGAAAGTCACGATCGTTAATCCATTACCGCGTAATAAAGTGGTACTGGCGGTTAGCATTCTGCTGGTGCTGATTTTCTCCAAATACTTCTATATGGCGAGTATCAGCAGCTATTACACCTTTTATCTGATGCAAAAATTCGGATTATCGGTACAAAACGCCCAGTTTCACCTGTTTGCCTTCCTGTTTGCCGTTGCGGCCGGGACCGTAATTGGTGGACCGTTAGGTGATAAGATTGGCAGAAAATATGTTATTTGGGGCTCTATCCTCGGTGTAGCGCCATTTACCCTTGTTTTACCCTATGCAACGCTGGAATGGACCGGGATTTTAACCGTGATCATTGGTTTTATCCTCGCATCTGCCTTTTCTGCCATTCTGGTCTATGCACAGGAGCTGCTTCCGGGTCGTATCGGCATGGTTTCTGGGCTATTTTTCGGGTTTGCCTTTGGCATGGGTGGCTTGGGAGCCGCGGTATTAGGGCTGATTGCTGACCATACCAGTATTGATTTGGTCTATAAAATATGTGCTTTCCTGCCACTTCTGGGGATACTTACTATATTCTTACCTGATAACCGACATAAAGCCTGATTTTCTGACGGCCAAAAGTAAACTTTGGCCGTCTTCAGTTACAGAGACCATCAGCCTTTACTCCCCGCATACCCCTGTAGTTTTCCGATCCGTGCTTTTTTACGCCTAAAATCCCGTTTTCATCAAAATTCAATAATTATTCATAAACATAAACATTAAAATTGTCATAAACTATTACTCGGAATTTAGGTTTTCAGGATCATCACAGCAACCAAAGGAGACGGAATGCATCACGCCACCCCGCTTATCACCACCATTGTCGGCGGCCTTGTGCTCGCTTTTATATTAGGCATGATTGCCAATAAACTACGTATTTCTCCTCTGGTGGGATATCTGTTAGCGGGCGTTCTGGCCGGTCCATTTACACCTGGTTTTGTTGCTGATACCAAACTCGCGCCTGAACTGGCGGAGCTTGGCGTAATCCTGCTGATGTTCGGCGTGGGGCTGCACTTTTCCTTGAAGGATTTGATGGCGGTAAAGTCTATCGCCATTCCCGGCGCAATTGCCCAGATAGCTGTGGCGACGCTACTGGGTATGGCGCTTTCAGCGGTGATGGGCTGGTCGCTAATGGTGGGTATCGTCTTTGGACTGTGTCTTTCAACCGCCAGTACCGTAGTGCTACTGCGTGCGCTTGAAGAACGGCAGCTTATTGACAGCCAGCGCGGGCAAATCGCTATAGGCTGGCTGATTGTTGAAGATCTGATGATGGTGCTGACGCTGGTTCTCCTGCCCGCCGTCGCCGGCATGCTGGAAAAAGAAGATGTCGGCTTTGCCTCGCTGGCCGTCGATATGGGCATTACCATCGGTAAAGTGGTGGCGTTTATCGCCATTATGATGCTGGTTGGCCGTCGCCTGGTGCCGTGGATCATGGCGCGTAGCGCCGCAACCGGTTCACGAGAGCTGTTTACTCTGTCAGTCCTTGCCCTGGCATTAGGTATCGCGTTTGGCGCAGTGGAATTATTCGATGTCTCCTTTGCTCTGGGCGCGTTCTTTGCTGGCATGGTGCTGAATGAATCCGAACTGAGCCACCGTGCGGCGCATGACACCCTGCCGCTGCGCGATGCGTTCGCCGTATTGTTCTTTGTATCTGTTGGTATGCTGTTTGATCCGTTAATTTTGATCCAGCAGCCGCTGGCGGTACTGGGTACGCTGGCGATTATCGTCTTTGGTAAATCCGTTGCCGCTTATTTCCTCGTGCGCCTGTTTGGCCACTCCCAACGTACAGCGCTCACCATTGCCACCAGCCTGGCGCAGATTGGTGAGTTTGCCTTCATCCTGGCGGGTCTGGGAATGGCGCTAAACCTGCTACCGCAGGCCGGGCAAAATCTGGTGCTGGCGGGGGCTATTCTGTCCATTATGCTCAATCCGGTACTGTTCGCGGTGTTAGAAAAATATCTCGCGAAAACCGAAACGCTGGAAGAACAGACGCTGGAAGAAGCCATCGAAGAAGAGAAACAAATTCCGGTGGATATCTGCAATCACGCCCTGCTGGTAGGCTTTGGCCGCGTCGGCAGTCTGCTGGGTGAAAAATTGATGGCTGCCGGGATTCCGCTGGTGGTTATCGAAACCTCACGTACGCGGGTGGATGAACTGCGTGAGCGCGGGATCCGCGCGGTGCTGGGAAATGCCGCCAACGAAGAGATTATGAATCTGGCGCATCTGGATTGCGCACGCTGGCTGCTACTGACGATTCCAAATGGCTATGAAGCCGGTGAAATCGTCGCTTCCGCTCGCGAAAAGTGCCCGTCGATTGAGATTATCGCCCGCGCGCATTATGACGATGAAGTGGAATATATTACCGACCGCGGTGCCAATCAGGTCGTCATGGGCGAGCGTGAAATCGCCCGCACTATGCTGGAGCTGATTGAAACGCCACCTGCCGGTGACGTTGCTACTGCCAGTTAATATTACGTGCCGGATGGCGCTACGCCATCCGACCTACGTATTCCCACACCAGAGTAGGCCCGATAAGCGCAGCACCATCGGGCAAGAACTCAGCGGTCCCAGTACGACTCTTCGAGACTATCTTCACGTTCTGGCAAACCGCGCGTCAGGCGTGGTGAATGTTGATTCAGCACCTGATAACTCACGCGATTAGCATATTTACACACCTGGGCTAACGATGAATAGGTCAGCCAGGTGAACTTGTGCTTGCTGGAGTTAGGCACGTTGCTGCGGTGGTAGCTGTTGGCGGTAATATCATGCAGCAATGCCGCCAGCGCACCGTCGCCAGCGCCGTTGGTGTTCATGATCTTTTCAGGCCCGCCCATATACGGTGCGATGTGCGAATACACGCGTAGCGGATTAGTACAGTCTTTATGGCGCATGGCGCGGCTGAATTCGTACTGGTTGAATTCGGCAATAGCCCCCGGCAGCAGCGGATGTTGAGTTTTACGTTTGGCTTCTTCTTCCGTAAAGCCCGCCATATACAGACCCGCCGGACCCGCAGTGCACAGCACCAGATCCACCCAATCCAGCGCTTTGTCGGACGCCAGCAGCGGATCGCTCTCGCCGGTCAGCGCTTCGGCCTCTTCTTCATTCATCGCCAGAATGGAGACATGCTCTTTCAGGAATGCCTGCCACCACTGCGGGTTATCGGCAATAACAAATTTGGTACCCAGCGTCAGAACCACCGGCACATTGTGTTTTTTGGCATATTCAATCGCCTTCATGGTCGCTTCCGGCATCGGCTCGCCCGGTTCGCAACGCACCAGATAGGAGGTCAGCACCAGCGCGGAGGCCCCGGCAATAACCGCCTCAGGGATGCTATCCGCCCGCAGCTTATTCATATGTCCGGGGCTGATAGCGAACGTGCGCTCACCGGATTCGCCAATCAGCGTAAAGCAGCGACCAATCGGTCCATTAACGCCCTGCAGGTAGTTCAGATCGGTACGGCTGGAGGTATTACATAAATAACGGTACGCGTAGCTACCAATCTCGATATTGCTGCACATCACACCCAACAGTACCGAGCGGTCATCCGCCAGCACGGAGTAGTTGTGCATCGTGTTACCGATAGTCCCACCGGCAAACTGATGGGTGATCAAATTGTCACGTACCAGCTCCTGGTAGAGCGCTTCGGCAACATCGTCTGCAATCACCAGAGAGTGCCCGGCGCTTAATCCATAACGTTTTACAAAGTCATCATCAACTTTGGCTTCAATATCTACCAGCGTCTGGTCGATACCCACCACCCAGGCTGCGCTGGTTTCATTTTCAGGCTGAATCTGTTGCAGCAATGGATCGCGCGCGCTGACAGGAAAATAGTGTTTGGATTTACGTTTACCGGGAAATTTCATGGTCGATTTTACGGGTGATTAGCTGAGCGGTGCATGGTAGCACATTCCCTGCTTTGCATGCGATGCGGCGCTGAGTTTCAATATCGGACGGTGGGATCGCAGTTTATACGGGGGTAATTTCTACAATAAATCACCTTCACAAGGAGCGTTTATGAAGCCGGAAAATAAGATCCCCGTACTCGACAGAATTTCAGACGAAATGAAAACCGTGGTGAATTTTCATCGCGACGATCTGCCGCCCTGGCCCGCCGCCGATGACATCGTGGCCCAACGCCAACACTATATCCACGAACGACAATTGTGGAATGCCGATGCCCCGCAGATGAACACCCGGGAATGCGTCATTTCTACCGCGCGCGGCCCCGTTGCCACGCGAATTTATTCTCCGCAACCCCATAGCCAGGCCACGATGTATTATCTGCACGGCGGCGGTTTCATTCTTGGTAATCTGGATACTCACGATCGCATTATGCGCTTACTGGCGCTTTACACGCAGTGCACGGTAATTGGCATCGACTATTCGCTCTCGCCGGAGGCTCGTTTCCCGCAAGCCATCGAGGAGATTGTCGCCGTCTGTCAGTATTATCACCAGCACGCGGGCGACTATTCTCTGAATGTGGATCATATTGGTTTTGCCGGTGATTCCGCTGGCGCGATGCTGGCGCTTGCCAGCGCGTTGTGGCTGCGGGACAAACAGATTGCCTGCGGCAAAGTCGCAGGCGTACTGCTGTGGTATGGACTTTACGGCCTGCAGGATTCGCCCAGCCGACGGCTGATGGGCGGAGCATGGGATGGTTTATCGCGGGAGGATCTGCAGATGTACGAAAACGCGTACCTGCGTAGCGCCGACGATCGCGAGTCGCCGTATTATTGCTTATTCAATAACGACCTGACGCGCGACGTGCCGCCATGTTTTATCGCCGGCGCGGAGTTCGATCCGTTGATTGACGACAGCCGCTTATTATTTCAGACGTTACAGACGCATCAGCAGCCCTGCCAGTACAAAATGTACCCCGGCACGCTGCACGCCTTCCTGCACTACTCGCGGATGATGAAAACCGCCGACGATGCGTTGCGGGAGGGCGCGCGTTACTTCAAAGCACAACTTTAACGATAGGCAGCGGTCAGTTTGACCATCATTTCAATATGTTCCGGTGCGGCATTCAGCGCCGGAATATACTCATATTGCTGGCCGCCAGCCTCGAGGAAAATCTCCCGGTTTTGCACCGCGATCTCTTCCAGCGTTTCAAGGCAATCTGCCGCAAAGCCCGGACACATAACCTGGATATGTCGGGTCCCTTTCTCCGCCAGCATTTTTAACGTTTCGTCGGTATACGGCGTCAGCCACGGTTCGCGACCAAAACGCGACTGGAAGGTCATCATCACTTTTTCCGGCGGCAGGCCAAGCGCAGAGACCAGCTCACGTGTCGTATCGCGACAGCGCTGAGGGTAGTCATCGCCTTCGTCGGCGTAACGTTGTGGAATCCCATGGTAGGAGAGCAGCAGTAAATCGGGTTCGCCGTGTTTGGCGAAGGAGTCACGGGCACTTTTTGCCAGCGCGTCAATATAGGCACTGTCATCGGCGTAATCACGAATAAAAGAGACGCCGGGAATACTGCGTTTACGCGCCAGGATACGCGCGAGCTCATCCCACACCGCCGCCACCGTCGAACAGGAATATTGCGGGTACAGCGGTAACACGACAATGTGTTCAACGCCACTTGCCAACAGTTCGTCGACTGCGCACTCAAGCGAAGGCGAGCCGTAGCTCATGCCCAACGCAACAGGCGTATTGGGCAGGCGTTGTGCCAGCGCCTGCTGTTGTGCTTTGCTGTAGACCATCAGCGGCGAACCGTCTTCCATCCAGATTGACTGGTACAGCTTTGCCACGCGTGGCGCACGCAGCGGCAGGATCACCCCACGCAGCAACGGCCACCACAGCAGGCGGGAAGTATCGACTACACGTTGATCGCTTAAAAACTGGCGCAGGTAGCGTTTAACAGCTTCAGGAGTGGGGGCATCGGGGGTGCCGAGGTTTGCCAGCAGGATACCGGTTTTCGTCTGACGCATTACCGCCTCTTATCGATTCAAATTGTTGATAATTGTAGCGGAAAAGTGATGAAGAAGAACTAATTGCTGCGAGAGGTAAGACGTGAATTTGCCTGATGGCGCTGCGCTTATCTGGCCTACAAAAAAATCATAGGCCGGATAAGGTGTTTACACCGCCATCCGGCATAGACTGCGCTAAAACTTAACCGAGGATTTTTTCCAGCGCTGCGCGCACGTCAGCCACGGCCTGAGTGCCATCAACTTTCGCGTATTTGGTGTTACCCGCCTGCGCTTCTTTAGAGTAGTAGCCGATCAGCGGCGCGGTCATCTGATGGTATTCCACCAGGCGCTTACGCACGGTCTCTTCCTGATCGTCTTTACGGGTAGTCAGTTCTTCGCCAGTCACGTCGTCTTTACCTTCAACCTTAGGCGGGTTGAATTTGATGTGGTAAACGCGGCCAGAAGCAGCGTGTACGCGACGGCCCACGATACGGTCAACGATCAGCTCGTCAAGTACGTCAAACTCCAGAACGTAGTCCACGTTGATACCTGCTTCTTTCATGGCGTCAGCCTGCGGAATAGTACGCGGGAAGCCATCCAGCAGGAAACCATTACGGCAGTCTTCCTGAGCAATACGCTCTTTTACCAGCGCGATCACCAGCTCATCAGTCACCAGCTTACCGGCGTCCATGATGTCTTTCGCTTGTTTGCCCAGCTCGGAGCCAGATTTCACGGCGGCACGCAGCATATCACCGGTGGAGATTTGCGGAATACCATACTTCTCCATGATGAACTGAGCCTGAGTTCCTTTACCCGCGCCCGGAGCGCCAAGCAGAATGATACGCATTACGAAAATCCCCTTAAAGGTTGTCGATATTTTTTAAAAAGCGCTAAACGATACCACCATCACGCAATTGGCTCAAGGAAGACGCCCGACGCTGAAACGGTTAATGGAGGGAAAATTGAAAATAAGGAGTGAAATTGCCGGATGGCGGTGTAAACACCTCATCCGGCCTACAATATCTTTTTAATCGTAGGCCGGATAAGCGTTAGCGCTATCCGGCATTAGATGATGGCGATCAGGACACCAGCAGCTGGTTCATACGACGGATGAACTGGTTAGGATCTTCCAACGTGCCGCGTTCGGCGAAGAGAGCCTGATCCAGCAGCAGTTCAACCCACTCTTTAAACTGCGTTTCGTCCTGGGTATCCGCCGTGCGTTTTACCAGCACGTGGTCCGGGTTAAGTTCAAAGATATATTTCACGTCCGGTACGGCCTGACCCGCAGCAGCGAACAGTTTCGCCATCTGGGTGCTCATTTCGTCCGCATCGGTGGTGACGATGGCCGGCGTGTCAGTCAGACGGTGGGTCAGACGCACTTCTTTAACGCGATCGCCCAGCAGGGTTTTCACGCGTTCAACGAACGGCGTCAGCGCTTTTTCCGCTTCTTTCGCGCTCTCGTCCACTTCATCCGCCAGTTTATCGATGGACTCGTCGGCTTTCGCAACGGACTGGAACGGCTTGCCGTCGAACTCGGTCAGGTAGTTCATCATCCACTCATCGATGCGGTCAGAAAGCAGCAGGACTTCAATGCCTTTCTTACGCAGCAGTTCCAGGTGCGGGCTGCTCTTCGCCGCCGCATAGCTGTCCGCAGTGATGTAGTAGATTTTCTCCTGCCCTTCTTTCATGCGGGAGATATAGTCTTCCAGCGACACGGTCTGTGCGGAGGAGTCTGTGTGCGTAGACGCGAAGCGCATCAGCTTAGCGATAGTTTCCTGATTGGCGTGGTCTTCCGCCGGACCTTCTTTCAGCACCAGGCCGAACTGTTTCCAGAAGGTCTGGTATTTTTCGGCGTCATCTTTCGCCAGTTTTTCCAGCATCTGCAACACGCGTTTGGTCAGCGCGCTGCGCAGGTTACGGGTGACGGTGCTGTCCTGCAGGATCTCGCGGGAAACGTTCAGCGGCAGATCGTTGGAATCTATCAGACCGCGCACAAAGCGCAGATAGTTCGGCATAAACTGCTCGGCGTCGTCCATGATGAACACACGCTGAACGTACAGTTTCAGACCATGCTTGTGATCGCGGTTCCACATATCCCACGGCGCCTGCGACGGGATGTACAGCAGGCTGGTGTACTCCTGCTTACCTTCCACACGGTTGTGGCTCCAGGTCAGCGGGTCAGTAAAGTCGTGGGCGATATGCTTGTAGAATTCGTTGTACTCGTCGTCTTTGATTTCCGACTTGTTACGCGTCCACAGCGCCTGCGCCTTGTTGATCTTTTCCCAGGAAACCACGGTCTCGCCGTCTTTCTCTTCGGATTTTTCGATCTCTACCGGCAGCGCGATATGGTCGGAATATTTGCTGATGATGGAACGTACGCGCCAGTCATCCAGGAACTCGTCTTCACCTTCGCGCAGATGCAAAGTGATTTCGGTGCCGCGATCGTCTTTGGTGATATCAGCAACGGTGTACTCGCCTTCACCCGCAGATTCCCAGAACACGCCGTTCTCAGGCTTGTCGCCCGCCGCGCGGGTACGTACGGTCACTTTATCAGCCACGATAAACGCCGAGTAGAAGCCAACCCCGAACTGACCGATCAACTGGCTGTCTTTCGCCTGATCGGAACCCATGGATTCGAGGAAAGATTTGGTACCGGATTTCGCAATGGTCCCCAGATGATCGATGACGTCATCACGGTTCATCCCCACGCCGTTATCAGCAATGGTCAACGTACGCTTATCTTTATCGAAGGAAACACGCACGCGCAGTTCACCGTCACCCTCGTACAGATCCGGGTTAGACAGTGCACGGAAACGCAGCTTGTCTGCTGCATCTGAGGCGTTAGAGATAAGCTCACGCAGGAAGATTTCTTTATTGGAATACAGAGAATGGATCATCAGGTGCAGAAGCTGTTTTACTTCTGACTGAAAACCACGAGTTTCTTGTCCTTTCATGTAGATCTACCTCAACAATGCCATTTTCAATGGTAAAAACACGTTGAGGGTGAAATGGGGACAAGCGGGAAAGATTTCAAGCGGAAGCCGCCGTCGCGGCCTCCGTTTGTTCAGAATTTAATCTTGTGACGCCCGGCCAGAGAGTGCGACAGCGTGGTGCCGTCGACCATTTCCAGCTCGCCGCCGACCGGTACGCCATGGGCGATACGGCTGGCTTCAACGCCATACTGCATGCAAAGCTCAGCAATATAGTTGGCGGTCGCCTCTCCTTCGACCGTGGGATTGGTCGCGAGGATCAGTTCGTTGATCTGCTCAGACGCCAGTCGCTGTTCGAGACGATCCAGCCCGATATCATCAGGGCCAATACCGTCCAGCGGTGACAGGTGCCCCATCAGCACGAAGTAACGTCCAGAAAATTGGCCGGTTTGCTCAATGGCATAGATGTCCGCCGGACTCTCCACCACGCAAATCTGACCATTTTCCTGACGACGCGGGTTCGAACAGATGTTACAGACGTCCTGCTCTGTGAAGGTGCGGCAATCGGCACAGTGGCCGATTTCCGACATCGCCTTCGTTAACGCCTGCGCCAGACGCATCCCGCCGCTGCGATCGCGCTGAAGTAGCGTGAACGCCATGCGCTGCGCAGACTTCGGGCCAACGCCCGGCAGACAGCGCAGTGCTTCCATAAGCTGAGTTAACAGCGGGCTGGTTTGCATCAGAACGGCATCTTAAAGCCAGGCGGCAGCTGCATTCCGGAAGAAACAGAAGCCATCTTCTCTTTCTGCGTCTCTTCAATGCGACGCGCCGCGTCGTTGAATGCCGCAGCAACCAGGTCTTCCAGCATCTCTTTGTCGTCTTCCAGCAGGCTTGGATCGATCTCCACGCGACGGCAGTTGTGCGCGCCGTTGATAGTCACTTTTACCAGACCCGCGCCAGATTCGCCGGTCACTTCCAGCTTGGCGACTTCTTCCTGCATCTGCTGCATTTTTTCCTGCATCTGCTGGGCCTGTTTCATCAGGTTACCCAGACCGCCTTTACCAAACATAGGCTTCTCTCTCAATCACGTTAAGGGATGACGACCGTCCAACCATCAGGCTGACGATCAAATGGGGCGAATACTCTCTTCGTCCAGGTCTGCATCGAAAAAACGACGCAACGTCTGAATGTTATTATCCGCAATAATCGACTCACGCGCCTGCGCGAGTTTCTCTTCATAAATGGCCTGACGCCACTCCAGCGGCGTGCGCACCGCTGGATTATCATCTTCAACGATGGTCAATTCAACCGTTGACCCCGTTAAGGTACTCAATGCTTCGGCCAGTTTTTGCTGCGCGCCGCTGGAATTAAGGTGCCGTTGTGTGGAACGCAGGTGCAGGCAAACCACGTTGCCATTCTCTTCTTTCCAGGCATTAAGCGCCACCTGCTCCACCAGTTTAGGCAGCGAAAGCTGGCTCACCTGAGCAGCCCAGGGATCGCGCTCAATGGCTTCTGCCGCCAGTTTTGCCGCCAGTTCCGGCGTTTTTTCATGCTCAAGCGCTTTTTTCAGCGCTTTCGGCGTGGCAACGACTTCTTTGACTTCGGCTACGGGATTGGTCGTTTTCCAGCGATACGCTTCCTTCTTCGCTGGCGCTTTTTCCAGCGCAGAAACTGCAGGGCGCGCCTGAACACGTTCTGACACCGAAGCCAGTCTTTCCAGCGCAGCATTATTCACCGGCCGCGCGCGGGAAGCGGCTGCCGGTTCACTCTTTTTTGGTTTGGTTGCTCCCTGAGCGCGTTGCAGCTGGCTGCGCGCCGCCAGCACCTGGCTGGTGGAATCAGAGAGCGGCACATTCTGTTGCTGCTGCGCTGGCGCAGGCTGCTGTGATATCTGCGTCGGGGTCATCACCGCAGTGGGCGCGACGGGGGCAAACGACTGGCGTGGGACTTCAGGCTCCGGCAGCGGCATGCGCGGATGAAAAGCCAGCGCACGCAGTAGCGTCATTTCGACACCCATACGTCTGTCCGGCGCATACGGCAGTTCTTTGCGCCCAATTAACAGGGTTTGATAGTAAAGCTGTATATCGGTTGGCGGCACGATTCGCGCCAGTTCGCGCATACGCTGTTCAATGGCGGCCATATCGCTGCCGAGCGCAGCGGGCGAAAGTTGTACCATAGCAATGCGATGCAGCAAAGCCGACATCTCAACCAGCAGCGCTTCCCATTCAATACCCCGTGCGGCGGCATCGTTCACCAACGTCATAACGCGTTCGCCGTCAGCCGCGACAACCGCTTCAACAAGCGAGAGTGCCTGGTCATCGTCCAATGTGCCGAGCATGGTGCTCACTGCGTCGGTCGACACCTGACCATCGCCGCTGGCAATCGCCTGATCGGTCAGACTCAGCGCATCGCGCAGGCTGCCGTCCGCGGCGCGGGCCAGCAGTTGCAACGCGCGTGGCTCATGGGCGATATGCTCTTCTTTGAGGATATGCTCAAGCTGGTGGCGAATTTGTTCAACATCCAACGCTTTAAGATGGAATTGCAGACAGCGCGACAGGATAGTCACCGGCAGCTTCTGCGGATCGGTAGTCGCCAGCAGGAACTTAACATGCGCGGGCGGCTCTTCGAGCGTTTTCAGTAAGGCGTTAAAGCTGTGGCGCGACAGCATGTGCACTTCGTCGATCAAGTAGACCTTAAAGCGACCGCGCGCAGGCGCATACTGGACGTTATCCAGCAGGTCACGGGTGTCTTCGACTTTGGTGCGTGAGGCGGCGTCGATTTCAATCAGATCGACAAAACGCCCCTGCTCGATTTCACGGCAGTTATCGCACACGCCGCACGGCGTCGCGGTGATGCCGGTTTCACAGTTTAATCCCTTCGCCAGCAAACGGGCGATAGAGGTTTTCCCGACGCCACGGGTGCCGGAAAACAGATAAGCATGATGAATACGCCCTAACGACAAGCCGTTCGCCAGTGCCGTCAGCACATGTTCCTGGCCGACGACGTCAGCAAAGGTTTGGGGGCGCCATTTTCGGGCTAAGACCTGATAACTCATTGGCAGGCTCTGAAAGGCTGGAGGGTGGATTCACAGGAGGATAATGCTAACACAACCTCGCAGCGACAGCGAGGTTGTGTGTCTCGGTATTACTTCAGCCGAGATGAGATAGCCGACTTAGTGGCCCGGGAACGGAACCAGGCTATAACAGGTCAGCCCCTGTTTTTCCAGGCGCTGTTCGCCGCCCAGGTCAAACAGGTTAATGATAAAAGCAGCATCGGTCACTTCGCCACCCAGACGGCGGATCAGTTTCACGGTGGCTTCAATCGTGCCGCCGGTTGCCAGCAGGTCGTCCACAACCAGTACCTTATCGCCCGGTTTGATGGCATCAACGTGGATTTCCAGCTGATCGGTGCCGTATTCCAGCTCATAGCTCTCGGCGATCACTTCACGCGGAAGCTTGCGGGGTTTACGTACCGGAACAAAGCCGACGCCCAGACCCAATGCTACCGGCGCGCCAAACAGGAAGCCACGCGCTTCGGTGCCAACCACTTTAGTGATACCCGCATTTTTGTAGCGTTCAACCAGCAATTTAATGCTGAGGGCGTAGGCTTTCGGGTCTTCCAGTAAGCTGGTGACATCGCGAAAAAGAATGCCCGGTTTCGGGTAGTCGTGGATGCTTTTGATGCTATTTTTGAGAAACTCAAGCTGCTGTGCAGTCGCGGTCATAAGTTTGTGCCTGATTAATTCGGTATTACTTCACGGCGCACTATACACTTCATCCTCGACGTGTCTTGAATGATTTTGTGTCTATATTAAGGGCCAGGGTTACATTTGCTTAACCTTTGACCACCTGCGCCTGTGCTCGAAAACGGTCGAATTTACTGGCTGTGAGAGACAATTGCAACAGCGATTATTGCGCTTTACTGCTTTTGTTGTTTTTCATCAATCACCGGGATCCGCCACATAAAAATCAGTAAACAGGCGAGAATAACCAGCAGCAGGCCGCGTACCCACATCATATTGACCAGCCACAGTGAAATACCAAACGTCACCAGGATCAACAAAATAGCGCGCGGCTTTGCTCCCGGCGGCATCGCGCGGTGTTTTTGCCAATGGCGCAGATACCCGCCGAACCACGAACGATACAGCAGCCAGTCGTGAAAACGCGGCGATGAGCGGGCAAAACACCAGGCAGCCAGCAGGATAAACGGCGTCGTGGGCAATAGCGGCAATACAACGCCCAACGTTCCTAATACTACCGCTAGCCAGCCAATGATGATTAGAATAATGCGTTGCATAATATGAGTACTTAACACAGAGAATCGCTACTTTAGCATAACAGTTCTCATTTTCATCGGAGTGTTGTCGTGAAAACCGTCATGCTGCTACAGACGCTCGAAAACCAGCTTAACCGCCTGCGACAGCGTTGTGCCCCGTTGGCGCATCATACAACGCTTAGCGCCCGCTTTGACAGGCATCTGTTTCACACTCGCAGTACGTTACTGCAGGCTTGTCTGGATGAAGCAGAAGAAAATCTTAAGGCCCTACGCCGCGCGGTTGATCAGCAACAACTACCACAAATTAGCTGGCTTGCGGAACATCTTGCCTCACAGTTAGAGGCGATTTCACGCGAAACCACCAGCTGGTCGCTCAGAGAGTGGGACTGCGCCTCTCCCGGTCTGGCGCGTTGGCAGCGCAAGCGGGTTCAACACCAGGAGTTTGAACGCCGGCTGGTTGAAATGACGCGTGAACGCAAAGAGCGCCTGGCTCAGGCTACTGGCTTTGAAGAACAGCAAAAACTGCATCGTGAAGTAGAAGCATTCGAAGCGCGACTCGCGCGCTGTCGTCATGCACTGGCAAGAATAGAAAATGTGCTGGCGCGTTTAACCCGTTAATACCCGGAGAATTTATGTCATTAGAGAACGCCCCGGACGAGGTCAAACTGGCCGTCGATTTGATTGTTTTACTTGAGGAAAATCAGGTTGCGCCTGAGACCGTGCTGAAGGCGCTAGAGATTATTAAACGGGATTACGAAAGGAAGCAGCTCTCTTCTTCTAAAAAAGCGCTATAGCTGAAATGCCTGATGGCGTTGCACTTATCAGGCCTACGAATGAATCAAAGCTCGCAGGCCTGATGATTTTTTCTATTAACCTACCGAAGGCGTCGGATCATCACCCTTGATGATGTCACGCTTAACCTCGGTCACAGTGTCCCCTTTCACATTATGCAGGTGCACTTCGAGCTGGTTAAAGGCGATATCAATGTCATTTTCACGGCACAAACGATCGACCGCACGGTTAAGTTCGTCAACCGTATGGCTACGATCGCGCAGTTCACGCACGTATAAACGCAGCTCATGATCCAACGTGCTGGCACCAAAGGCGGTAAAGAACACCGCTGGCTCCGGATCGTGCATCACTTTCGGATGTTCCATCGCCGCCTGCAGCAGCACTTTCTTCACTTTCTCCAGATCCGAACCGTAGGCCACACCAATGCGGATCACCAGACGCGTAGTGGTATCGGAAAGCGACCAGTTGATCAAACGCTCCGTCACAAAGGCTTTGTTCGGGATGATCACCTCTTTGCGATCAAAGTCGGTAATGGTGGTGGCACGGATACGGATCTTGCTGACCGTTCCCGAGAATGTTCCGATGGTCACGGTATCGCCGATACGTACCGGGCGCTCAAACAGAATAATCAGACCGGAAACAAAGTTACCGAAAATCTCCTGCAAACCAAAACCAAGACCAACCGACAAAGCTGCGGCCAGCCACTGTAGTTTATCCCACGAGACGCCGAGCGAACCGAAGACCGTCATCGCACCGATAGCGATGATCGCATAGTTAAGAATAGTGGTAATCGCATACGACGCCCCCTGGCGCATTTTCAGTCGCGAGAGTACCAGCACTTCCAACAGGCCGGGTAAGTTGCGGATCAGCGCCCATGCGACCATTGACGCAATAATCGCAAACAACAGGCTGCCCATGGTGACGCTTTTCACCACTGCGGCCCCCGCTTCTGTAGCGTTATAATGCCAGAGCGTAATGCTGTCGAGGTAACTGAACACGGTGATCAAATCGGACCAAATTGCCCAGAACAGAACACCAAACAAGGCAACCATCACCAGCATGGTGATACGCAAGGTTTGCTGGTTAACCTGCTCCAGCGCAATGGTCGGCTCTTCTTGCGGTTCTGCGCCTTCAGCCCCTTCTTTCACCAGGTTCTGACGACGCGCTAACGCACGACGCCAGGCGATGCGCCGCGCCGCTACGCTCAACCCGCGAAGTACCGTCTGATACAACAAGTTCCAGACAATAACCAGATAAACCGTTTCAATCCAGCGCCCCGACAAGCGCAGCGTGGTATAGAAATACCCTGTCGCCGTCAGCACCATCAATGCGATAGGGATAATAGACAGCACGGTAATGGTGACCAGACGCAGACCATGCGACTCTTTGTCACGCCAACTTTCACGGCACATTGGCCATACCAGGAAGGCGATCAGCAACAGATTGAGGAAAATGACGGACTGACCAAGCACATCATCCATCAAATTGAGCGGTGACAGTTCAGCAACAACCGACCAGAAGTTAAGCGGTAACAACGCCAGGCTAATACGCACAATCTGGCGACGCCAGTGGCTGGTTTGCTTTGCAGGCATGCCAAAATGGCGTATCGCCACGCCATCTTTTTCCAGCACCTTCCAGCACAGACCAAACACCAGCCAGAAGACGGTCATCTTCTTACTGAACGCCCACAGCAGGTCGCTGATATTCAGCTGCATGGTAAGCAGAATCAGACCCACGGCGAGGATAATCAGACAGGCCGGCAGCGCTCTGATGAGATCGATCAGTATCGCTTTTGGCGTATTGAGCTGACTGTCATTACGCAGGTTGCCTACCGCAGCGGCTAATTTCGCCTGATATTCTTTCAGCCATTTCAAACGCCAGCGGATTAATCCGGCAATGAGCAGCAGCGGCAACCCTGCGAGGAAGGCAATAAATACCGCTGGCCAGGCTTTTTCCCAGTTCACGGTGATTTTCATCGATTTAAACTGGTCTTTCAGCGTTTGCGGGAAGGCTTTGATCCAGTCCCAGTCCATTGGGCGGTTACTGTTAACCCAAAAAATTTGCTGGGTGAGGATCCCTTTCAGGTTTTTTGACACGCTCATCAACTGCTGCTGGTTGATTTGCAGGTTAATCGCCATCATCAACTGGTTACCCAGTTGCTTATTCAGTTGATCCAATAGCTCCCGGCGCATATCCACGACCTGCAGCAGGGCATCATGAACTTCACCGTTGACTTCGCTGCTGTGCCCTTCTTCCAGTTTGGCGACAAACGCATCATTCTGGAACAGGGCGTCACGTTGCTGATTGACCTCGAACTGCTCCAGACGCAAATCGGCGATCCGGTTGGTCATATCGGCAAGCTCATCTGCCGACGGCAGCGTTTGTTGCTGCTGGTACAGAATACGTGACAGCAGCAGACTGCCTTTCAGGACAGCGATCTGCTCTTTAATATTGCGTTCGGATTGCAGCGCGCGATCGAGCCAGTTTTTGACCTTAATGTTTTGCTGCATCAGGTTATTGCCGTTTTCGGTCGCGGCGATCAGACGCTGGCTAAGCTGATGGTTGACGTCCAGTTCCTGCTTCACTAACGGATTAGACTGAATACGCTCAGCTTCGTCAGGCGATACCGCTTCCTGCGCCGTCTTTTCGGTTAACGTCAGTCGTTTGCTGTTTACCGCTTCTTGCAGGAGCTGGAGCTGGTGTTCAAGACGATTGCTGTTTGCCGTCACGTAATCGCGTTGTTTTTGCAAGGTGTCCTGCAAAATCGTATTACCTTCAAGGCTTTTACGTTGTTGGTCGATCTGCGCGTTCAGGAGCGCCTGCTGTGCCTGCAGCAGGACCTGCTGGCTGGGGCGCAACGCCGCCTCACCCACGTTATTACCATCAAGCCGATTGCGGATTTGCTGCATTTGCTGCGACGCGGTGTACATCGCATTTTGCACGCGCTCTGGCTGAGTCTGCAGTGATACCAGTTGGCTGTTATAAGCGGCCAAATCGTTTTGCGCGCTTTGCAGGTCATCCAATACCTGCGCCACGCGCGACTCCAGCTGGCGTAAGGAGAGCGTACTCAGCGTTTTTCGCGTTTCATCGTCATTATCAACATCGCTGAGCGAATTTAACGCATCCATTGCCTGACGCATTTTTTCCGGCGCCTCGGCAACTTTCTGCCGAAGCTGTACGGTCTCATCTTTCACGCGATCGATTTTATCCAGCGTGGCGATGGTATCGGTCAGATCCTGCTGAACCAGCTTATCCTGCGCGGAGAGATCTTTTTGTTTATTCAGCGCGTCCAGTTGGCTCTGAATATCCGCTTTCGTCGGCAGATCTCCACTCTGTTGCGCCCGTGCAAATGCTGACGACTGGCAAGAAAGCAATAGAATGAAGAAAAGAAAGGTAATAGCAATAAGATGCTGTGAACGTTTATAGAGCTGCAACATAGTCATGAGAATGAACGTTTCTGAACCGGAAAAGTGACCGGAAATAGTCAAGCGGCAAGAATATCACGGCTGTGAGCGGCAGAATAGCAGCAGGCAAAACGACCAGGATAATTCCTGGTTCAGACCTCAAAAGTTAGTAGGATTTCGCCACATTAACCCGCAGGCTTGGGCAGAGAAGACACATCTCCAACAGCACTGCGACGTATTCACGCGCTTCTTTTTTCAGATCAAAAGATTCAGGGGCAAATAACCAGTTCTCTATAATTCCGGTAACATAGCTACGCAGCAGCACCGCCACGCGCCGCGTGTTCAGATTTTCCGGCAGCATGTTGGCATTCATGCAGTGCCGCAATGTTTGTTCGATACGGTCGTAATTCTCAATACACAGACTGCGTTGAGCTAGCTGAACAGTGGCCATTTCCCCGACAAATTCGCATTTGTGGAATATAATTTCCAACAACAAACGTCTGCGTTCTTCTGTCACGGTAGCTTCAAGAACGTAAATTAAAATTTCTCTTAATACTGATAGTGGATCGTCGGGGAATTTTGCTTGATACTCAGTCTCTAACTCATCAATGTTAGGTTTTGCTAGCTCCCAAATTTCACTGAATAAATCCGATTTGTTTTTGAAATGCCAATAGATTGCGCCGCGCGTGACACCAGCGGCTTTTGCGATCTCCGCAAGCGAGGTGGATGATACCCCTTGTTGCGAAAACAAACGCAGAGCAACATCGAGAATGTGCTGTCGTGTTTCCTGTGCTTGTTGTTTGGTTTTTCGTGCCATAGGTCAGTGAATTTACAGGTGTTAGATTTACATACATTTGTGAATGTATGTACCATAGCACGACGATAATATAAACGCAGCAATGGGTTTATGGGCTTTAAGCCATTGATCAATTTGAAATCGGACACTCGAGGTTTACATATGAACAAAAACAGAGGGTTAACGCCTCTGGCAGTCGTTCTGATGCTCTCAGGCAGCTTAGCGCTAACAGGATGTGACGACAAACAGGCCCAACAAGGGGGCCAGCAGATGCCAGAGGTTGGAGTTGTTACGCTCAAAACTGAACCTCTACAGATAACAACCGAACTCCCGGGTCGCACCAGTGCGTATCGCATTGCTGAAGTTCGTCCTCAGGTTAGCGGCATCATCCTGAAACGTAATTTCACGGAAGGTGGTGACATCGAAGCGGGTGTATCTCTCTATCAGATTGATCCTGCGACTTATCAGGCCGCTTATGAGAGCGCAAAAGGCGATCTGGCCAAAGCACAAGCCGCAGCAAATATCGCTCAACTGACGGTTAAACGTTATCAGAAACTGTTGGGTACTAAGTACATCAGTCAACAGGATTACGATAGCGCGCTGGCAGACGCACAGCAGGCGAACGCCGCCGTCGTCGCCGCGAAAGCCGCAGTAGAAACTGCACGCATCAATCTGGCCTATACCAAAGTGACGTCGCCGATCAGCGGCCGCATTGGTAAGTCATCCGTTACGGAAGGTGCTCTGGTGCAAAACGGTCAGGCGACCGCACTGGCTACCGTTCAGCAGTTGGACCCTATCTATGTGGACGTGACGCAGTCAAGTAACGACTTCCTGCGCCTGAAACAAGAGTTGGCCAACGGCACGCTGAAGCAAGAGAACGGTAAAGCGAAAGTCGAGCTGGTGACCAATGACGGCATTAAGTTCCCGCAGGCCGGTACGCTGGAATTTTCCGATGTTACGGTAGATCAAACCACCGGTTCGATTACGTTACGCGCAATCTTCCCTAACCCGGATCACACCTTACTGCCGGGAATGTTCGTCCGTGCTCGTCTGGAAGAAGGGACTAACCCAACTGCATTACTGGTTCCGCAGCAAGGCGTTACCCGCACACCGCGTGGTGATGCCAGTGCCTTGGTTATCGGTGCAGATAACAAAGTTGAAATGCGTCAAATTGTCGCCGCACAAGCGATTGGCGATAAATGGTTAGTCACTGATGGACTTAAGCCGGGCGACCGCGTGATTGTCACTGGGTTGCAAAAAGTACGTCCTGGCGCGCAGGTAAAAGCCCAGGAGATTACCGCGGATAATAACCAGCAAGCCGCAAGCGGTAGCCAACCTGAACAGTCCAAGTCTTAACTTAAACAGGAGCCGTTAAGACATGCCTAATTTCTTTATCGATCGCCCAATATTTGCGTGGGTGATCGCCATTATCATCATGTTGGCAGGGGGGCTCGCGATCCTCAAATTGCCGGTAGCGCAATATCCGACTATTGCACCGCCAGCAGTGACGATCTCCGCGACCTACCCTGGCGCTGATGCCAAAACAGTACAGGATACTGTTACGCAGGTTATCGAACAGAATATGAACGGTATCGATAACCTGATGTACATGTCCTCAAACAGTGACTCCACGGGTACCGTGCAGATCACCCTAACCTTCCAGTCTGGTACTGATGCGGACATTGCGCAGGTACAGGTGCAGAACAAACTGCAGCTGGCTATGCCGTTACTGCCGCAGGAAGTACAGCAGCAAGGGGTTAGCGTTGAGAAATCATCCAGCAGCTTCCTGATGGTCGTCGGTGTTATCAACACCAATGGCACCATGACGCAGGAGGATATTTCCGACTACGTTGGCGCCAACATGAAGGATGCCATTAGCCGTACATCAGGCGTGGGCGACGTTCAGCTGTTCGGTTCGCAGTACGCAATGCGTATCTGGATGGATCCAAACAAACTGAACAATTTCCAGCTGACACCGGTTGATGTCATCAACGCAATCAAAGCGCAAAACGCCCAGGTTGCAGCCGGTCAGTTAGGTGGTACGCCGCCGGTGAAAGGCCAGCAGCTTAACGCGTCGATCATCGCGCAGACCCGTCTGACCTCCGCCGATGAGTTCAGCAAAATTCTGCTGAAAGTAAATCAGGATGGTTCCCAGGTTCGTTTGCGTGACGTGGCGAAAGTAGAGCTGGGCGGCGAGAACTACGACATCATTGCGAAGTTCAACGGTAAACCAGCATCCGGTCTGGGTATCAAGCTGGCGACAGGCGCTAACGCCCTGGACACGGCAAATGCTATCCGCGACGAACTGAAGAAGATGGAACCGTTCTTCCCGTCAGGTCTGAAGATCGTTTACCCATATGACACCACACCGTTCGTGAAAATCTCTATTCACGAAGTGGTGAAAACGCTGGCGGAAGCGATCATCCTCGTGTTCCTGGTCATGTATCTGTTCCTGCAGAACTTCCGCGCGACGTTGATTCCGACTATCGCCGTACCGGTAGTGCTGTTGGGTACGTTTGCCGTCCTTGCGATTTTCGGCTTCTCGATAAACACCCTGACGATGTTCGGGATGGTGCTCGCCATCGGCCTGTTGGTGGATGACGCCATCGTGGTGGTCGAGAACGTTGAGCGTGTTATGGCGGAAGAAGGACTACCGCCGAAGGAAGCGACACGTAAATCAATGGGCCAGATTCAGGGCGCGCTGGTGGGTATCGCGATGGTGCTGTCAGCGGTATTTATCCCGATGGCATTCTTCGGGGGGTCTACCGGTGCAATTTACCGTCAGTTCTCCATCACCATTGTTTCCGCGATGGCGTTGTCAGTACTGGTGGCATTGATTCTGACCCCTGCTCTGTGTGCGACCATGCTCAAACCGATTGCTAAAGGCGATCACGGAGAAGGTAAAAAAGGCTTCTTCGGCTGGTTTAACCGCATGTTCGATAAGAGCACGCACCATTACACCGACAGCGTGGGCGGTATTCTGCGCAGCACCGGTCGTTATCTGGCGCTGTATCTGATCATCGTCGTGGGCATGGCCTATCTGTTCGTTCGTCTGCCAAGTTCGTTCCTGCCAGATGAAGACCAGGGGGTATTCCTGTCCATGGCTCAGCTGCCAGCGGGTGCAACGCAAGAGCGTACCCAGAAGGTGCTGGACGAAATGACGGATTACTATCTGACGAAAGAAAAAGCGAACGTTGAATCGGTATTCGCCGTTAACGGCTTCGGTTTTGCGGGTCGTGGTCAGAACACCGGTATCGCGTTCGTCTCGCTGAAAGACTGGAGCGAACGCCCAGGTAAAGAGAATAAAGTTGAGGCGATTACCGAGCGTGCGATGGGCGCATTCTCGCAGATTAAAGATGCAATGGTCTTTGCCTTTAACCTGCCAGCCATTGTGGAGTTAGGTACTGCCACCGGTTTTGACTTCCAGTTGATTGACCAGGCAGGTTTGGGCCATGAAAAACTGACCCAGGCACGTAACCAGCTGTTTGGTGAAGTTGCGAAACATCCTGATCTGTTAGTCGGCGTACGTCCTAACGGTCTGGAAGATACGCCGCAGTTCAAGATCGATATCGATCAGGAAAAAGCGCAGGCTCTGGGTGTTTCCATTAGTGATATTAATACAACGCTGGGTGCAGCATGGGGCGGAAGCTACGTGAATGACTTCATCGACCGTGGTCGTGTGAAGAAAGTTTACGTCATGTCTGAAGCGAAATACCGTATGTTGCCGGAAGATATTGGCAACTGGTACGTCCGCGGCAGCGATGGACAGATGGTCCCATTCTCCGCCTTCTCTACCTCACGTTGGGAATATGGTTCACCGCGTCTGGAACGCTATAACGGTCTGCCTTCCATGGAGATCTTAGGCCAGGCCGCACCGGGTAAAAGTACCGGTGAAGCGATGGCAATGATGGAGCAACTGGCCAGCAAACTGCCATCCGGTATCGGTTATGACTGGACAGGTATGTCCTATCAGGAACGACTGTCCGGCAACCAGGCCCCTGCGCTGTATGCCATTTCACTGATCGTCGTCTTCCTGTGCCTGGCGGCATTGTACGAGAGCTGGTCTATTCCGTTCTCAGTAATGCTAGTGGTACCGTTGGGGGTTATCGGCGCATTGCTGGCGGCAACGTTCCGTGGCCTGACTAACGACGTTTACTTCCAGGTAGGCCTGCTCACAACCATTGGGTTGTCGGCGAAGAACGCGATACTTATCGTCGAATTCGCCAAGGACTTGATGGATAAAGAGGGCAAAGGACTGATTGAGGCAACGCTGGACGCGGTCCGCATGCGTTTACGTCCGATCCTGATGACGTCACTGGCATTTATTCTGGGCGTAATGCCGCTGGTAATCAGCTCCGGCGCAGGTTCCGGCGCGCAGAACGCCGTTGGTACTGGCGTAATGGGCGGGATGGTGACGGCAACCGTGTTGGCTATCTTCTTTGTTCCGGTGTTCTTTGTGGTGGTACGCCGCCGCTTTAGCCGCAAAAATGAAGATATTGAGCATAGCCACTCAGTCGATCATCATTGATACCTCTCTAAAGATAAGGCCGCGCAAGCGGCCTTTTTTCTGGAAAAATCATAAAATCCACTTATTGCGATTCTGTTTATTTGCTCCAGCTTAAATAAGCGATATAATCCCTGTAGCCTTAAAGGCTATTCTTAAAAAGTGTTGAGAGTTCTTATTTACGTTAATAAATATTAAGATTATTCCTGGCTATCGGTCGATCTTGTCGGTTGTTGCCTGTTGTTGCTATAGCTAATCAAGATAACCTGATGATTGCCCGAAGAATAAAGAATTTGTCCGATTTCGAATAACTGCATTTATCTGTTAAAATGTAAAAATGACGCTACATCATAATTTTGCATAATTGTAATTTTTCGTGATATGGCGATGAAATCTTTTTTAGAGTAGATTATAGTTAAATCATCAGGAGTCGCGGGCAAGTTCCAGGTAGTTTGTTGTATCCATCCCGAAGGTGTTCGGTTAGTTTAAGCCACGAAGAAGGGGATGCGTTATGGATGAATACTCACCCAAAAGACATGATATCGCGCAGCTTAAATTTCTCTGCGAAACTCTGTATCATGACTGTCTTGCAAACCTTGAACAAAGTAACCATGGCTGGGTTAACGACCCTACCTCTGCAACCAGCTTACAGCTCAATGAACTGATAGAGCATATTGCAACCTTCGCACTTAATTATAAAATTAAGTACAATGAGGACAATAAGCTGATTGCGCAGATAGATGAATACCTGGATGACACTTTTATGTTGTTCAGCAGTTATGGTATTAATACGCAGGATCTGCAGAAATGGCGGAAATCAGGTAATCGACTGTTTCGCTGTTTTGTCAATGCCACCAGGGCTAATCCTGTTAGTTTGTCTTGTTAAAAATTATTACAATCATAGGTAAGAGTTATGTCTGATAAACCATTAACTAAAACAGATTATTTGATGCGCCTGCGACGCTGCCAGACAATTGACACGCTTGAGCGCGTTATTGAAAAAAATAAATATGAATTGTCCGACAACGAACTGGCTGTATTTTACTCAGCAGCGGATCACCGCCTTGCTGAATTGACCATGAATAAGCTCTACGACAAGATTCCAACTTCCGTTTGGAAATTCATTCGCTAATTGTTCTCAAGGTTAAGTCAGGTATAGCGGTACATTTGTCTGACTGACCATTTTCGCATTTACAATGGTTATTTAATTCAAATCACGTGACTACGATCACAGTGAAGCAACGGGAACGTTCCCCTTATTTGCATTGCGTTTTACTGTGCTGAAATGTTCATCAGTACACAGGGAATTCGTAATGAGTAAAGAAAAGCAGAAAATGATCGCCGGTGAACTCTATCGCCCGGCGGATGAAACGTTGCGCGACGACCGACTACGCGCTCGTCAGTTGACCCATCGCTATAATCTTACTGCGCCAGACGCAAAAAGTGAGCGTCAGGCCATCCTGCATGATCTGTTGGGCCAAAGCGAGGCCGCGTATATTGAACCCTCTTTCCGCTGTGATTACGGTTATAACATCTACCTCGGTAAAGAATTTTACGCCAACTTCGACTGCGTCATGCTTGATGTCTGTCCAATCCATATTGGCGATAACTGCATGCTGGCACCCGGCGTCCATATCTACACAGCCACGCATCCGCTGGATGCGACCGAACGCAACAGCGGGCTGGAGCTGGGAAAACCCGTCACTATTGGCAACAACGTCTGGATAGGCGGACGTGCAGTAATAAATCCAGGCGTAACGCTCGGAGATAATGTCGTTGTAGCATCTGGCGCGGTGGTGACGAAAAGTGTTCCGGCAAACAGCGTAGTCGGCGGTAATCCCGCGAGGATCATCAAAACACTGTGATCTTAAATGTAACTGTTATGCTAAATTGTGGTTAATCTGTTACTTTCTTCAGAAGGTGTCCCCTTTTAAAATAGGGCGATCCCTCCTGAATTTTGCAGATATCACGAAGGCAAGAGATGACAGAAATACAGCGCCTGCTTACCGAAACAATCGACGACTTAAATATTCGCGAGAAGCGCGACAACAAACCGCGCTTTAGCATCAGCTTTATTCGCAAACATCCGGGGCTGTTTATCGGTATGTATGTGGCGTGGTTTGCTACGCTGGCGGTAATGCTACAGTCAGAAACACTGGTCGATTCGGTATGGCTGCTGGTAGTACTGTTTGTCATACTTAACGGCTTTTTCTTTTTCGACGTGGCGCCGCGCTATCGCTATGAAGACATCGACGTCCTCGATTTCAGAGTTTGCTATAACGGTGAATGGTACAACACGCGTTTTGTTCCCTCCTCACTCATCGACTCTATTTTGCACTCCCCTTCAGTTGATAGCGAACATAAAGCACAGCTGCAAAAGATGATTTCACGTAAAGGCGAACTCTCGTTCTACGATGTGTTTACGCTCACCCGCCCGCAGGCCAGCCAGTAATTTCGCCGTTACCATAAAAAAGTGCGTCCCTGTGAAGGAAACGCACTTTAATCCCTGAATGCTGGCAATGAAACTAACGTCTTTTTTTACGGCCCTGTACCGCTTTAAATCGCGGATTCGTTTTACAGATAACATACAAGCGCCCTTTGCGTTTCACTATCTGGCAGTCAGGGTGCCGCTGTTTTGCGCTGCGAAGCGAATTGAGTACCTGCATTTTAACCTCGCTTAGCGCCAATAAAATGACCAAAACGTTTCTGGAAGCGCGCTGCGCTACCTTCGTTATCAAAGGTCTTTTGTTTTCCGGTGTAGTACGGATGTGACTTAGATGAGATATCGAGAGTCACATACGGGTACGTTTTCCCCTCGAACTCAATCTCACGTTCGGTTTTGATGGTCGAACCGACCTTAAAATATTCATTGGCACTGGTATCGTGAAACACCACGGTACGATAAAAAGGATGGATATCCGGTTTCATGGCAACCTTAATTGTTACGTTATAACATAACCATAAAAATACACCACTCTTGTTTAAATCACAACCTGATTTACGCTACGGACAAACAAACGGGATGATAAGTGGCCCTAAATATATGATGCCAATCGAATAGCTTTTTCGGCTTTCAGATATACTTTCCTTACGCTGTGTTAATAAGGATATCATTGTGACAACACGACATCTGATAAGCCTGGTAACCGGGGTGCTGTTTCTTTCTATTCTCGCGCCCGTAGGTTTAAGCTTGTGGCTGGCACATCGTCAGGTCGAAACAAAATTTATCGATGAACTCGATATGTTCTCAACACGAGTCGCATTGCGCACGGAACGCGTCGGCGAGCAGGCCAGGAAAGCATTACGCCACATAGAATCCTTTCAGGGGGTGCCTTGTAGTGACGAGCATCTGCTGGAAATGCGTCGCTTGTCATATAGCTATCGCTATATTCAGGAAGTGCTGTATCTCAAAGACAATGTTCCGCAATGTTCATCTCTGGAAAAAAACAGCCAGGCTGCCGCATTTCCACCAGCAATGAAAGTCACGCCGGATGGATATCGCGCATGGCTTACTACGCAAAATGATTTGGGCATCAAGCGTTTTATGGCAGCTTTAGGTAGCGAGCATTATGTTGTGATGGTCGATCCGGGCTCCTTTATTGACGTCATCCCGTTTGGCTCATGGCCGATAGAAGTCACAATCATTGGCACCGCACGCAACGTGGTGGTTGCCAGTAGCGCCGCGCTGCCATCAGACGTTTTGCAACACGTGAAACAAGAACATTCGATCACTCATTTTCAGAAAGGTAGCAGTATTTTTAATGCTCGCCCCTTCCCCGAACTGGGCATCACGATCGTCACCTGGGCATCTACCCTACCCTTACAAAAAACCTGGCACCGACAGGCCCTGATCTGGGTCCCGGCAGGGATTATCATCGGCCTGCTTACCGCCGCCTTTATTCTGCGCATTTTGCGCCGCTTACAGTCCCCCCATCACCAGTTGCAGGATGCCATCCAGAATCGGGATATCAAGGTCCATTACCAGCCGATTATCTCACTCACAACGGGAAAAGTGGTCGGGGCAGAAGCGCTGGCCCGTTGGCAGCAGGCCGATGGGAGCTATTTGTCGCCCGAAATTTTTGTCGCGATGGCGCAGGAGACCGGACTGACAAAACCCCTCACGCGTTTGATAATTGAAAGCGTATTTGACGATTTAGGAAAATGGCTGCGTCAACATCCGGATCAGCATATCTCCATTAACCTTGAGTCAGCCGATCTGGCTTCTGAAACGCTTCCCGCTCTGTTAGGCCAGAAGGTAAAACACTGGCAGCTTAAGCCAGCGCAAATCGCGCTGGAACTGACCGAACGCGAGTTTGCCGATCCGAAAAACAGCGCGCCGTTTATTGCTAAATATCGTCAGGCGGGACACTCAATATACATCGATGACTTTGGTACCGGCTATTCCAGCCTGAGCTATTTACAGGATCTGGATGTGGACATCCTGAAGATAGATAAATCCTTTGTTGATGCCCTGGAGTACAACAACGTGACGCCGCATATCATTGAGATTGCCAAAACGCTGAAGCTGGAAATGGTGGCAGAAGGTATCGAAACTGAAAATCAGGAAGCCTGGCTACGACAACATGGCGTGCAGTATGGTCAGGGCTGGCTTTACAGTAAGGCACTGCCAAAAGCGGAATTTATTCTGTGGGCTGAAAAACGGCTTTAACAGGGCTGTTGATGTTGAGATGGCTGGCGGCACGCCGCACAGCCAGTCACATCACTCGTCCATAATGGGCGCAAATCCACCGTAGATCATTCGCTTGCCATCAAATGGCATAGATTCACCGAATTCCTTCATACGGGGATCGGACATCATCTTCTGATTCGCCGCATCGCGGACCTCTTTGGATGGGTATTCAATCCAGCTGAATACCACCTCTTCATGATCCTGCGCTTTCACTGCCATGCGAAAATCGGTCAATTTGCCGTCGGGGACATCATCAGCCCAGCACTCCACCACGCGTAATGCGCCGAACTCCTTGAAAAGCGGAGCTGCTTTTGCCGCCATCGCAATGTACGCCTCCTTATTTTCAGCGGGTACGGCAACCACAAAACCATCAACATACTTCATGAGAAAAACCTCCGAAGTTTACTGCGCGGCAAGCCGATTCTGGCCGCGTCAGTCGAGGTTAAGTTTAGTCGCCAGCGGACGATCGTGCCCCAGACTCACTCCTGACACGAATGCGCGACTGTGGCTGATGGCGAAACCACGGCAGGCAAATCTGAATTAACGGCCCAATAGCCAGCGCATACAATACCGTGCCCACCCCCACGGTCCCCCCCAACAACCAACCGATAAGCAACACTGACACTTCAATGGTGGTGCGAATGCGTCGTACCGGCCATCCGGTACGTGCGTGAATACCGGTCATCAGACCGTCCCGTGGGCCCGCGCCAAAACCAGCGCCAATGTATAAACTGGTGGCTAATGCATTCAGTATCACCGCCATCACCAGCAGGCCGCTGCGCGCCAGCAGGGATTCAAATCCCGGGATCACTACCAGCGCGGCATCTGCAGCCAGCCCAATCATAATGACATTGCTCAGGGTGCCAAATCCGGGACGCTGGCGTAGCGGTATCCACGCCAGCAGCACCAACACGCCTACGACAATAATCACCACGCCGATATTCATCGACAGTAAATTGGCCACGCCCAGGTGAAATACGTTCCACGGATCGGCCCCTAAATCGGCACGAACAAACATGGCCGTCGACACACCGTACAGCGCCAGACCGATATACAGCTGAAGTAAACGACGCAGCATGCTTTTTCCCTCTCACTCTCAGATAGCTTTCATCTTCCCCGTAATTGGCACTATGATTAATGTCCAGTTTTCAAAAAGTGGACTGCTATGTCATCTCGCCGTTATGGAAGTCAGTCTTTGCAGCGCCTGCTCGGCCACTGGCAGGAAAGCCCTTCGCGAACGCCCCTCTGGCGACAGCTGGCAGAAGCGCTACGTCTATTGATTCTCGATGGTCGTCTGGCGCTGGATAGCCGCTTGCCCGGCGAGCGTGAACTCGCTGCCGTTCTGGAAGTGAGCCGAACCACCGTTGCCAGTGCTATGGCACAACTGCGTGAGGAAGGCTATCTGGAGAGCCGTCATGGGAGCGGTTCACGGGTTATTCTGCCGGAACACATTCGCCATGTGCCAACGCGAACCAGCGCTGGCACTGCGCTTGATTTGTCCACGGCAGCGCTCAGTGCCGGTCCCGAAATTCATCAGGCTTATCAGCAAGCGTTGTTCGCGATGCCGCAACATCTGCTGAGTTCCGGGTATCTGCCGCAGGGGCTGGCAGCTTTACGTGAATCCATCGCCCGGCATTATTGCGAGCGCGGACTCCCCACGCAGCCCGATGAAATAATGGTGGTGAATGGCGCGGTCAGCGGTCTGGCGCTGCTCCTGCGTTTGCTGACAGGTCCTGGCGATCGCGTCGTCGTTGATCACCCCACGTATCCGCTGGCGATTGCCGCTATTCAGGGCGCGTCCTGTCGGCCTGTTGGCGTGTCGCTACCCGAGCAGGGTTGGGATACGGCCGGTCTGGTCGCCACCATCGCGCAAACGGCGCCCAGAATGGCCTACCTGATGCCAGACTTTCATAACCCGACCGGGCGCTGCATGGACGCCGCAACCCGCCAGGTTGTCGCAGATATTGCCGAAAGAACGCGTACCACGTTGGTAGTCGATGAGACGATGGTGAACCTGTGGTACGACGCCCCGCCACCACCGCCGCTTGCCGCGTTCAATCGCGATGCCCCAATCATTTTACTGGGTTCGGCAGGGAAAAGCTTTTGGGGAGGATTACGTTTGGGTTGGATTCGGGCTTCGTCACGAACAATTGCCGCCCTGGTACAAACCCGCGACACCTTCGATTTGGGCTCTCCGGTACTTGAACAACTCGCCACCCGTTGGTTGTTGGATAACGCTGAGCGCTTTCTGCCTGACAGAAGACGGTTGCTGACATCGCAGCGCGACCTGTGTTCCAGTCTGATGCATACACATTTCCCGGAATGGCAGTTTACCCAACCACAAGGAGGACTCTCTTTCTGGGTCGAACTGCCCGATACGCTGGCGACGCTCTTTGCCACGCGCGCCGAAAGCGCGGGGATTCAGTTAGGAACCGGTACGCGCTTCGGCCTCGATGGCGCATTCGATCGTTTTTTGCGCATGCCCTTCACATTGCCGGATGATACAGCACGCGCCGCCTTCAGGGTGTTGCAACCCATTTGGGATAACCTGCGTTTGCAAGCCAGCAGCGGGAAAATGCGCAAAATAATTTAAGCGACGAGCCAAAGGACTCGCCCTTGTATGCCGTAACGGACAAGGAAGTCCGGGCAATATTACAGCTGCGGAGGAACCGGAAAACCTTTCAGGGAAATCACAAAATTCTCACCGTCCTTCTTAATTTTTGCCCCGGCATCACACCAGTCGGAAGCAATACGGAAGAACTCATCGCTGCCGACATTCCAGCTCAGGCGAACATGTTTCACATAGCCGGAACGCAGCAATTCACAGGCTTCGCCGTAATTACAGGCGGTTGAGAGCGATTGTTGTTTCATTTTTTCTTCTTCAGTAATCTGCGCAATGCTTTGATTTCTTTAGGAGTCAGTGCGTCAACGACGGATTCTTCCGTATGCTGGCTGTCGATATCCTCAGCGGAGACTCCCGCCTCTTCAACGGCAGAAAATGCTATCAGCAGCAGCTTTTCCGTCGCGACACTTAAATTTTCATTATGCACTTCGGCGTAATGACGAAGTTTTTCTTTCAGCGCTTCATCAATTTTGACATTCAGTACAGCAGTCGACATTGTAAAAAATCCTTGTGATCGGCGACGGTAAAAGCGTCAAACAACATCCCCGAAACACATTGACAGCATTTGATGACAATAAAATGACGATACGGTGACAAAGAAAAGAAGATAAACAGAAAGGAAATTGCCGGACGGCAGAATTGGGTGGGGGCCCTGCCAGCTACATCCCGGCACACACGTCATCTGCCTTGGCTGCTTCCTTCCGGACCTGACCTGGTAAACAGAGTAGTGTTGCGGGAGAACCAACAGAGCCCCCATTGAGAGCGTTGTTAACCAACGCGCAGGCGCATTATCACTGCTGCACCCTGTAAATGCAACCCATCCAGCATCGGATGCTGTTTTCTTGCGCAATGCGACTTCACTCACTCGCCATTCAGGATTATGCTGAAGGATTAGCGCAGGAATAAATGATGGATATACAAGACACTTTCCCCCAACGCGTCTGGCAAATTGTCGCGTCAATCCCCGAAGGATTCGTCACTACCTATGGCGATGTCGCCAGACTTGCCGGATCGCCGCGCGCTGCGCGCCAGGTGGGCGGCGTGCTTAAGCGTCTCCCCGAAGGTAGTTCCCTGCCCTGGCATCGGGTCGTCAATCGCCACGGTGCTATTTCACTGACGGGCCCCGATCTGCAACGACAACGTCAGGCGTTGCTGGCAGAAGGCATTGTCGTTTCCGGCAGTGGGCAAATCGATTTACAGCGCTATCGCTGGGTGTACTAACCCTCTCCTCATGGAGAGGGTTACGACTGCCTTAATACTGCGTGGGTGCAGGAACGGCAGAAGACGGGGTCACCTGGGTTGGTGAGGTCGAAGGCACCGTGGTGGTTGCGCCGCCGCCAGCATTAAGCGGGACTGCGGTCTGCTGCACGGGAACCAAAGTCAGGTCGGCTTTCGTCCCACCCTGATTGATAACCGTCTGAACGGTATCGGTAATAAAGACCAGTTTGCCATTCACCGTAATTGCCGCACTCAGCAGAATACGCGCGTTGGGCTGAATATCTGCCGGGTTAAACGGTAATACGAAGCTGAATGGCGCTTGCTTACCTTCAGTACGCACCGCTTTTTGCGATAGCACTTTTGACGGCGCATCGGCCAGCGACGCATCCGACAGCGTGACGGTCAGCACCGCATCCGGTGGCAGGGCCACTTTCTGGCGGATCCATACCGTACCAGAGACATTGGGCTGCTGAATTTTAGACTGTGTGTCAGAAATTGACGTATTAGGGCTTGGCGCAGGTGTCTGAATATCTGCACTTTTATCGGCGCAGGCTGCCAGAGAGACTGCAACCGCTAAACCACTTACCATGTGCACGAGTTTCATTAAATTCTCCTTATCATCTATGCACCAGCGAGAACTTTCCTCGCCAGAAGAGTGGTTAACAAAAACATAACGTGATTAAGTGTGGCACAAGACAGCTGTTTTTGCCTGTAATAGGCCCGTAATTCAGACAATTGCACCCATCGGACCACTTTTAAAATTGCGTTATACTCTGCCTAACTCGCGCGACATCGATATCACCTGGAGAGCTCCTATGAGTCTGGCACTCAAAAATTTGCTGACATTGTTAAATCTGGAAAAAATTGAAGAAGGGCTCTTTCGCGGCCAAAGTGAAGACTTAGGATTACGTCAGGTTTTTGGCGGACAGGTTGTCGGTCAGGCGCTGTATGCCGCGAAAGAAACCGTTCCGGAAGAACGTCTGGTGCACTCCTTTCACAGCTACTTTTTACGCCCCGGCGATAGCCAAAAACCCATCATTTATGATGTAGAAGTCCTGCGTGATGGTAACAGCTTCAGCGCGCGCCGCGTTGCCGCAATCCAGAATGGCAAACCCATTTTTTACATGACCGCCTCCTTTCAGGCACCGGAAGACGGGTTTGAACATCAGAAAACGATGCCAGATGCGCCGGGTCCCGATGAGCTGAAATCAGAAACAGAAATTGCCCGCTCAGTGGCGCATCTTCTGCCACCGTTATTGAAAGAAAAGTTCATCAACGATCGTCCGTTGGAAGTGCGCCCGGTGGAGTTTCATAACCCCTTAAAAGGTCATGTCGCACCTCCGACCCGTCAGGTATGGATCCGCGCCAACGGTCAGCTGCAAGACGATCTGCGCGTCCATCAGTATCTGCTGGGTTATGCCTCTGACCTGAACTTCCTGCCCGTCGCGCTGCAACCGTACGGGATTGGTTTCCTGGAAAAAGGGATTCAGATCGCCACCATTGACCACTCAATGTGGTTCCATCGTCCGTTCAATATCAATGAATGGCTGCTGTATAACGTCGAAAGTACTTCCGCCTCCGGTGCCCGGGGCTTTGTGCGCGGGGAATTTTATACCCAGGATGGCGTGCTGGTCGCTTCTACCGTACAGGAAGGGGTAATGCGTAATCGCAATTGATGCCTTATCCGGCCTACAGACTACATCGTTGTAGGCCGGATAAACGTTAGCGCCATCCGGCATATTGAGAAATCAGGCGTTGTAAGCGTTCTCGCCGTGACTGTTCACATCCAGACCTTCGCGTTCCTGCTCTTCTGGTACGCGCAGACCCACCGTCATATCTGCCAGTTTATAACCGATGAAGGCCACCACGCCGGACCAGACGATGGTAATCGCCACGCTTTCCAGTTGCACCAGCAGCTGATGCCCCATGGTCACTCCCTCAGCAAACCCCACGCCCCCCAGCGAGCTGGCGGCAAAAACCCCGGTCAGGATACAGCCGACAATGCCGCATACGCCATGAACACCAAACACGTCACACGGATCGTCCACGCGCAGAAAACGCTTCAACATCGTCACTCCCCACAGGCCCGCCAGACCGGCTACCACGCCAATAATCAACGCCCCGCCGACACCGATATAGCCACAGGCAGGCGTGACGCCAACCAGACCCGCAACGGCCCCAGAACAGGCCCCCAGCAAAGACGGCTTCCCGCGCAGCGCCCATTCCCCGAAGATCCACCCGAGGATGGCGGCAGCGGTGGCGACCACGGTATTGACGAAAGCCAGCGCAGCGATTTCATTCGCCATGCCCGCAGAACCGGCGTTAAAGCCAAACCAGCCAATGTAGAGAATGGCGGTGCCGGTGAAGACCATCGGCAGGTTATGCGGTTTAAAGGCTTCTTTACCAAAACCGACGCGTTTACCAATCAGATAAGCACCCACCAGACCGGCAATCGCTGCGTTGATATGTACAACCGTCCCGCCGGCAAAATCCAGTGCGCCGTGAGAAGCCAGCAAACCGCCGCCCCAGACCATATGGGCTATTGGGATGTAAGACAGCGTTAACCACACCACCACAAAAATCAGTACCGCCGAGAAGCGAATACGCTCAGCCAGCGCCCCAACGATAAGCCCAACGGTGATACAGGCGAAAGAGCCCTGAAAAGCAACGTGAATGTACTGGTAGAAGCTCCCCGTGACCGCCGTCAACGCGATGTTCTTCAGCAATACCCAGTTGAAGTTGCCGAAGAAATTATTCCCTTCGCCAAAGGCCAGTGAGTAGCCATAAACCACCCATAAAATACAGACCAGGGCAAATGTCACCGTCACCTGAGTCAGCATCGACAACACGTTCTTACCGCGAATCAAACCGCCGTAAAACAGCGCAATGCCAGGAATGGTCATAAACAGCACCAGCGCGGTACAGATCATCATAAAAGCGTTATCCGCTTTGTCCGCGACCGCCGGTGCCGCCATCGCCAGTCCCGGCAACAGCGCCAGTGAAGCAATACCTGTTTTCATCGTTGCTATCTTCATTTTTTGGTTTCCTATCACTGTGTGCCAGACGTTACAGTGCGGCTTCGTCAGTTTCGCCGGTACGAATACGAATCACGCGTTGCAGCTCGGCGACAAAGATTTTGCCGTCGCCAATTTTTCCGGTGTAGGCCGCCTTGCTGATGACATCGATCACTTCATCCAGTTGGTCATCGGCAATCGCCACATCAATCTTCACCTTGGGCAAAAAATTGACGCTATATTCAGCCCCACGGTACAGCTCGGCATGACCTTTCTGTCGGCCAAACCCCTTCACTTCGGTGACGGTCAGCCCCTGAATACCAATAGACGACAAGGCTTCGCGGACGTCTTCCAGTTTGAACGGTTTGATTACCACGGTAACCAGCTTCATAGATCCCCTCCAGTCAGAATTCAGTAGTGGCTGCAGATACACCAGATGAATACTGCAAGGGGTGTGCCAGGAATGAAAATGGCAGGATGGTTCGGGCTAACCGAGGGGCGTTGGGGAAGAAAAAGAAAAAACGCACTATAACGGTGCATAGTGCGTTACATTTTTGCACCAGATTGTTGATTGCCGTCCGGCCTACGATACCGGGTTGGTCTCAGCTATCAGGCAATAATGGAATCCTCTTGCGTACTGGCTGCCAGCTCCTCGCCCGCCAGCTGCAGTTGATACATCTGCCAGTAACGGCCTTGTGCCGCCAGTAATTGCTGGTGCGTACCTCGCTCAACCGCCTGTCCACGGTGCAGCACCAGAATGGTGTCCGCATCGACAATCGTCGATAAGCGATGCGCAATCACCACCAGCGTGGTGTGTTCACGCACCGCCGCCAGCGCTTGCTGAATCGCCTGTTCCGTGCCGGAGTCAATACTGGCCGTGGCTTCGTCGAGGATCAGTACCTGCGGCGTTTCAACCAACACCCGCGCCAGCGCCAGCAGCTGTTTTTGCCCAACGGAGAGATTATTGCCCTGCTCGCCCAGCCGGGTATGAATCCCCTCGCTCAGGCCGCGCGCCAGCTCCGCCAGTTGCACGGTCTCCAGCGCCTGCCATACCCGCGCTTCTGAGATATCGCGGCCCAGCGTGACGTTTGCCAGGAAGGTATCCGCCATCACCACCGGATCCTGCTGCACCATCGCGATGCCCTGGCGTAATACACCATGGCTCAGCGAAGACAGCGGTCTCCCATCAAGGCGGATTTCCCCCTGCGTCAGCGGGTAGTATCCCATCAGCAGGCTGGCCAGCGTACTTTTGCCGCTGCCGGTGTGCCCGACCAGGGCCACAAAGCTACGCGAAGGCACGGACAGACTGATGTTTTGCAGCACCAGATTATCGTCACGATAGGCAAATGAAACGTTATCCACCTCAATGTCTCCGCTTTTGAGCGGGCGATCGTCTTCACCATAGCGTTGACGTGGCCCATCCATCAATTCGAACACACGTTCACCGGCGACAACCGCCTGCTGCAGCATTGACTGCTGGGTTGTCAGCTCGATAAGCGGCTCGTTCAACCGCCCGAGATAGCTAATAAACGCATACAGCACACCAACCTCGATGGAGCTGCCAGAGGTAAAGCTGAACAGCATCAATAAACCGCAGAGGATCAGCGCCGAGAAAAGGCTAAGCAGCGGACGCAGCAAAAAGCCATCCAGGCGCAGGGTCTGCATCCGCGCCATATAGTGCGAACGGCTGGCCTCGCCCATTCTTTCGCCAAATCGCGCCTGCTGGCGGAACTGCTGGATAACACTCATGCCGTTGATGACTTCGTTAAACCCATCGTTAATATCCGCCAGATAAGCGCGCACCCGGCGCACAATCGGGGTGCTGTAACGTTGATAAATCACCATCACCACCAGCACCGCCGGGAAAATGATCATCGCGACCAGCGCCATGCGCCACTCCAGGCTGAACATCGCCACCAGCATCGCGCCGATCAAGGCCGCACTGCGCAGAACCGTTGCCACAACCGTCACATACAGGTCACGAATCACTTCCGTGTCATTGGTCACACGTGAGATAAGCTGCCCGACGGGCTGAGTATCAAAGGCGCTGAGCGGCTGGCGCAGCGCAGCGTCCATGACATCAGTGCGCAACTGTTGCACCACGCCAACCGCCGCCTGATTAAATAACAGTGACTGCGCATAATGCAGACCCGCCGCCAGCAGTTGCAATCCCACATACGCCGCAACCAGCCCGGCGACCATCGCCAGCGGCAGGTTGTTTTTCGCCACCATGTTATCGATAAAATAGCTAATCAGCAGCGGGCCGCTGACTTCCGCCGCAGCCGCCACCCACAGCATGACTACCGCAATCGCCAGCGGTTTTCGCCATGGCGAACCGTACTTCAGCAGCCTTTTCAGGGTCGGCCATAGTTGCCCAAAACTACGCATTAGCCGCCTCCCCGTTTATCTCTGGCGCATCGGACAGCGCCGCTTCCAGCTGCTGATAACGGTACATATCGCGATACCAGCCAGGCTGCTGCACTAACGATTCATGTTCACCGCGCTGAGCAATATGCCCATGCTGCATCACGATAATCTCGCTGGCTTCCGTCAAAGCCGATAAACGGTGAGCGCTGATAATCACGGTTCTGCCTTCGCCCCACTGGCGCAGGTTATGCAGGATCTGATGCTCGGTACGACCATCTACTGCCGACAGCGCATCATCCAGAATCAGAATTTCAGCGTTCAACAGCAGCGCACGGGCAATAGAGATTCGCTGTTTTTGCCCACCGGACAGCATCACCCCGCGTTCACCCACCTCGGTGTCATAGCCCTGAGGAAGACGTAAAATATCCTCATGAACGCTGGCAAGGCGCGCCACATGTTCGATCTCTTCCTGCGTGGCCTGCGGGCGTCCTAAGGCGATGTTATTGGCGACGGTATCTGAAAACAGGAATGGCGTCTGGCTAACCACCGCCAGTCGGCTGCGCCAGCTATCCAGCTGTAAGCGCGTTAACGGGATATCATGAAAGCGCACATCGCCCTGGGTGATATCAAAATGACGCTGGATCAGCGACAGCACCGTACTTTTTCCCGCGCCAGTCGGACCACAGATGCCCAGCATCTGTCCAGGTTTAAGCTGGAAATTCACATTTTCCAGCGCCGGGTGGGTGGTTTGTGGGTAGCAAAACTCGCGAATCGCCACCGCCAGCTCGCCGCGTCCTTCCGGCACCGGTTCAGTACCGTCATCCACCACCGGCGCTTCAGCCAGCATGGCGCGAATTCGGCTATACGCGGCGCTGCCACGTTCGACGATGTTAAACATCCAGGCCAGCGCCAGCATCGGCCAAATCATTAGTCCGAGATACATCATAAAGCTGGTCAGTTGGCCGAGCGTCAGCGAACCGTGCACCACCATCCAGCTTCCCCCGGCAATCGCCAGCAAGTTAGCCATCCCAATGGCGATATAAATCGTGGGATCAAAGCGGGCGTCAATGCGCGCCACGCGCAGGTTTTTCTTACCGGTGTCTTCAGCATCTGCGGCAAATAACGCTGACTGCCGATCCTCCAGGCCAAAAGCCTTGATCATACGAATACTGGTCAGACTTTCCTGAGTACGATCGTTGAGGCTGGAGAACGCCGCCTGCGCCAGCTTAAAACGGTGATGGAGTCGATCACCGTAACGTTTGATCATTAACGCCATCACCGGCATCGGCAGTAGCGCAATAAGCGTCAGTTGCCAGCTTATCTGCGTAGACATCACGATCAGCACCGCACATCCCATCACCAGCGAATCCACCAGCGTCAGCACGCCTTCGCCAGCGGCAAACACCACCCGATCGACATCGTTGGTGGCACGCGCCATAAGATCGCCCGTACGGTGACGCAGATAAAATTCAGGATGCTGGCGACTCAACTGACGGTAATAATCTTCCCGCAACTCAACCGCCAGTTGGTAAGATGCGCCAAACAGCAGCACGCGCCAGACATAGCGCAGCAAATAAACCACCACGGCAATCAGGGCAATTGTCCCCACCCACATCAGCAGCCGCTCGGTGGTGAAGCGTTGAGTCGTCACGCCATCCACAATGATCCCGACCACTTTCGGCGGAATAAGCTGAAGGATAGCGATGATGATAAGCAAGGCCACTGCCCCGAGGTAGCGACGCCACTCCCGGCGGAAGTACCAGCTTAATTGAGCAAATAATCGCACGCGTTATGTCCTGACAAGATTTCCGGCAATGAGCGCCGGAAGAATTATTCAATCGGTAGAGCAGTTGTGTATTTAATCTGTTCCATCGCAAAGCTGGAGGTAACATCAGACAGGCCCGGCACGCTGTTCACCAGGCGCTTATAAAATTCATCGTAGCTTTTCATATCGGCGACCTGGACCCGCATCAGGTAGTCATACTCCCCTGCCATACGCCAGAATCCCAGAACTTCCGGCATTCCGGTGACTTCGGTGACAAAGCGGCAATACCATTCGCTGCTGTGGTGCTGAGTTTTGATCAACACAAACGCGGTTAAGCCCAACCCCAGTTTTTCGGGATCCAGCAGGGCGACTCGCCCCAGCAGGATACCATCATCTTCAAGCCGTTTGAGGCGTTTCCAGCAAGGGGTGGTCGTCAGATTAACGGCATCTGCTAACGCCTGCAAAGAAAGGGTGCAGTCCTGTTGCAGTAAGCCGAGCAGCTTACGGTCAATTTTGTCTAACATATCCACTCCACAGAGAAGAATTTTCTCCTTACATTCTATTTTAAAGGCTAAATGGCAACAATTTTTTCCGTGCTTTTCGCTATTCTGGGCACAAAATGACAAATGGATATCTTTTAATGATGAATAGCTCCTGGGTTAAAAACGCCATCAATGAAATCAACGCGGATTATCAGCGTTCTGCGGATACGCATCTCATTCGTCTGTCGCTCCCGGCGTTTCCGGGCATTCAGCTCTATTTAAAAGATGAGAGCACACATCCGACCGGGAGCCTGAAACATCGTCTGGCGCGCTCACTGTTTCTGTATGGACTGTGCAATGGCTGGATCAAAGAAGGCACCACAATCATCGAGTCATCATCCGGCTCAACGGCGGTCTCCGAAGCTTATTTCGCCCGTCTGTTAGGCTTACCGTTTATCGCCGTTATGCCTTCGTGTACTGCGAAACGTAAAATTGAACAGATTGAGTTTTACGGTGGGCGTTGTCATTTTGTGGAAAGCGCCTGCGAAATTTATGCGGCTTCTGAACAATTGGCTCGTGAGCTGAACGGCCATTACATGGATCAGTTCACTTACGCAGAGCGTGCCACCGACTGGCGTGGTAACAACAATATTGCCGACAGTATCTTTCGTCAGATGCAATGCGAGCCCAATCCTGTTCCCCGGCATATCGTAATGAGCGCCGGAACCGGCGGCACCTCGGCAACCATTGGCCGCTATATTCGTTGTCAGGGCTACGATACTCGTTTGATGGTGGTGGATCCGGAAAACTCGGTCTTTCTGCCCTTCTGGCAAAATCGCGATGCAACATTACGCAGCCCGGTAGGTAGCAAAATCGAAGGTATCGGTCGCCCACGCGTAGAACCGTCTTTTATTCCTGATGTGGTCGATGAAATGCTGCGCGTGCCGGATGCCGCAAGCGTGGCTACCGCGCACTGGCTGGAAACACAGCTGGGCCGTAAAGTTGGTGCCTCAACCGGTACCAACATGTGGGGAGCATTACAACTTGCCGCCCGTATGCGCGACGCAGGAGAAACGGGATCGCTGGTGACGCTGCTGTGCGACAGCGGCGAACGTTATCTGGAAACCTATTACAACCCGCAGTGGGTCGTCACGCACATCGGTGATTTAACGCCGTGGAAAGCGGAGCTGGCTCAACTCCTGAATACCCACTAATCAGACAAAAAAAAGCCAGACGCGAAGTCTGGCTTGCTGGAAGGGATCTCTCATTCGGGGGAATAAGGTAGATGCGGATTGTCCAGCCAATGCGTCAAAAAGTGTGATACTGCCTGATTGCGGCAATGCCCAATCACCGATAGATGAGGCAGTTCAGCAATCAGTTGCGGCATCGCGTTACCCATAATCAGGCCGCGCCCTACGCTGCTTAACATTTCGCGATCGTTCATGGCATCGCCAAACGCCATACACTCAGCCATTGAATAACCTAAGTGGTTGCTTAATACCGCCAGCGCAGAACCTTTATTACAACCCAGCGGCAGTACCTCGAGGCAATCAACTGCGGAGAAACAGAGATTCGCCTGCTCACCCAGCGCCTCATTGAGTTGAATACGCAGACGGATCAGCGAGTCATGATCGCCGCAGAAACAGATCTTCGTGACCTGGTGGGCAGGAATACGTTTCACATCCACGATCTGATAACGAAATCCGCTATACACATGTGCCTGAAGCAGCGCTGGAATTTCTTGTCCGGTGAACCAACCGTTGTCATTAAAGACATGCATGCTGGCCGTGGTGTCCCACTTCTGGTGCAACACAGTATCTGCAACATTCGGATCCAGATCCTGGCGGTGCAACACATCGCCCTCGATCGTGTGAATACGCGTACCGTTACCGGTGATCAAAAAGGCGTCCAGCGAAATGGAACCCAGAATATGGCGCATCTCCAGCACATGACGACCGGTGGCAAATGTCAGAGTGATATCACGTTCACGCAGGCGCGCCAGCGTTGAAAGCGTTTCATCACCTAAATGGTGATTCGGCATCAAAAGGGTGCCATCCATATCAAATGCAGCCAGACGAGCCATCTCTTTCTCCACACTGTGAGGCGGTTAACTTGTGATTCAGTATCACCTGAGATATACGGAAGTAATAGTGAATAGATAAAATGAATTGTTCCGGGTTTATATGCGACTATTGAACCGACTAAATCAATACCAACGCCTGTGGCAACCGTCGAACGGCGAACCACAGTCTGTGACCGTGGGCGAACTGGCTGAACGCTGTTTTTGCAGCGAGCGCCACGTGCGAACCCTGTTAAAACAAGCGCAGGATGCAGGCTGGCTGGAGTGGCACGCCCAGTCAGGGCGGGGTAAACGCGGGCAGCTATGTTTTTTGGTTACGCCAGAATCGCTACGTAATACCATGATGGAGCAGGCGCTGCAAAAGGGGGAACAGCTTAACGTGCTGGAGCTGGCCCAACTGGCGCCGGGTGAATTAAGAGCCCTGCTACAGCCATTTATGGGCGGTCAGTGGCAAAACGACGCGCCAACCCTGCGTATCCCCTATTACCGTCAACTTGACCCTTTGCACCCCGGATTTCTCCCTGGCCGCGCAGAGCAACATCTCGCCGGACAGGTATTTTCTGGCCTGACCCGGTTTGACAGTAAGACGCAACGCCCCTGCGGTGATTTAGCTCACCACTGGAATATCTCCGCCGACGGCCTGCGTTGGGATTTCTATATTCGCTCCACCCTGTCCTGGCATAACGGCGATGCGGTCAGCAGCACACAGCTACATCAGCAGTTGCTGAAGCTGTTAGAACTACCCGCGCTGAATAAGCTGTTTATCAGCGTAAAGCGCATTGAGGTGACGCATCCCCAGTGTCTGACCTTTATTCTGCATCGTCCCGACTTCTGGCTGGCGCACCGCCTGGCAAGCTACAGCAGTCACCTGGCGCATCCTGAGCACCCGTTTGTGGGTACCGGCCCGTTCCGGTTGACGCTGTTTACCCCTGAGCTGGTGCGTATCGAGAGTCACGATCACTACCACCTGAGTCATCCACTCCTGAAAGCCATTGAATACTGGATAACCCCGCAGCTTTTCTCCCAGGATTTGGGCACCAGCTGTCGCCACCCGGTGCAAATTGCAATTGGTAAACCCGAAGAGCTGCCCATGTTAAGCCCGGTGAGTAGCGGCATAAGCCTCGGTTTTTGCTACCTCACGCTCAGAAAAAGCGCACGTCTGAATACCCTGCAGGCCCGCCGACTGGTCAATATTATCCACCGTTCTTCCCTGCTCCAAACGCTGGAGGTAGATGAAAACCTGATAACCCCGAGCAATGCGCTGCTGCCAGGATGGACTATCCCACAATGGGATGAACTGGACGAGGTAGCGCTACCGGAAAAACTGACGCTGGCATATCACCTGCCGGTTGAACTACATGCCATGGCTGAACAGCTTCGCCAGGCGCTGGCGCTACTCGGCTGTGAATTAACGCTTATATTTCATAATGCAAAAAACTGGGACGGTAATCATCCTTTAGCGCAGGCCGACCTGATGATGGGTGACAGGCTGATTGGCGAAGCGCCTGAATATACCCTCGAACAGTGGTTACGCTGCGATCAGCTCTGGTCACATGTCTTGAATGCCCCTGAATACACACATTTGCAGACCACTCTGGATGCCCTGCAAGTCCAGGCCAATGAAGAAGATCGTCACGCAGCGTTACAGCAAGTATTCGCCACGCTGATGCATGATGCCACGCTGACTCCGCTGTTCAATTATCACTATCGTATTAGCGCGCCACCGGGCGTGAACGGCGTACGTCTGAATCCTCGCGGCTGGTTTGAGTTCACCGAAGCCTGGTTACCGCCCCCTTCAGCATGAAGAAGCTGGTCGACACAACGTCCAGGCGCTACCATATGGGTTTCGTTCTCTGTCAGGAAAAGCCATGAAACGTGCCGTTGTTGTATTCAGTGGAGGTCAGGACTCCACGACCTGTCTGGCGCAAGCGCTACATCAGTATGATGAAGTGCACTGCGTGACCTTTGATTATGGTCAGCGTCATCGCGCTGAGATTGATGTCGCACGTGATCTGGCCTTAAAACTCGGCGCGCGTGCGCACAAAGTGCTTGATGTCACGCTACTTAGCGAACTGGCCGTCAGCAGCCTGACCCGCGATAACATTCCAGTGCCGGATTACGAACCGGATGCGAACGGCATTCCCAATACCTTTGTGCCCGGGCGCAATATTCTGTTTTTAACGCTGGCGGCGATTTACGCGTATCAGGTGCAAGCGGAGGCGGTCATTACCGGCGTTTGCGAAACCGACTTCTCTGGATATCCGGACTGTCGCGATGAATTCGTCAAGGCCCTGAACCATGCCGTGAGCCTGGGGATGGCAAAAGATATCCGCTTTGAAACTCCGTTGATGTGGATCGATAAAGCCGAAACCTGGGCGCTGGCCGATTACTGGGGCAAGCTGGACCTGGTACGCGAAGAAACGCTGACCTGCTATAACGGCATCAAAGGTGACGGTTGTGGTCACTGCGCGGCCTGTAATCTGCGCGCCAACGGTCTGAACCATTATCTGGCGGATAAACCGGCGGTAATGGCGGCGATGAAGCAAAAAACCGGTCTTAAGTAATACGTTAGGTTTTGCCGGATGGCGACGCGGGGGGCTTATCCGGCCTACGGGACTGACCACCATTGTAGGCCCGGTAAGCGCAAGTACCACCGGGCATTTTCCGCTACTTCACCATCAGCTCCAGTTTTTCGCGCAACTCCCCTTCCAGCGGTAGTGCTTTTTGCGTTTTCAAATCAATACAGACGAAGGTTATCAACGCATCTGCCACCACCTGTCCTTCCGGCTCCAGGGTGATAGTCTGGTTCAACACGCCGCTTTTGCCATTTAATTGCTGCACCTGACTGGTAATAGTCAGCAGGTCGCTCAGCACCGCCGGGCGACGATAGTTGATATTAATATTCACAACCACAAAAGCGATGTTGTGAGCGGTCATCCACTGAAAACTGTCGCTGTTTTCCAGTCCATCCCAGCGTGCTTCTTCCAGAAACTCAAGATAACGAGCATTGTTGACGTGCTGATAGACATCAAGATGAAAACCACGAACTTTGATTTGTGTTTGCATAGCGCAGGAACCTTACGTTTTTATAGGAATATATTCAGGGTAGTGAGGCCATAACTGGTATGACCTCTCTAGTGTGGCAAATATTGGCCACTGCGCAAGTTATTAAAGTGTTAAAACTGCCAAATTACGCTCTACCAAAGAACTGCCCATCCCCGGCACCTGCTTTAAATCATCGACCGTTTTAAATGGCCCATACTCCTCACGATAGCTGACAATCGCCTGGGCTTTTTTCAGTCCGACCCCATTCATCACTCGCGCTAAATCTTCCGCAGAAGCGCTATTGATGCTTACCCTGGTGCCTTCATCATCGCTTGCTTTAGCGGGTTGCGTAGCCTTGCTTTGCGCCGCCCCTGAGGCATCCGCTTTGGTTTGAGTCGCGTGGCTTTTGGCAACAGGCTCTGCAGCCAATGCGCTTTGGGCCATACCGGCGCAGGTCAATGAAAGGGTGATAAGCAGGGCTTTGATTCCATGTTTCATACTGTTTTCTCCGTGTTTGTTAACAGTGGAATCACGATAGCGAGGTGCAGAACAGCAGACAAACGGCAAATATCAGAAATGGAAAAGGCCGCGAAAGCGGCCTTTGGTTAATACAACTTTTTGCAATTTTTTGCGAGCTGCCTCGGTTATTGCTGCTGTTCCAGCGCGTCACCGATTTTAATTTTTGCGGCTTTACGCAGATTGCTCATCAGCGCTTCAAAGGTAATTTGCGCGTTGTTCTGAGTAATCCCCTGAACCATCGCTTTCTTCTGCGCTTCAGGCATAGAACCCGCTTTCACTTCGTCCAGCGCAAGCAGAACAACGTTGCCCTGCATATCGTTCGCCACGCCGTAACTCGGTTTGTCTTTTGCTGGCAGGCTCAGACCAAAAGCTGCCTGGCTCAGAGGATCCTGACCCGTGCGGCTCAGTGTTTTCGCCTCACCAAAGCTCAGACCTGCTGCTTTCATCGCTTCATCGCCTTTACCGGCTTTCAGGTCTGCCAGCAGTTTATCGGCATCCAGCTTCGCCTGTTGCTCTGCTTTATTGTGCTTAACAAGCGCAGTAACCTGCTCTTTCACTTCAGCCAGTGGCTTAACGGCTTCGGCTTTGTGCTCTGCAATACGCAGCACAAATGCGCGATCGCCATCCACGGTAATGATGTCCGAGTTACTGCCAGGCGTACCGTTCTCGCCAACCAGCCCACCATTGAAAATGATGTCAGCGACCGGTTTGAAGTTCAGCTCTTCCGGCAGGCTGTCACGGCTAAACCAGCCCGTTTCAACCGCTTTCATACCAGCAGCTTGCTCCGCACCCGCCAGAGATTCGTTATCGTTGCTGGCTGCATCGCTCACTTTCTGCTGCAGCGCATAGTACGCATCCAGCGCTTTTTCCTGCTTCACTTTCGCTGCAATGTCGTCACGGGCTTCGCTCAGCGGTTTAACCTGCGCAGGCTGTACGTCGTCAAGACGCGCAACGAGGAAACCAACGGAAGATTTAATCACACCGGACAGCTGGCCTTTGTCTTTCAGGCCGGCATTTTTCAGCTCATCCGGAGTGGTGGAATCTTCCAGCCAGCCCATATCGCCACCTTTACGGGCAGAGATGATGTCGGCTGATTTTTCTTTCGCCAGCGCAGCGAAATCAGCGCCTTTGCTCAGCTCATCCAGTACCGCTTTGGCTTCATCTTCCGTTTTAGTCTGAATGATGCTGTAGCGGTTACGCTGCGGCTGAGTGAACTGGTCCTGATGCTGGTCATAGTAAGACTGAATATCAGCATCGCTGGCCGTCTCCTGCAGTGCAGCAGCGTCCAGCTTGATGTAGCTCACGCGGAACTGTTCCGGCGTCATAAAGTTGTTTTTATTCTGCTCGTAGTAGCTGGCAACTTCCTGCTCGGTAACGGATTGCTTCGCGGCAAGCGCGTTAACGTCAATCGTCGCCTCGCGAACGATACGCTGCTGTGCGACCAACGCCGCCAGCTCGTCGGTTTCGCCTTTCAGCATGAAGTCCGTACCGGCAACGCCGTTGATCAACTGCTGAGTAGTGAGCTGATTACGTAATGCCTGGGCGTACTGGTCGGCGGTCATTCCCATTTGATTCACAATCGCGTTGTAGCGGTTGTTATCAAATTTGCCGTCCACCTGGAAAGCAGGCGTGGCGAAAATAGCCTGTTTAATCTGATCGTCGCTGATATTGAGCTTCAGCTCGCGGGAGTACTGATCCAGCAGCGCTTCGTCTACAAGACGATTCAGCACCTGCTGACGCAGCGTTTTCATATAGCCTTCATTCGCCGCCAGCTCAGAGTATTGATCGCCCAACTGCTGCTGCATGCGGTTACGTTCGCTATTGAACGCATTCTCGAATTGCCCGCGGCTGATCTCCTGGCCATTCACTTTGGCGGCGTAATTGTTGCCCCCGCCAATCAGGTAACCACTCACGCCGGTCAAAATGAACGACACGATAATGATACCGAAAATAATCTTGAGCACGAGACTGTTAGCAGCCGTGCGTAAGCTGTCCATCATGGTGTAACCACACTCCGCTGTAGATGACTATACGCGTTATCCTTCAAGCCGCCTGCGCGTTGTTACAACCACGGCGGCAAGGATGTTGAGTATATATGCTTCACGCAGCATAGCGTTTCCTGAACGCTGCGCACAAAGGTCTATTGTGACAAGAAAATGGGGCAATTGTCAGCCCACAACGCGTAGAAAGTACCGGAATCACAAATAAAAAAGGCACATCAGTTGATGCGCCCTTGTACTTCGTCACATCCCCAAAGGGGAAATCACTTAGTTTACCGCGTCTTTCAGTGCTTTACCTGCACGGAAGCCCGGTACTTTAGCCGCGGCAATGGTGATCTCTTTACCTGTTTGCGGGTTGCGACCAGTACGGGCAGCACGCTCTTTAACGGCAAAAGTACCAAAACCTACCAGCGCTACGTCATCACCTTCCTTCAGGGATTCGGTAACAGAAGCAATAATTGCATCTAACGCACGTCCAGCCGCAGCTTTAGAGATATCAGCCCCTGCAGCAATTTTGTCGATCAGTTGAGATTTATTCACTCTTCTCTTCCTCTTTTATAATTTATATCGCACCTGAATCCTTCAAAGTACGACCGCGCAGCAGTTATATCAGGCCTGCCATGCCCTTACAACACCCGTTAATGATGGCAAGCCTAATCCGTCATCTAAATTAGCTATACAAAAAAAGGCTGGCAAGTCCGAAATGGTCTGCCAGCCCTGTTTTTATTAGTGCTCTTTGCGCGAGGTCACTATTTTGCGGTCACAACCTGCATTCCAGACGGTTCATTTTGCAACGCAAGAGTCAAAACCTCCTCGATGCGTTTCACCGGATGGATGTCCAGATCGGCAATCACGTTGTCCGGAATCTCTTCCAGGTCACGTTTGTTTTCATCTGGAATTAAGACCGTCTTAATGCCGCCACGGTGCGCCGCCAGCAGTTTTTCTTTCAAACCACCGATTGGCAGAACCTGACCACGCAGGGTGATCTCGCCGGTCATCGCCACATCGGCGCGTACCGGGTTACCGGTCAGACAAGAAACCAGCGCGGTACACATGGCAATACCGGCACTTGGACCATCTTTCGGCGTCGCCCCTTCAGGTACGTGAACGTGGATGTCGCGTTTTTCGTAAAAGTCTGGATTAATACCCAGTTTTTCCGCTCGCGCGCGCACCACGGTCAGTGCAGCCTGAATAGACTCCTGCATTACCTCACCCAAAGAACCGGTGTAGGTCAGCTTGCCTTTACCCGGTACGCAGGCGGTTTCGATGGTCAGCAAATCGCCGCCCACTTCCGTCCACGCCAGACCGGTCACCTGACCAACGCGGTTTTCGTTGTCCGCGCGGCCATAGTCAAAGCGCTGTACGCCCAGGTAGTCGTGCAGGTTGTCGCCATTGATCACAATATGTTTCAGTGACTTGTCGAGCAGCAGCTGCTTTACCGCTTTACGGCACAGCTTGGAGATTTCGCGCTCCAGGCTACGCACGCCAGCTTCACGGGTGTAGTAACGAATAATGCCCACAATGGCGCTATCGTCGACCTTCAACTCGCCTTTTTTCAGCGCGTTACGCTCAATCTGTTTCGGCAACAGGTGACGTTTAGCAATGTTCAGCTTCTCGTCTTCGGTGTAACCGGACAGTCGGATCACTTCCATACGATCCAGCAACGGCGCCGGAATATTCATGGAGTTCGAGGTCGCAACAAACATTACGTCGCTGAGATCGTAATCCACTTCCAGGTAGTGATCGCTGAACGCCACGTTCTGCTCTGGATCCAGCACCTCAAGCAGTGCGGAAGCCGGATCGCCTCGCATGTCGGAAGACATTTTGTCGATCTCATCGAGCAGGAACAGCGGGTTTTTCACGCCCACTTTGGCCATTTTCTGGATCAGTTTACCCGGCATTGAACCAATATAGGTCCGGCGGTGACCGCGAATTTCAGCCTCATCACGCACGCCGCCCAGCGCCATACGGATGTATTTACGTCCGGTCGCTTTGGCGATGGACTGCCCCAGAGAAGTTTTACCTACCCCCGGCGGCCCAACCAGACACAGGATTGGCCCCTTGATTTTGTTCACACGGCTTTGAACCGCGAGATACTCAAGGATACGGTCTTTGACGCGTTCCAGACCGTAATGGTCAGTATCGAGGATTTCCTGCGCCTGACGCAGGTCTTTTTTGACCTTGCTACGCGCATTCCACGGTACCTGTACCATCCAGTCGATGTAGCCACGCACTACGGTCGCTTCCGCCGACATCGGAGACATCATTTTCAGCTTCTGCAGTTCTGCTTCCGCTTTCTCTTTTGCCTCTTTCGGCATTTTCGCCGCGTCGATTTTACGTTTCAGCGCTTCGTTTTCGTCCGGCGCGTCGTCCATCTCGCCGAGTTCTTTCTGAATGGCTTTCATCTGCTCGTTCAGATAGTACTCGCGCTGGGATTTTTCCATCTGCTTCTTCACGCGGTTGCGAATGCGTTTCTCAACCTGCAGCAGATCGATTTCGGATTCCATCATCGCCATCAGATATTCCAGACGTTCGTTAACGTCGGACATCTCCAGCACGGACTGCTTGTCAGCAAGCTTCAGCGGCATGTGTGCAGCGATGGTGTCCGCCAGACGCGCAGGATCGTCAATGCTGTTCAGCGACGTCAGCACTTCTGGTGGGATTTTCTTGTTCAGCTTGATATAGCCTTCGAACTGGCTGATAGCGGTACGCACCAGCACTTCCTGTTCGCGCTCATCAATGGCTGGCGAGTCAAGGTACTCCGCTTTCGCAGAGAAATGCTCGCCGTTGTCAGACAGCGCAGAAATACGCGCGCGCTGTAACCCCTCGACCAGCACTTTTACGGTGCCGTCAGGCAGTTTCAGCATCTGCAAAATAGAGGCCACGGTCCCGACGGTGAAAAGATCGTTTACACCCGGCTCATCCGTTGACGCTTCTTTCTGTGCGACCAGCATGATTTTTTTATCATGGTCCATAGCCGCTTCCAGACAACGGATAGATTTTTCCCGCCCTACAAATAAGGGTATGACCATGTGCGGATAAACCACCACATCGCGCAACGGCAATACGGGGATTTCAATGCGTTCAGAACGCTCAGGATTCATAGAGCTCTCTCTTAGTTTAGTGTCCGCCAGGTAATCAGGTGGTACGACTGTGCTTCACACCACCTTTAACATGTATGTCAGTATATGGGGATGTTTCCCACACATTCAACGCCATGTTTACGGAAAAATAAAAGGGGAGATAAAATCCCCCCTTTTTAATTAAATGTCTGTATGAATTGATGAATTATTCGCCAGATGCCTGCTGTGCTTCCGGCTTACCGTAAATCAGCAATGGCTTGCTCTGACCGCCAATCACCGACTCATCGATCACCACTTTTTCGACATCTTCCATAGAAGGCAGATCGTACATGGTGTCGAGCAGCGCGGCTTCAACGATAGAACGCAGACCACGGGCACCGGTTTTACGCGCCATCGCTTTCTTGGCGATAGCATCCAGCGCTTCCTCACGGAACTCCAGATCGACACCTTCAAGGTTGAACAGCGCCTGGTACTGCTTGGTCAGGGCGTTTTTCGGCTCTTTCAGGATCTGGATCAGCGCTTCTTCACTCAGTTCGCTCAGCGTTGCCACCACCGGCAGACGACCGATGAACTCAGGGATCAGACCAAATTTGATCAGATCTTCCGGCTCCACCTGCGACAGCAGCTCACCTTCGCTGGCTTTATCAGACTGCGCTTTTACCGTCGCGCCAAAACCAATGCCTGAGCCGGTTTCAACACGGTTAGCAATCACTTTGTCCAGACCAGCGAACGCGCCGCCGCAGATAAACAGGATCTTAGAGGTATCAACCTGCAAGAACTCCTGCTGCGGATGTTTACGCCCGCCCTGTGGCGGAACGGCCGCCACGGTGCCTTCAATCAGCTTCAGCAGGGCCTGCTGTACGCCTTCGCCGGAAACGTCGCGGGTAATGGACGGGTTGTCAGACTTACGAGAAATCTTGTCGATTTCATCGATATAGACGATCCCGCGCTGCGCTTTCTGCACGTCGTAGTCGCACTTCTGCAGCAGCTTCTGAATAATATTTTCAACATCTTCACCCACATAACCGGCTTCGGTCAGCGTGGTAGCATCGGCCATGGTGAACGGAACGTCCAGCAGGCGCGCCAGCGTTTCAGCCAGCAGCGTTTTACCGGAACCCGTCGGGCCAATCAGCAGGATGTTACTTTTGCCCAACTCGACGCCATTGCTGGTGTCGCCGTTGCGCAGACGTTTGTAATGGTTGTATACCGCGACCGCCAACACTTTCTTCGCCTGTTCCTGACCGATAACGTAATCGTCCAGGTGATTGCGAATTTCATGTGGCGTCGGCAGCGCACTGCGTTCACGGTGCGGTGCTACTTCCTTAATCTCTTCGCGAATGATGTCGTTACACAAATCGACACATTCGTCGCAGATATACACGGATGGACCGGCAATCAGCTTCCGCACTTCATGCTGGCTTTTGCCGCAAAAAGAGCAGTACAACAATTTGCCCGAGCCATCTTTGCGTTTATCTGTCATGGGTCAAAACCTCTTCTTTGTTCTTTGTGCCGCACACGACGACGCAAATGCCATTCTCAGGCGCAAGACGCTAGTCAGCGTTGTGCCGCTCCAGGTAATTATAGCGGCACACCTGCGCACTGGGCATTAATTACGATGGGTCAAAATCGAGTCGACCAGACCGTACTCTACCGCTTCAGAAGCGGAGAGGAAGCGATCGCGCTCGGTATCACGTTCAATCTGCTCAAGAGATTGACCCGTATGATGCGCCATAAGTTCGTTCATGCGCCCTTTTACCTTCAGGATTTCGCGGGCATGAATTTCAATATCCGTTGCCTGGCCCTGGTAACCGCCCAGAGGCTGATGGATCATGACGCGAGAGTTAGGCAGGCAAAAACGTTTGCCTTTCGCCCCGGCAGTCAGCAGGAACGCGCCCATTGAGGCCGCCTGGCCCATACAAATGGTGCTAACGTCCGGCTTAATAAACTGCATGGTGTCATAGATAGACATCCCGGCAGTGATCACCCCACCAGGGGAGTTGATGTACAGGTAGATATCTTTTTCCGGGTTTTCTGCTTCCAGGAACAGCATCTGCGCCACAATCAGGTTAGCCATATGGTCTTCGACCTGGCCAGTCATAAAAATGACGCGTTCCTTAAGTAGACGAGAATAGATATCAAAAGAGCGCTCACCACGTGAGGTCTGTTCAATGACCATCGGCACCAGCGCCATATGGGGTGCAAAGTTATCTCGTTCGCCGCTGTATGACATTTCCGTCTCCTGGATAAAATTTGAAAAAACCTGCTGTGCTGATTGTAACCTTATGGACGGATTATCAGCTAGTCCCTCAGTAATGGGTACGACATCGCCATAATTCAAGCATAACAATCTTTTGTTGTAACGCTAACACTGAAACGCTGTTTTCGCACTCTTCCCATGCAAAATGCGTGACAAAAAAAAACCCGCCACCAAAAGGTGACGGGCTTGCGTACGAAATTCGCGCTAAAAAGCGACGAATTACGCCTGCTGGTTCATCAGCTCGTTGAAGGAAGTGGCTTTTTCAGTCACTTTCGCTTTCGCCAGAACGGCTTCAACAGCTTGTTCTTCCAGAGCGACGTTACGCATGTTGTCCATCAGCTCTTTGTTTTTGCTGTAGAACTCAACAACTTCTTTCGGATCTTCGTAAGCAGAAGCCATCTCTTCGATCAGGCCTTTAACGCGATCTTCGTCAGCTTTCAGCTCGTTGGTACGAATGACTTCGCCCAGCAGCAGGCCCACAACTACGCGACGCTTAGCCTGTTCTTCGAACAGTTCACGCGGCAGTTCCAGAGCTTGTTTTTCGTTACCGCCAAAACGCTGAGCAGCCTGACGACGCAGAACGTCGATTTCGCTGTCGATCAGAGCAGCCGGTACGTCGATGTCGTTAGCTTTTACCAGACCTTCGATCGCCTGAGACTTAACGCGGTTACGCACTGCGCCTTTCAGCTCGCGTTCCATGTTTTTACGTACTTCAGCGCGCAGACCAGCTACGGAACCATCTTCAACGCCGAAACGCTTGATGAATTCTTCAGTCAGTTCCGGCAGTTCGCGTTCTTCAACTTTCTTCAGGTTGATAACGAACTTAGCTGCTTTACCCTTCAGGTTTTCAGCGTGGTACTCTTCCGGGAAGGTCACGTCGATAGTGAACTCTTCGCCAGCTTTGTGGCCTTTAACGCCTTCTTCAAAGCCCGGGATCATACGACCCTGGCCCATCGCCAGTACGAAGTCAGACGCTTTGCCGCCTTCGAACTCTTCGCCGTCTACAGAACCGGTGAAGTCGATGGTTACACGATCTTCTGCATCAGCAGCGCCGTCTTTGTCTTTCCAGGTAGCCTGCTGCTTACGCAGGGTGTCCAGCATTACATCAACGTCAGCGTCGGTGACTTCAACAACCGGTTTTTCAACTTCGATTGCTTCCAGGCCAGTCAGCTCAACTTCCGGGTAAACTTCGAACTCTACCGCGTAAGTAAAATCTTCACCCAGCTTGTATTCACCCGGAACGTAGTTCGGTGCGCCAGCCGGATTGATTTTTTCTTTGATGATCGCGTCAACGAAGTTGCGGCTCATCAGGTCGCCCAGCACGTCCTGACGCACGGAAGCGCCATAACGCTGAGCAACAACATTCATCGGTACTTTTCCTTTGCGGAAACCGTCAATACGCACTTTCTTCGCTACGTTGACCAGCTCGCTTTTCACAGCGGTCTCGATGCTGTCAGCAGCGATAGTAATCGTTACACGGCGGCCAAGGCCTTGAGTGGTTTCAACTGAAACTTGCATCTTGTTACCTCAAAAAATCACAGTGCTCGGTCAACTCTTCTCCGCAAGCACAGGTTGTTGGCTTCGCGGAACTGGGATGTTCTCATAAGCAATCACATTCCCTGTCGTCAGAATCATCCCGAAGACATTCCGAAAAATAAGACGCGCATTATAGCGGCATCACTTTTATGAGTCGAGAACGGTTATCGCGCGTTGCTGCGGCTTTTTTCACAATTCCCGGCTAATTTTTGTCTGAATACTGTACGACAGCCCCAGAATTCAGACAAAACAAAACGGCCCGCAGGCCGTTTTCACATATTCTGTAGCAACATACTGGAAAAGCGTCGGTTGTTGCAAATCCGTTTTTCTACGCGATGCTCCCGGCTCCACGACAAGGAGGCGACGCAAAGATCGTGTCCTGCAACGCTTCCCACTCCTTAATGGTATAGGTATGCAGGGCTAACGCATGTACGGTAGTGGAGAGTTCCGCCGTTAACGTGCCGTAAATCATCCGATGACGATTAAGAAAACGTTCACCTGTAAAGCGATCGCTAACCAGCACAACCTTAAAGTGGCTTTCAGAACCAGCCGGGACATTGTGACGATAGCTTTCATCCACAACTTCGAGGAATACGGGTTCGAACGCTGCCCTTAATTTTTCTTCTATTTGCTCACGAATCATCATGAAATTTTTCCTCCGACAACGCTGAGATGTCACCCATCCCTTTAAATACTAGCCGCTTTTACCGTTTTCATTACACCTTAGCAACAAAAAATTAGCGCTTATCTGATTTTCTCAGCCAAATGGATGAAGTTCACTAAATCCTCACTTCGATTTATGGCAAAAAGTCCGTTTATGGTCTTCATAAAGTCATAAAACGGACAACACAATGAATTTACATGCGTTACCCACTTCCCCTCATCGTTGGCGATGTTATGATGGCGGGAATTTTCTCTAACCACACAATTTAGATTCGCTGAGAGCCCTGGCATGTTTAAAAAAATCCTCTTCCCGTTAGTTGCAATGTTTATGTTGGCAGGATGCGCAACGCCGCCAACCACCATTGAAGTCTCCCCCAAAATCACCCTGCCGCAGCAGGATCCGAGCCTGATGGGCGTGACCGTGAGTATCAACGGCGCCGACCAGCGTCAGGATCAGGCGCTGGCAAAAGTCACCCGCGACAACCAACTGGTTACCCTGACCGCTTCTCGCGATCTGCGTTTCCTACTGCAAGAAGTGCTGGAAAAACAGATGACCGCGCGTGGTTATATGATTGGTCCGAACGGTGCAGTAAACCTGCAAATCATCGTTAGCCAGCTGTATGCGGACGTGTCTCAGGGTAGCGTGCGTTACAACATCGCCACCAAAGCAGACATCGCCATTATCGCGACCGCCGCTAACGGTAATAAGATGACCAAAAACTACCGCGCAAGCTACTCTGTTGAAGGCGCGCTGCAGGCCTCCAACAAAAATATTGCTGATGCCGTTAACAGCGTCCTGACCGACACCATCGCTGATATGTCTCAGGACACCAGCGTTCACGATTTCATCAAGCAGAACGCTCGTTAATTTCTGCCCTTATGGCCCGGCGTTCGTCGGGCCTATAGAAGCCCATGTCCAGTCATTACTTACGTATTTTTCAGCAACCACGTTCAGCTATCCTGCTCATTTTGGGGTTCGCCTCCGGATTACCGCTCGCACTGACATCCGGCACGCTCCAGGCGTGGATGACGGTCGAGAATATCGATCTTAAAACCATCGGTTTCTTTTCTCTGGTCGGCCAGGCCTACGTATTTAAGTTCCTCTGGTCTCCATTGATGGACCGCTATACGCCGCCGTTTTTGGGCCGACGTCGCGGTTGGCTACTGGCGACCCAGGTACTGCTATTGATTTCTATCGCCGCGATGGGCTTTCTGGAGCCGGGTACGCAGCTACGCTGGATGGCCGCGCTGGCGGTGGTGATCGCGTTTTGTTCGGCATCGCAGGATATCGTCTTTGACGCCTGGAAAACCGACGTATTGCCCACCGAAGAGCGTGGTGCAGGTGCAGCAATCAGCGTGCTTGGTTACCGTTTAGGGATGCTGGTTTCCGGTGGGCTGGCCCTGTGGATGGCCGACCGCTGGCTCGGCTGGCAGGGAATGTATTGGCTGATGGCGGCGCTGCTGATCCCTTGCATCATCGCGACCCTATTAGCGCCAGAACCGACAGATGCTATTCCGGTGCCTAAATCGCTGGAACAGGCAGTTGCGGCTCCGCTGCGAGACTTTTTTGGCCGGAACAATGCCTGGCTGATTCTGCTCCTGATCGTGCTGTATAAACTCGGTGATGCCTTCGCGATGAGTCTGACCACCACTTTTTTAATCCGCGGTGTTGGATTTGATGCGGGTGAAGTCGGCGTGGTGAATAAAACGCTGGGGCTGCTGGCAACCATAGTTGGCGCGCTGTACGGCGGGATCCTGATGCAGCGTCTCTCGCTGTTCCGCGCATTGTTGATTTTCGGTATTCTGCAAGGGGCATCAAACGCAGGTTACTGGCTGCTGTCCGTCACTGACAAACACATGTTCAGTATGGCCGCCGCCGTTTTCTTTGAAAACCTGTGTGGCGGGATGGGCACCGCGGCGTTTGTCGCCTTATTAATGACGCTATGCAATAAGTCCTTCTCAGCGACTCAGTTCGCCCTGCTCTCCGCGCTTTCAGCGGTTGGCCGCGTGTACGTAGGTCCGGTAGCGGGTTGGTTTGTCGAAGCGCACGGGTGGCCAACGTTTTATCTGTTCTCCGTGTTTGCCGCACTGCCCGGACTCCTGCTGCTGCTGGTTTGCCGTCAGACGCTGGAACATAGCTGGCAAAATGAAAGCTTTATTCCGCGCACGGAATTTCGTGGTGCGTACGGTCTGGCATTAATGACGCTGGTCGTGGGCTGCTGTTTGCTGGCAGTTTGGCTATTGTTGCTGACCCTGAATGCACTGGACTACACCAATTTCTCCTTCCTGCCGGAACTGCTTGAAGTCTCGGTGGTAGTCGCGGTCTGCGGAGTGGTATTCGGCGGATTGCTGGATTATCTGGCATTGCGAAAAACCCGTCTGGCGTGATGTTGCATATTTATGCTCTAAATAATTCGAGTTACGGGAAGGCGGCGACGCAGCAAATCCCCAGGAGCTTACATAAGTAAGTAACTGGGGTGAGCGAGGAAAGCCAACACACCCGTAGCTTGAAGTATGACGAGCATATTTTGCCGTTGTAATCACCCTGCGTAATTATAACGGCTAAATAAACAACAACTGATAAAAATATTATTTGTTATTTTGTGCGCCATAGAATTTGGAAATTATTGACGCTTTTTATACATGCTATTTTCCTTACTCGATTCAGCCATGAGAAATTTATTATTTGTTCTTAAATTGTCTTTTTATTGATAATCAATTGTTAATTAATTGTTTTATTTTCGTATTGGTTATACCAATTGCCCTCTGCATGTCCCTCGCCCGCCTGCTTTCGTTATAACGTGATGTTGCAACAGGTTCTTAAAGCCAACCCGACATATATTGCAACATATGTGACACGCTCGGCAGAACCCAGTAACACAGACCCAATGATGTTTACAGTAATGTAACCTTCCCGTAAAATGACCTCACACTTTAAACGCCACCCGGTCCCGTGGAATTGAGGTCGTTAAATGAGACTCAGGAAATACAATAAAAGTTTGGGATGGTTGTCATTAATTGCAGGCACTGCGTTACTCAGTGGCTGTAATTCTGCGCTGCTTGACCCTAAAGGACAGATTGGACTGGAACAACGTTCATTGATACTGACGGCATTTGGCCTGATGTTGATCGTCGTTATTCCTGCCATCTTGATGGCTGTTGGTTTTGCCTGGAAGTATCGTGCAAGCAATAAAGATGCGAAGTACAGCCCGAACTGGTCACACTCCAATAAAGTGGAAGCTGTGGTCTGGACGGTGCCGATCTTAATCATCATTTTCCTTGCTGTGCTGACCTGGAAAACCACTCACGCTCTTGAGCCAAGCAAACCGCTGGCGCATGACGAGAAGCCCATTACCATCGAAGTGGTTTCCATGGACTGGAAATGGTTCTTCATCTATCCGGAACAGGGTATCGCTACCGTGAATGAAATCGCCTTCCCGGCGAATACTCCGGTCGAATTCAAAGTGACGTCCAACTCCGTGATGAACTCCTTCTTTATCCCACGTCTGGGTAGCCAGATTTATGCCATGGCCGGTATGCAGACTCGACTGCATCTGATCGCCAACGAAGTCGGTACTTATGATGGTATCTCCGCAAGCTATAGCGGACCAGGCTTCTCCGGTATGAAATTCAAGGCTATTGCAACAAAGGACCGCGCCGAATTCGACCAATGGGTTGCTAAAGCTAAACAGTCTCCGAACACCATGAACGACATGGCAGCGTTCGAAAAAGTGGCTGTGCCAAGCGAATACAACCAGGTGGAATACTTCTCCAACGTGAAACCTGATTTGTTTAAAGATGTTATTAACAAATTTATGGCTCACGGTAAGAGCATGGACATGACCCAACCAGAAGGTGAGCACAGCGCACACGAAGGTATGGAAGGCATGGACATGAGCCACGCGGAATCCGCCAACTCAAGGGGTTGAGAAGAATACGATGTTCGGAAAATTGACACTTGATGCAGTTCCGTTCCATGAACCAATCGTCATGGTTACGATCGCTGCCATTATCATCGGTGGTGCGGCCTTACTCGGCCTTATCACTTACTTCGGTAAGTGGACCTACCTGTGGAAAGAGTGGCTGACTTCGGTTGACCACAAACGCCTTGGCATCATGTATGTCATCGTCGCAATCGTGATGTTGATTCGTGGCTTTGCCGATGCCGTAATGATGCGTAGTCAGCAAGCGCTGGCTTCTGCAGGTGAAGCGGGTTTCCTGCCACCTCACCACTACGACCAGATCTTCACGGCTCACGGCGTGATTATGATCTTCTTCGTGGCAATGCCATTTGTTATCGGTCTGATGAACCTCGTGGTTCCACTGCAGATTGGCGCGCGTGACGTTGCATTCCCGTTCCTGAACAACCTGAGCTTCTGGTTCACCGTTGTTGGCGTAATCCTGGTTAACCTGTCTCTGGGCGTCGGTGAATTCGCGCAGACCGGTTGGCTGGCGTATCCGCCTCTTTCGGGGATAGAGTACAGTCCAAGCGTCGGGGTCGATTATTGGATATGGGCCGTCCAGTTGTCCGGTATTGGTACAACCCTGACCGGTATCAACTTCTTTGTGACCATCATTAAGATGCGTGCGCCAGGAATGACCATGTTCAAGATGCCGGTATTTAGCTGGGCATCTCTGTGCGCGAACATCCTGATTATCGCTTCGTTCCCAATTCTGACGGTTACCGTCGCGTTGCTGACCCTGGATCGCTATCTGGGCACCCATTTCTTTACCAACGATATGGGCGGCAACATGATGATGTACATCAACCTGATTTGGGCATGGGGCCATCCGGAAGTGTACATTCTGATCCTGCCAGTATTCGGGGTATTCTCCGAAGTCGCAGCAACCTTCTCGCGTAAGCGTCTGTTTGGTTACACCTCGCTGGTGTGGGCAACCGTGTGTATCACCGTTCTGTCGTTCATTGTTTGGCTGCACCACTTCTTCACCATGGGTGCAGGCGCAAACGTAAACGCCTTCTTCGGTATTACCACCATGATTATCGCCATCCCGACCGGGGTGAAGATCTTCAACTGGCTGTTCACCATGTATCAGGGCCGTATCGTATTCCACTCAGCAATGCTGTGGACGATTGGCTTTATCGTCACCTTCTCAGTCGGCGGCATGACCGGCGTACTGCTGGCGGTTCCGGGTGCCGACTTCGTACTGCACAACAGTCTGTTCCTGATTGCGCACTTCCATAACGTTATCATCGGCGGCGTGGTATTTGGTTGCTTCGCGGGTATGACCTACTGGTGGCCAAAAGCGTTTGGCTTCACGCTGAACGAGACCTGGGGTAAACGCGCCTTCTGGTTCTGGATCATCGGCTTCTTCGTGGCATTTATGCCGCTGTACGTGCTGGGCTTTATGGGTATGACCCGTCGCCTCAGCCAGCAGATTGACCCGCAGTTCCATCCGATGCTGGTTGTTGCCGCCTGTGGCGCCGCGCTGATTGCACTGGGTATCCTGTGCCAGTTCATTCAGATGTACGTGTCTATTCGCGACCGCGAGCAGAACCGTGACCTGACCGGTGACCCATGGGGTGGTCGTACGCTGGAGTGGGCAACCTCTTCCCCGCCTCCGTTCTATAACTTTGCCGTTGTGCCGCACGTTCACGAGCGTGATGCCTTCTGGGAAATGAAAGAAAAAGGTGAAGCGTACAAGCAGCCTGCGCACTATGAAGAGATTCATATGCCGAAGAACAGCGGTGCCGGTATCGTCATTACCGCCTTCGCAACACTGTTTGGTTTCGCCATGATCTGGCATATCTGGTGGCTGGCGATTGCAAGCTTCGCAGGCATGATCATCAGCTGGATTGTGAAAAGCTTTGATGAAGACGTGGATTACTATGTGCCGGTCCCGGAAGTCGAAAAACTGGAAAACCAGCATTTCGATGAGATTACTAAGGCAGGGCTGAAAAATGGCAACTGATACTTTAACGCACGCGACTGCCCACGCGCACGAACACGGGCACCACGATGCAGGCCAGACCAAGATCTTCGGATTCTGGGTCTACCTGATGAGCGACTGCATTCTGTTCTCAATTCTGTTTGCAACCTATGCCGTTCTGGTGAACGGCACCGCAGGTGGCCCGACAGGTAAGGACATTTTTGAACTGCCGTTCGTTCTGGTTGAAACATTCCTGCTGTTATTTAGCTCCATTACCTATGGCATGGCGGCGATCGCCATGTATAAGAACAACAAGAGCCAGGTCATCTCCTGGCTGGCGTTGACTTTCTTGTTCGGTGCCGGATTCATCGGGATGGAACTCTATGAATTCCATCACCTGATTGTTAACGGTATGGGCCCGGATCGCAGCGGCTTCCTGTCTGCGTTCTTCGCGCTGGTCGGCACGCACGGTCTGCACGTCACCTCCGGTCTTATCTGGATGGCGGTGCTGATGGTGCAAGTTGCCCGTCGCGGCCTGACCAGTACTAACCGTACCCGCATCATGTGCCTGAGCCTGTTCTGGCACTTCCTGGATGTGGTGTGGATCTGTGTGTTCACTGTTGTTTATCTGATGGGGGCGATGTAATGAGTCATTCTAACGAGAGCGGCGGCGCATCCCATGGCAGCGTAAAAACCTACATGACAGGTTTTATCCTGTCGATCATCCTGACGGTCATTCCGTTCTGGATGGTAATGACAGGTTCTGCCTCTCCGGCCGTCATTCTGGGAACTATTCTGGCAATGGCAGTGGTACAGATTCTGGTGCACCTGGTGTGCTTCCTGCACATGAATAGCAAATCTGATGAAGGTTGGAACATGACGGCCTTTGTCTTTACTGTGCTAATCATCGCCATTCTGGTTGTGGGCTCCATCTGGATTATGTGGAACCTTAACTACAACATGATGATGCACTAAGAGCGGCGATTATGATGTTTAAGCAATACCTGCAAGTTACGAAACCAGGCATCATCTTTGGCAACCTGATCTCGGTGATTGGGGGGTTCCTGCTGGCCTCGAAAGGCAGCATCGACTATCCCCTGTTTATCTACACGCTGGTTGGGGTGTCACTGGTTGTGGCGTCGGGTTGTGTATTTAACAACTATATCGACAGGGATATCGACAGGAAGATGGAGAGGACCAAAAACCGCGTGCTGGTTAAAGGTCTGATTTCTCCTGCCGTCTCGCTGGTATACGCCACCTTGCTGGGTATTGCTGGCTTTATGCTGCTGTGGTTTGGCGCCAACCCTCTGGCCTGCTGGCTGGGGGTGATGGGCTTCGTGGTATATGTGGGCGTCTATAGCCTGTATATGAAGCGCCATTCCGTTTACGGGACGCTGATTGGCTCACTCTCCGGCGCTGCGCCGCCGGTGATTGGCTACTGCGCCGTAACTGGTGAGTTCGATAGCGGTGCGCTGATTCTGCTGGCTATTTTCAGCCTGTGGCAAATGCCGCACTCTTACGCGATTGCGATTTTCCGCTTTAAGGATTATCAGGCTGCCAATATCCCGGTACTGCCGGTGGTAAAAGGCATTTCGGTCGCGAAGAACCATATCACGCTGTATATCGTGGCGTTTGCTATCGCCACGCTGATGCTAACCCTGGGCGGCTATGCAGGTTATAAATACCTGATTGTTGCTGCGGCGGTGAGCGTCTGGTGGTTGGGCATGGCGCTGCGCGGTTATAAAGTGGAAGATGACAGAGTCTGGGCGCGCAAGCTGTTCGGCTTCTCCATCATCGCCATTACCGCACTTTCCGTGATGATGTCCGTCGACTTTATGGTGCCAAACTCGCAGAACCTGCTGACTTACGTCTGGTAAGAATCTGCTTATATGAAAAGGGTGCTCTGGCACCCTTTTTTATTTGTTGTTTTGCTTCCCCCCTCTCCTCACACTCACAACATTTGTTAATGAAGCGCATATTTACCCGGCCCTCTTCCCGCTTTACACTAGGCGCGAAATTAATACAGAGGTGGGAATGAACGATTACAAAATGACGCCCGGTGAGTTGCGCGCCACCTGGGGTTTAGGGACCGTATTTTCGTTGCGCATGCTTGGCATGTTTATGGTCCTGCCGGTTCTGACCACGTATGGTATGGCACTACAGGGTGCCAGCGAAGCATTGATCGGACTTGCTATCGGTATTTATGGCCTGGCGCAAGCCATCTTCCAGATCCCCTTTGGTCTGCTTTCAGACCGCATCGGCCGTAAGCCGCTAATTATCGGCGGACTGGCGGTATTTGTTGTCGGTAGCGTGATTGCCGCCCTCTCAGATTCAATCTGGGGAATTATTCTCGGTCGGGCCCTCCAGGGTTCTGGTGCGATTGCCGCCGCCGTCATGGCGCTGTTGTCCGACTTAACCCGCGAGCAAAACCGAACCAAAGCAATGGCGTTTATTGGCGTCAGCTTTGGTATCACCTTCGCCATTGCGATGGTACTGGGGCCGATCGTTACCCACGCGCTGGGGCTACACGCGCTGTTCTGGATGATCGCGGGCCTTGCGACCACAGGTATCGTGCTGACTATTTGGGTCGTTCCCAATAGCACGACCCACGTACTGAACCGCGAATCAGGCATGGTAAAAGGCAGCTTCAGCAAAGTGCTGGCGGAACCAAAACTGCTGAAGCTCAACTTCGGCATCATGTGTCTGCACATTTTACTGATGTCCACTTTCGTCGCCTTGCCAGGTCAGTTGGCGAAAGCGGGCTTCCCCGCCGCCGAACACTGGAAAATTTATCTGGTGACGATGCTGCTGTCCTTTGTTTCCGTGGTGCCGTTCATCATTTACGCCGAAGTGAAACGCCGGATGAAACGCGTGTTCCTCGCCTGCGTGTTACTGATTCTTGTCGCCGAAATTGTATTGTGGAGCGCAAACATTCGTTTTTGGGGGCTGATTGCGGGCGTACAGATATTCTTCCTCGCCTTCAACCTGATGGAAGCCCTACTCCCCTCGCTTATCAGTAAAGAATCTCCGGCGGGCTATAAAGGTACGGCGATGGGCGTTTACTCCACCAGCCAGTTTCTTGGCGTGGCAATTGGCGGCTCGCTGGGCGGTTGGGTAGTCGACATGTTTGATGGTCAGACGGTATTCCTGGCCGGCGCACTTCTGGCGGCAGTGTGGTTGTTGGTGGCCAGCACAATGAAAGAACCGCCGTACGTTAGCAGCCTGCGCGTGGAAATCCCACCGGAGATTGCCGCGGATGACACCCTGAAGCAGCGTCTTCTGGCTAAAGAAGGGATAAGCGAAGTATTAATTGTGGCGCAAGAGCATTCGGCTTACGTAAAAATCGACAGCAAAGTGACCAATCGATTCGAAGTTGAGCAGGCGATAAGTCAGGCGTGAAGATTGCAGGAGGCGACGTCTTATCCGGCCTACAAATAGCGTGTGCTACCTGTAGGCCGGATAAGCGGGCATTACGACTTAATCGCGGAAGTTCTTAAACTGGAACGGCTGGCCGAGGTCGCCCCCACGAACCAACGCCATGACGGATTGCAGATCGTCACGTGCTTTACCGGTTACACGGATTTCTTCACCCTGAATCTGCGCCTGCACCTTCAGTTTGCTGTCTTTAATCAGCTTAACGATTTTCTTTTGCACCGCGCTTTCGATGCCCTGCTTCAGCTTCGCTTCCACAAACCAGGTTTTACCGCTGTGCACGAAGGTTTCCGGTACGTCCAGCGACGTGCCTTCAATACCGCGTTTCAGTAGCTTGGCACGCAAAATATCCAGCAGTTGATTGACCTGGAAATCAGACTCGCTCAGCACCTTAATCGTCTTATTTGACTCATTCAGCTCAAAAGTCGCTTCAACGCCACGAAAATCAAAGCGTGACTCTACTTCGCGGCTAGCGTTTTCTACCGCGTTACGGGCTTCCTGAAGATCAACTTCAGAGACAATATCGAAAGATGGCATCTTTTCCTCTCCCTTCATTTTTGATGCAAAGCATAATACCTGCAAAGTTACTCAACAGACAGCGCTATACTAGGCTGTATCCTTTAATTGTACGCGGAACTGATACCTGCGAACAATAAAGGGGTACGGCCGATATGGATTAACACCTGGTGCTGTTGCAGGTGAGGAGGAAGAATGAAAATTACCGTACTGGGATGCGGAGCGTTAGGACAGCTGTGGCTTACCACGCTGTGCAAACATGGACATGAGGTGCAAGGGTGGCTACGCGTGCCACAGCCCTACTGCAGCGTGAACCTGATCGACACGGATGGATCAGTTTTTAATGAATCCCTGACGGCAAACGACCCCGACTTTTTGGCAAAAAGCGACCTGTTACTGGTTACACTTAAAGCCTGGCAGGTTTCTGATGCGGTAAAAGGTCTGGCCGCAATTCTGCCTGAAACTACCCCCATTTTGCTGATTCACAACGGTATGGGGACGATAGAAGAGCTGCAAAACATTAAACAGCCTCTGCTGATGGGCACCACCACCCACGCGGCACGTCGCGACGGAAATGTCATCATTCATGTCGCTCAGGGCACAACGCGCATCGGTCCGGCGCGTGAGCAGGACGGTGATTTCAGCTATCTGGCTGAAACACTGCAAGAAGTACTACCGGATGTCGCCTGGCATAATAATATTCGCGCCGAACTGTGGCGCAAACTGGCCGTAAACTGCGTTATTAATCCGCTGACCGCATTATGGGACTGCCCAAACGGCGAACTGCGTCAGCATCCGGAAAAAATAGCGCTAATCTGTGAAGAAGTAGCAGCGGTTATTGAACGCGAAGGCCACCACACATCAGCGGATGATTTACGCTATTATGTCGAGCAAGTCATTGACAGTACGGCAGAAAATATCTCATCAATGCTGCAGGATATTCGTGCCATGCGTCATACAGAGATCGACTATATTACCGGTTACCTGTTAAAACGCGCCCGCGCGCACGGCATCGCCGTCCCGGAAAATGCCCACCTGTTTGAAATGGTAAAGAGAAAGGAAAGTGAGTATGAGCGCTCAAGCACTGGTTTGTCTCGCCCCTGGTAGTGAAGAGACCGAAGCAGTCACCACTATCGATCTGCTGGTTCGCGGCGGAATTAAGGTCACTACTGCAAGCGTCGCCAGCGATGGCGGCCTGACGATTGTGTGCTCACGCGGAGTGAAACTGCTGGCTGACGCACCGTTGGTTGAAGTTGCTGACGGCGATTTCGACATCATCGTATTGCCCGGCGGAATTAAAGGCGCGGAGTGTTTTCGCGACAGCCCTCTGCTTATCGAAACCGTGAAGCAGTTTCATCGTTCCGGACGTATTGTCGCAGCCATTTGCGCCGCTGCTGCCACCGTACTTGTCCCACACGATATCTTCCCCATCGGAAATATGACGGGTTTCCCGGCGTTGAAAGACAAAATCCCCGCAGAACAATGGCAAGACAAGCGTGTCGTGTGGGATCCGCGCGTCAACCTGCTGACCAGCCAGGGACCGGGAACGTCCATCGATTTCGGTCTAAAAATCATTGATCTACTGGTAAGCCGCGAAAAGGCTCATGAAGTGGCGTCACAGCTGGTAATTGCGGCGGGAATTTATAACTACTACGAGTAAGAATGATTGCCGGATGGCGGCGAAAACATCTTATCCGGCCTACAAAATGGTACAGTCTGTAGGCCGGATAAGCGGCAGCGCCATCCGGCAAAGGAACTACGGGCGATACACCTTCACGTTTTCAAAGCCCTGCTCGCGTAGATACAGCGCCTGCAGGCGGCTCATCACCCCGCGTTCACACCACAGCAGCCAGGTTTTACTCTGGTCTAAATCGCCGAATTTGGTGCTCAGCTTGTAGAACGGCAGTGAAACCACGTCCACACCTTCCACCTTCAGCGGTTTGTCATCCTGTTCATCCACAGAACGGATATCCAGAATCACGTCGTTTGAGCCGAAACCACTCACGGTTTCCACTTCCACCACGGTCTGCTGAGTCTGCTGGGCGATATCGCGAATATCAATATTGTTCGCTTCTTCGACCACTTTATCGAGGATAGAGAAATCGAAGTTTTCTTCTTCGGCCTCAATCTTCGCTTTAATCGCCTTCACCGTTGGGCTTTTTGAAATTACGCCGCAGTATTCCGGCATGGTACGCGCAAAGTCCTCGGTACCGATTTCACGCGCCAGGTTGATGATGTGCTCTTTATCATGAGAGATAAGCGGGCGCAGGATCAGGGTATCCGAAACGTTATCAATCAGGCGCAGGTTGGTCAGCGTCTGGCTGGATACCTGGCCCAACGCTTCACCGGTTACCAGTGCCTGTACGCCGTAGCGCTCAGCGACTTTCGACGCCGCGCGTACCATCATACGTTTGAGGACCACGCCCATCTGGCCGTCGTCGACTTTCTCCAGGATCTCACCCACCACCGGCTCAAAGTTGATCGCGACAAAACGCACGCGATGCGAGCTACCGTAGCGGTTCCACAGATAATGCGCCACCTGACGAACGCCGATTTCATGAGCGGCGCCGCCGAGGTTAAAGAAGCAATAGTGTACGCGGCAGCCGCGACGCATCAGCATGTAGCTGGACACCCCGGAGTCGAAACCACCGGAGATCAGCGACAGGACGTCTTCCTGCGTACCAATCGGGAAACCGCCAATACCTTCATAGCGGCCTTTAACCAGCAGCAGACGATCATTTTCGATTTCAAGATTTACCGTAACATCCGGTTTCGTCAGCTTCACGCGCGCGGATTCAATATGCTGGTTCAACCCGCCGCCAACATAACGTTCCACCTCAATGGAGCTAAACTCATGCTTACCGCGACGCTTAACACGTACACAGAAGGTTTTTCCTTCCAGTTGATCGCGATACTGCACCAGCGCTTTCTCGAAAATATCGTGCATGTCGGTAAACGGCACGTCTTCTACTTCGAGAATATGGTGAATACCCGGAATACGGGTCAGCGCGTCGCGAATATCCAGGCGCTGGCTTTCATCTTTAGCGCGAACCTCAACGTGATCCCAGTGACGGACAACGGCAAGATCTTCATCGTAGTGCTTTAAAACGTTACGAATGTTCCCTGTCAGAATTTTTATAAAGCGCAAACGCACAGATTGGCTTTTGATGGTGATTTCTGGGAACAATTTAATGATAAACTTCATGGCGGCAATGGTTCTTTGGCAAGTCTGAATGACTTGTAATGGAAAAAAATACAGCAGCCCATACCCTGCGGCTGCATCCAGGCGCGCAAGTATACCACTATCATGGTCATCCTGTGCACATCGCCTTACCATTGCGCGTTATTTGCTTATCAGTGCGAGTCCGTTACCATAGTCTTGTGCTGCCAATACAGAGAGTCAGACATTCATTATGCCGAAGAAAAATGAAGCGCCAGCCAGTTTTGAAACAGCGCTGAGCGAGCTGGAACAGATTGTTACCCGCCTGGAAAGCGGCGACCTGCCGCTGGAAGAAGCGCTGAACGAATTCGAACGTGGCGTACAGCTGGCGCGTCAGGGACAAGTCAAATTGCAACAGGCTGAACAGCGCGTACAAATCCTGCTGTCAGATACCGAAGACGCCGCCCTTACGCCTTTTACACCGGATAATGAGTAAATGGATTTTACGCAGCAGCTACAGGCTTGCGTTGAGCAGGCCAACCAGGCACTGAGCCGTTTTATCGCGCCACTGCCCTTTCAGAACACTCCCGTGGTCGAAACCATGCAATATGGCGCATTATTAGGCGGTAAACGTCTGCGCCCATTCCTGGTGTATGCGACCGGTCAGATGTTTGGCGTCAGCCTGAGTACGCTTGATGCTCCCGCTGCCGCCGTCGAGTGCATCCATGCCTATTCGCTGATGCATGATGATTTACCCGCGATGGACGACGATGACCTGCGCCGCGGTCTGCCAACCTGCCACGTAAAATTTGGCGAGGCAAACGCGATCCTGGCCGGAGATGCGCTGCAAACGCTGGCGTTTTCCATTATCAGCGACGCGCCCATGCCAGAAGTCACCGACCGGGACCGCATCGCGATGATCTCTGAACTGGCCCAGGCCAGCGGTATCGCTGGTATGTGCGGTGGCCAGGCGCTGGATCTGGAAGCGGAAGGTCAGCAGGTTGCGCTGGATGCGCTGGAGCGTATTCACCGCCATAAAACCGGGGCGTTGATTCGCGCCGCCGTGCGTCTGGGGGCATTAAGCGCAGGCGATAAAGGGCGAGAATGCCTGCCAATTCTCGACAAATACGCAGAAAGCATCGGTCTGGCCTTCCAGGTTCAGGATGACATACTGGATGTGGTAGGCGATACTGCAACATTGGGTAAACGTCAGGGTGCTGACCAGCAGCTTGGCAAAAGTACCTATCCTGCACTTCTGGGTCTTGAGCAAGCCCGGAATAAAGCCCGGGATTTAATCGAGGATGCCCGCCAGTCGCTAAATTTGCTGGCTGCGCAGTCACTCGATACCTCGGCACTGGAAGCGCTAGCGGACTACATAATCCAGCGTGATAAATAAACCAACATATCCCATGAGCTTGCGATGAGTTTTGATATAGCCAAATACCCGACCCTGGCGCTGGTCGACTCCACCCAGGAGTTACGCCTACTGCCAAAAGAGAGCCTGCCAAAGCTTTGCGACGAACTGCGCCGCTATTTGCTCGACAGCGTGAGCCGTTCCAGCGGGCACTTCGCCTCTGGTCTGGGCACGGTGGAACTTACCGTCGCGCTGCATTACGTCTATAACACCCCGTTTGACCAGTTAATCTGGGATGTGGGACATCAGGCTTATCCGCACAAAATTCTGACCGGACGCCGCGATAAAATCGGCACCATTCGTCAGAAAGGCGGTTTACATCCGTTCCCGTGGCGCGGTGAGAGCGAGTATGACGTACTGAGCGTTGGGCACTCTTCAACGTCTATTAGCGCTGGCATTGGTATTGCGGTTGCCGCCGAGAAAGAAGGCAAAGATCGTCGTACCGTTTGTGTGATTGGCGACGGCGCTATCACCGCCGGGATGGCGTTTGAAGCGATGAACCATGCGGGTGATATTAAGCCCGATATGCTGGTTATCCTCAACGACAACGAAATGTCGATTTCAGAGAACGTCGGTGCGCTGAATAATCACCTGGCGCAACTGCTCTCTGGCAAACTTTACTCCTCGCTGCGCGAAGGCGGGAAGAAAGTCTTCTCCGGCGTACCACCGATTAAAGAACTGCTCAAACGTACCGAAGAACACATTAAAGGCATGGTCGTGCCGGGCACGCTGTTTGAAGAGCTGGGCTTTAACTATATCGGCCCGGTGGATGGGCACGACGTGCTGGGACTTATCACCACGCTGAAGAACATGCGCGATCTTAAAGGTCCACAGTTCCTGCACATCATGACCAAAAAAGGTCGTGGCTATGAGCCAGCGGAAAAAGACCCGATCACATTCCATGCTGTACCCAAATTCGATCCATCCAGCGGCTGTCTGCCGAAAAGCAGCGGCGGCCTGCCAAGCTATTCAAAAATCTTCGGGGACTGGTTGTGTGAGACCGCAGCGAAAGACAATAAGCTGATGGCGATCACCCCGGCGATGCGCGAAGGCTCCGGTATGGTGGAATTCTCACGTAAGTTCCCGGACCGCTACTTCGATGTGGCGATTGCCGAGCAGCACGCAGTGACCTTTGCAGCAGGTCTGGCGATTGGCGGCTACAAGCCGGTCGTGGCTATTTACTCTACCTTCCTGCAACGCGCCTACGATCAGGTGCTGCATGATGTGGCCATCCAGAAACTGCCGGTCCTGTTCGCCGTTGACCGGGCTGGTATTGTTGGCGCTGATGGGCAAACCCACCAGGGGGCGTTCGATCTCTCCTTCCTGCGCTGCATCCCGGAAATGGTCATCATGACCCCGAGCGATGAGAACGAATGCCGCCAGATGTTGTTTACCGGCTATCACTACAACAACGGGCCATCGGTCGTGCGCTATCCACGCGGTAATGCGGTGGGCGTCGAGCTGACGCCGCTGGAACAGCTGCCAATCGGTAAAGGCATCGTGAAGCGTCACGGGGAAAAAGTGGCAATTCTTAACTTTGGTACCCTGATGCCGGAAGCCGCTCAGGTCGCAGAGTCGTTGAACGCCACGCTGGTCGACATGCGCTTTGTGAAACCGCTGGATGAGACGTTGATCCTCGAAATGGCAGCCCAACACGACGTGCTGGTTACCATTGAAGAAAACGCCATTATGGGCGGCGCAGGCAGTGGCGTAAACGAAGTGCTGATGGCCCATCGCAAGCCCGTTCCGGTGCTGAACATTGGCCTGCCTGACTTCTTCATCCCGCAAGGCACTCAGGATGAGGCTCGCGCCGATCTGGGTCTTGATGCCGCTGGCATTGAGGCCAAAATCAAGGCCTGGCTGGCATAATCCCCTCCCCGCTCCTGCTATGCTTAATGAATAACACGCTAAGCAGGAGCGAATGAATGCAATACAACACTTTAGGAAAAACCGACCTCCGGGTCTCCCGCCTTTGCCTGGGCTGCATGACGTTTGGCGAACCCAATCGCGGTAATCACGCCTGGACACTGCCTGAAGAGAGCAGCCGCCCGATAATCAAACACGCCCTTGAAGGCGGCATTAACTTTTTCGATACCGCCAACAGCTACTCCGCTGGCAGCAGCGAAGAGATTGTCGGCCGCGCGCTGCGTGATTTCGCCCGTCGTGATGAGGTGGTGGTGGCGACAAAAGTGTTCCATCAGGTTGACGATCTGCCGGAAGGCTTATCCCGTGCACAAATCCTGCGCTCAATCGACGACAGCCTCAGACGCCTGGGCATGGACTATGTAGATATCCTGCAAATTCACCGCTGGGATTACAACACGCCAATCGAGGAAACGCTGGAAGCCCTCAACGACGTAGTAAAAGCCGGTAAAGCTCGCTATATCGGTGCCTCGTCGATGCACGCTTCGCAGTTTGCTCAGGCGCTGGCCTTACAGAAGCAACACGGCTGGGCGCAGTTCGTCAGCATGCAGGATCACTACAACCTGATCTACCGCGAAGAAGAACGCGAAATGCTGCCGCTCTGCTATCAGGAAGGTGTCGCGGTGATCCCGTGGAGTCCGCTGGCGCGTGGTCGCCTGACCCGCCCGTGGGGAGAAACGACCGCACGTCTGGTTTCCGATGAAGTCGGTAAAAATTTATATAACGAGAGCGATGAAAACGACGCGCAAATTGCCGCGCGGCTGGCTGGCATCAGTGAGGAACTGGGCGTTACGCGGGCGCAGGTCGCGCTGGCATGGCTGCTGAGCAAACCAGGTGTGGCTGCGCCCATTATTGGCACATCGCGCGAGGAGCAATTGGATGAATTGCTCAATGCGGTGGATTTAACGCTGAAGCCGGAGCAAATTGCCGAGCTGGAAACACCGTACAAACAGCATCCGGTGGTGGGATTTAAATAAGCGCGATTGTAGATTGTAAGCCGGATAAGGCGTTTACGCCGCCATCCGGCAAACCCGTTAAATGATACCTATCGGCCAGTGATGGCCGATAAAATACAAAATTCCGGCAGAGAGTATCCCGGCGACAATATCGTCGATCATGATCCCCGTCCCGCCATGCACATTGCGATCGAACCAACGAATTGGCCACGGTTTCCACATATCCAGAATACGGAAAATCACAAATCCGGCGGCAACCCATTGCCAGTCGAGGGTCGGTAGCGCCATCAGAGTTATCCACATGCCGACAAATTCGTCCCAGACAATGCTGCCGTGATCGTGCACGCCCATGTCTTTCGCCGTTTGATGACACAGATAAACGCCGATACAGATAGATAGCATGACCACCAGCGAATACAGCTGCCATGGCAGAAATGTCATTAAATACCAAAAAGGGATCGCCGCCAGCGATCCCATGGTGCCAGGAATAATTGGACTCAGCCCGCTACCAAAACCGGTGGCCAACAGGTGCCACGGATTACGCATACTCAGGCGGCTTTTGGCGACATCTTTTTTAAGGCGCGGCAAAATGGTCATATCCTTTCCAGTCGAACGTGACGGGTTTTCCATCGCGCGTAAAGTGAACGCCTTCTACATCCGCACTCATCTGACCGATGCAGGTAAACGAGGTCCCGAGGTGTGCCAGCGCGACGTCCAGCGCGCCACGGTTGATTTCCGGTACGGTAAAGCATAACTCATAATCTTCACCACCCGAGAGCGCCCAGCGCAGCGCCTGTTCCGGCTCAACGTGTTGGGCGAATGCCGTGGAATAAGGCAGCGCGTCGACGTTAACCCGTGCGCCGCAGCCGCTGGCATTGACGATATGCCCCAGATCGGAAATCAGGCCGTCGGAAAGATCGATAGCCGCACTGGCCAGATCGCGCAGAGCTTGTCCCTGTAAAATACGCGGGGTTGGGCGCAGATGGCGTTGCAGTAGATACTCCGCGTCTTTTGGATCAGTCACCTGCAAGCGGTCCTGCAAAATCGCCAGCCCCGCCGCACTATCGCCCGGCGTGCCGGTCACATAAATCCAGTCTCCCGGTTTTGCCCCGGAACGTTTTAAAGCACGCCCAACGGGAACGTAGCCATGAATACCCAACGTCATCGACAGCGGTCCACGCGTGGTATCACCGCCAATCAGCTGCATATCGTAGTAATTAAGGAGTTCAAACAGGCCATCGCTGAAAGCTTCAAGCCAGGCTTCATCAACGTCAGGTAACGTCAGTGCCAGCGTCAACCACGCAGGATCGGCACCCATCGCCGCCAGATCGCTCAAATTCACCGCCAGGGCTTTCCAGGCCAGATCGGTAGGATCAATGTCGGGGAGGAAGTGATTGCCTGCCACCAGCGTATCGGTACTGATCGCCAATGTCTGTTTTTCAGGGATGTTCAGGAGTGCGCAATCGTCGCCAATACCGGTTTCGACATCAAGACGAGACGTTCTTACGCGATCAAAATAACGGGCAATCAGGGAAAATTCGCCGCATGCCATACGTTATGCCTCAGCAGAAAAAAAGAAAAAGCCGGGGACAGCGGAAACACGTTCCACTCTCCGCCGGCCTCGGGATTACTTTTTGTTGGGGCGAATCACAGGTGCTGCTTTATCCAGTACGCCGTTAACGAATTTATGGCTGTCTTCGGCACCGAAGGTTTTCGCCAGTTCAATCGCTTCGTTGATGGCCACTTTGTACGGCACATCGCTACGCTTAGACAGTTCAAACAGCGCAATACGCAGTACGGCTTTTTCAACCTGACCCAGCTCTTCCAGCAGACGAGACAGGTAAGGCTTCATTAATCCATCCAGGTACGCGCTGTTAGTCGCCACCCCGGACAGCAGTTCACGGAAATACAGAACGTCGACATCTTTAACGTCCTGTTCCGCCAGGAACTGGTATTCAACATCAGCGATGTCGTTCTGGGACAACTGCCAGGAGTAGAGCGCCTGGACGGCACACTCACGGGCGCGGCGACGAGCAGCAGGTTTCACGGATTTCCCCTTACAAAAATCAGGCCTTAATGGCTTTCAATACATTAATCATTTCAAGCGCAGTCAGTGCAGCTTCTGCGCCTTTGTTGCCGGCTTTCGTGCCAGCACGTTCGATGGCTTGTTCAATACTTTCGGTGGTCAGAACACCGAAGGCTACCGGAATGCCACTGTCCTGAGCGACATGCGCCAGGCCATTGCTTGCACCGCCAGCCACATATTCGAAGTGCGCGGTACCACCACGGATCACTGTACCGAGCGCAATCACAGCATCGTATTTACCGGTTTTCGCCAGTGCGTCAGCCGCCAGCGGCAGCTCATATGCGCCTGGAACCCAAACGACGGTAATGTTTTCATCTTTAACCTGGCCAATACGTTTCAGGGCGTCGATCGCACCTTCCAGCAGGCTATCATTGATAAAGTTGTTGAAACGCGCAATGGTGATGGCGACGCGAGCGTCCGGAGTAGCAACGTTAGCTTCAATAATGTTCATATTCTTCCTTCGGGTTCGATTTATGGCCCCGTAAGGGGGGCGGATTTTATCATAATATTCTGGGCGCTGCTTCCTCTAATTCAGAAAGCCTCACGCAGTGGTTAAATGCAGGCAAACGTCCGGGCCCACCTGGCGTATCTCGTTGAATTTGAAATGGGGGGCGTCGGCCAGTTTCTCAAGCCCTGGCAGCACACATAATCCTCGCGCATCACTGCCTAACAGTTTAGGCGCAACATACACGATTAGCTCATCCACCAAACCGGCCTGTAATAACGCGCCCGCAAGCGTTGGGCCAGCTTCCACCCAAATACTGTTAATTTGCTGTTTGCCCAGTTGCATCATCAACACGACCAAATCCAGATGCCCGTTATGTTCCGGTACCTTAATACTGCGAACTGACTCCGGCCAACTGCGGGTATCGTCTTTCGTTCGGATAATCCAGGTTTCTCCCGGCTGTTGCACAATACGGTGCTCCGGCGTGACCTGATTCTGGCTATCAAGGACAATGCGGATCGGCTGGCGCAGATTTTCCTGCGGGTAACTCGCCTGAGTTGACTCCCCAAGCTCCGACCAGCGCACGGTAAGCTGAGGATCGTCGGCCAGTACCGTCGCGCTGCTGGTTAAAATGGCATGGCTTTGCGCGCGCAGCCGTTGCACATCGCGGCGCGCCTGCGGCGAGGTGATCCACTGGCTTTCCCCGCTGGCCATCGCCGTACGACCATCGAGCGATGCGCCAAGCTTAAGCTGCAGATATGGGAAACCTGTACGCATGCGCTTGAGAAAGCCTTTATTAAGCTGCTCAACCTCGCTCATCATCAACCCGTGGCTGACGTCAATGCCCGCCTGCTGCAAGCGATAGAGGCCACGACCTGCTACCTGCGGATTGGGATCCTGCATCGCGGCAACAACGCGTGCTACGCCCGCCGCAATCAACGCATCGCAGCACGGCGGCGTACGCCCATGATGACTGCAGGGCTCAAGCGTCACGTAGGCGGTTGCCCCTTGCGCTTTTTCTCCGGCCATGCGCAGGGCATGGACTTCGGCATGCGGCTCGCCCGCGCGGTGATGATATCCTTCACCGACGATCTCCCCATCCTTAACAATCACGCATCCGACGTTGGGATTTGGGTGAGTAGTGAAACGTCCGCGCGCAGCAAGCTTCAGCGCGCGCGCCATGTACAATTCATCCTGCATGGCTTAGTCCTGTAGGCGAGCAATCTCTTCGCCAAATTCTTTGATATCTTCAAAACTGCGGTAAACCGACGCAAAGCGGATGTAAGCGACTTTATCGAGCTTTTTCAGCTGCTCCATTACCAGGTTGCCGATCATCTTACTCGGCACCTCACGCTCGCCAGTCGCTCGCAGTTGTGATTTGATATGGTTTAACGCCATTTCGACGTCATCTGAGCTGACCGGACGTTTCTCCAGCGCTCTGAGCATGCCGCTGCGCAGCTTATCTTCATTAAAGGGTTCACGCACATCGTTGCTCTTCACAACGCGCGGCATGACAAGTTCAGCCACTTCAAAAGTGGTGAAACGTTCGTTACAGACCAGACACTGCCGACGGCGGCGTACTGAGGAGCCCTCGCCTACAAGACGAGAGTCAATTACCTTAGTGTCTACGGCGAAACAGAATGGGCAATGCATACGGCGTCCTGTACCTCAGTGGTTAACAGCAATCTATTTTACCCTGAACTGACGTGACAACAAAGGCGCAGCGCTTTTGAGACAAAGGATCGATGCCTTCGTGCTCTGTGCACACTACCATTATGCTATCGCGACAATGAAGGAAGTAATCACAATGACAAGACGTTACCTAAGAATTCTCCTGGTGGGAAGCCTCTTTAGTCTTAGCGCCTGCGCGCAGCAAAGCGAAGTACGCCAGATGCATCAAAGCGTAAGCACGCTAAATAAAGAGATGACGCAGCTTAATCAGGAAACGGTAAAAATTACGCAACAAAATATGTTGAATGCCAAGTCGACCAGTGGCGCCTATCTGTTGCCGGGCTCCAAAACCCCTGCCCGGCTGGAGAGCCAGATCGGCACGTTACGTATGTCTTTGGTGAATATTGCGCCGAACGCCGATGGCACAAGGTTAACGCTACGTATTCAGGGCGAGTCCAATACGCCCTTGCCCGCCTTTAGCGCCACCGTAGAGTACGGGCAAATTCAGGGCACCACGGAGAATTATCAGGAAGTGAACGTTCAAAACCAACTGGTCAACGCCCCGGCAAGTATTCTTGCCCCTAGCGACGTAGACATTCCGTTGCAGATAACTGGTCTCTCCCCCGACCAGTTGGGATTTGTTCGCATCCACGACGTCCAGCCTGTTAGCCAATAAACTTTTTTGCGGAACGTTTTGTGCGTTCCGCAACATCACTCCGCTCCATTTTGTTACTCCCCTGACATAACCAATATTTCTGTTAAAACTTGGCAACATTCATGGGAGCCAGTACAATTCGCCGCCTAAAGTACGCAAACGTGAACGCAATCGATTACGTAAATGATAGAACTGTGAAACAAGACATATTTTTGTGAACAATGATTTTTATAATAGGCTCCGAAGAATTACGAAATATTTAGAAACGCAATTTGCGCATTTTTCACTCCCGAAAGGGATTTCAAACAGTGGCATACATATGAAAAAAACATTACTTGCAGCCGGTGCGGTGCTGGCGCTCTCCTCGTCTTTTACTGCCAACGCAGCAGAAAATGACAAACCGCAATATCTGTCCGACTGGTGGCACCAAAGCGTCAACGTGGTGGGCAGCTACCACACCCGTTTCTCCCCGAAACTGAACAACGACGTGTATCTGGAATACGAAGCGTTTGCCAAAAAAGACTGGTTCGACTTCTATGGCTACATCGATATTCCGAAAACCTTTGACTGGGGTAACGGCAACGATAAAGGTATCTGGTCTGACGGTTCCCCGCTGTTTATGGAAATCGAACCACGTTTCTCCATCGACAAGCTGACCGGTGCTGACCTGAGCTTTGGACCGTTCAAAGAATGGTACTTCGCCAACAACTACATCTACGATATGGGTGACAACAAAGCCAGCCGCCAGAGCACCTGGTATATGGGTCTGGGTACCGATATCGACACCGGTCTGCCGATGGGTCTGTCCCTGAACGTGTATGCTAAATACCAGTGGCAGAACTATGGCGCATCCAACGAAAACGAGTGGGATGGTTACCGTTTCAAAGTGAAATACTTTGTGCCGATCACCCAGGTTTGGGGCGGTCAGTTGACCTACATCGGCTTCACCAACTTCGACTGGGGCTCAGATTTGGGTGATGATCCGAACCGCACCAGCAACTCTATCGCTTCCAGCCACGTGCTGGCACTGAACTACGATCACTGGCACTACTCCGTAGTCGCGCGTTATTTCCATAACGGCGGCCAGTGGAAAGGTGGGGATACCCTGAACTGGGGCGAAGGCGACTTCAGCGCGAAATCAACCGGTTGGGGTGGTTACCTGGTCGTAGGTTACAACTTCTAATCCCGACATTTATCGCAGACAAGCCAGCTTAACCGCTGGCTTTTTTACGGCTGGTCTTCACAGCGTACTTTACGTAAAAAGTCACTTAGCGAGCGATCTGCCGATTCACGAAAATGCCTGTCGAGCGGTGTGATATTCAGACAGCGATCAACGCGAAAGCAGCGATAATCGTCACGCTTCTCGCACCAGGCAACCAGTAACCAGTGCTCGCCCCAGAAAAATAATCCCAGTGGTTGAACGTCACGCCAGGAGAGATTCCCGGACTCGTCGCGATAATGCAGCGCCAGTACCTGTTGCGCCGAAACCGCGCGATGTATGAGATCGAAGGCACTACGTGAATGCGGCTGATTACCAAAATCTGGCGCAAAAATCCGCGTTTGCTCGGCCCTGCGGCGACTCTCTGGCGGCAATATCGCCAGCACTTTTTCCTGCGCCGACTCCAGTGCCTGTGAAAGTGAATCCCCGCCCCATGTTTTCAGCAACCGAATCGCGACCATCAATGCTTCTGATTCGTGATGCGTTAACATCAACGGTGGCAGATCAAACCCGGCCATTAAGCGGTATCCGCTGCCCACTTCGCCTTCAATGGGCACGCCGGATAAAGAGAGATCGCGGATATCGCGATAAATCGTCCGTTCAGAAACTTCAAGACGTTCTGCCAGCAGCGCCGCCGTTGTCACTCGTCTGCCCCGCAGGATTTGTACGATCTGAAACAAGCGGTCGGCGCGTCGGGTCATTTTAATCCTCAGTCCTGAAAATATTACGCGGGTTGATGTAAACCAACACGATTGCCTTCACTGTCAGTAAATAGCGCAATCGTACCAATGTCCTGCCCCAGTTCGAGCGGGCCAAACACGCATTGACCACCAGCTGTGGCAACACGTTCAAGCGTGGCAGCCAAATTGTCCGTATGCAGATAAATAATAGCGCCCTGCGCTGAAGGCGAAATACCGTCAAATTTAGCCAGCGCCCCGCCGGGAGCAGGATCCTGATGCGGGAATACGGCCAACTCAGCGCAGTCCATATTCTCCCGACGCAACGAAACCTGCATCACTGGCTCATAAAAAGCGATGGCGCGATCCATTTGTACCACGGGGATTTCAAACCAGTTAATTACGTTGTTCATACTTCCTCCTGCCTGTGTGGGTAATCTCAGAAGGACTATAAGACAGGGCTACTGACAGCATACTGTCAGTAGTGTGACGACAGAAAAAGATAATGGCCTACCGTTAAATCACAGGCAAAAAAAAATCCCGACCTTGCGATCGGGATTCCACTATCTTCACTCTTAATGGGTTAAGGCAGAATTGACGGCTGATCCGCCCCTTCTTTCTCGACCTTCTGCTGCAGCATGTGCTCACGCTTCATACCCAGCTTCAGCGCCAGCGCCGATGCTACGTAGATAGAAGACGCAGTACCGATGGAAACACCGATAAGCATGGTCAGCGAGAAGCCTTCCAGTACCGGACCACCGAACAGGAACAGCATCAGAATAACCATCAACGTCGTACCGGAGGTAATCAACGTACGGTGCAGCGTCTGAGTCAATGACACGTTAAAGATTTCGTAAGGCGTACCGCGACGAATTTTGCGGAAGTTTTCACGAATACGGTCAGAGACGACGATACTATCGTTCAGCGAGTAACCGATTACCGACATCAGCGATGCAACGATAGTCAGGTCAATCTCGATATGGAACAACGACAGGATCCCAAGTGTGATGATTACGTCGTGCGCCAGCGCGATAACTACCCCTGCCGCCAGTCTCCACTCAAAGCGGAAACCGACATACACCAGGATGGAGATCAGCGCCGCCATCAGCGCCATCGCACCGGTTTGCGCCAGGTCTGCGCCTACACTCGGCCCCACGAATTCAATTCGCTTCACCGCAGCGTTTTGGTTGGTGGATTCGTTAATCACACTCAACACTTTGCTACCCAGCACCTGACCGCCGTCAGCGCCTTCAGTTGGCGGCATACGCACCATAATGTCGTGGCTGCTGCCGAAGTTCTGCAGCAGCGGGTCAACAAAGCCCGCCTTCTCCAGCGCATCGCGCATCACGTCCATTTCCGCTGGTTTTTCCAGCGTGATTTCAATGACCGTACCACCAGTGAAATCGAGACCCCAGTTAAAGCCGCGCACGCCCATAATCACAATGGCCGCGATCAGCAGAAAACCTGAAATGCCGAAAGCCCAGTAGTCCCAGCGCATAAAGTCCCAGACTTTACGGCCGTGGTTCAATTGTTCAACAGTATATTCCTGTGCCACTTCGCACTCCTCAGATTGACAGCTTTTTGACGCGCTTGCCGCCATACAACAGGTTTACGATGGCACGTGTACCGACAATTGCGGTAAACATCGACGTCGCTACCCCAATACCGGTAGTAATCGCGAACCCTTTAATTGCCCCAGTGCCGACTGCGTACAGGATAATGACCTTAATCAGCGTCGTAATGTTCGCATCGAAGATGGAGCTAAATGCGCCGGCATAACCTTCATTGATGGCCTGCTGCACCGAACGACCGTTACTCAACTCTTCTTTGATACGTTCGTTGATCAGTACGTTAGCATCGACCGCGACGGCAAGGGTTAAGACGATCCCCGCAATCCCCGGCATACTCAGCGTAGCTCCCGGCAACAGCGACATAATGCCGACAATCAGCACCAGGTTAGCGATCAGCGCGCTGGTCGCAATCAGGCCGAACTTCTTATAGAAGAAGATCATGAACAGGATAGACACCACCAGACCGGCCAGACAGGCTTCCAGACCCTGTTTGATGTTCTGCATACCCAGGGTTGGGCCGATGGTACGTTCTTCAACAATCTGAATCGGCGCGATCAACGCACCGGCACGTAACAGCAGAGAAAGCTGACGCGCTTCGTTCGGGTTGTTGATACCGGTGATACGGAAGCTGTTACCCAGGCGAGACTGGATGTTGGCGATGTTAATCACCTCTTCCTGTTTCACCAGCACGGCGCGACCGTTGGCATCTTTCTTACCGCTGTCTTTGTACTCCACAAACAGGGTCGCCATCGGCTTACCGATGTTGTCCTTGGTGAAGTTGGACATGATGTTACCACCCGCGCTATCCAGCGAGATGTTAACCTGCGGCTGATTGTATTCGTCCTGGCTGGAAGTGGAATCGGTGATATGGTCACCGGTCAGGATCACGCGTTTGTACAGCACAACCGGCTGACCTTCACGAGACTGTTTCACTTCCGAATCACCCGGCACGCGCCCGGATGCCGCAGCAGACTGGTCAACGTTGGTGTTTACCAGGCGGAATTCCAGCGTCGCGGTTGCGCCCAGAATTTCTTTCGCGCGCGCGGTATCCTGAATACCCGGCAGTTCGACGACAATACGGTCAGCACCCTGACGTTGTACCACCGGCTCAGCAACACCCAACTGGTTCACACGATTACGCAGAATATTGATGTTCTGCTGTACCGCGTATTCACGGGCTTCACTCAGGCGCGCATCGGTCATCACCGCACGCAGAGCATTGCTGCCCTGGCTGGAAATAACCAGATCCTGGTGACGCTTGCTCAGATAAGAGATAGCTTCATCACGGGCGCTGCTGTCACGAAAGGTGATGCTCAGGCCGTAGTTATCTTCTTTACGAACGGTAGTATAAGGAATGCCTTTTTCACGCAGATCGCTGCGCAGGCTATCGATATTTTGTTCCTGCAATTTACTCAGCGCGGTGTCCATATCCACTTCCATCAGGAAGTGAACGCCGCCACGCAGGTCAAGACCGAGTTTCATCGGTTCTGCGTGAATGGCAGCCAGCCAGCGCGGGGTTGCCGGAGCAAGGTTAAGCGCCACGACGTATTGATCGCCCAGCACGCCCATCAGCACTTCACGTGCGCGCAGTTGGGTATCAGTGGAGTCGAAGCGCGCAAGAATAGCACCCTCTTCCAGAGCCACAGACTTAGGTGTGATTTTATCTTCTTGTAACGTTTTCTGGACCTGGATCAGCGTTTGCTCACTGGCGGCGGCACCGCGCACGCCAGTGATTTGAACAGCCGGATCCTCACCATACAGGTTGGGAAGTGCGTAAAGCAGGCCGACGACAATCACGACGACCAGCATAATGTACTTCCACAAAGGATAACGGTTTAACACGGCAGTTCCCTTTGGGAAAACAATAAATTACAGCGCCTTCATGGTGCCTTTCGGCAGAACGGCAGCTACGAAATCACGTTTAATAACCACTTCAGTGGTGTCGTTCAGCGCGATAGCGATGTAGCCAGATTCTGCTACTTTGGTCACGCGACCCACCAGACCACCGTTGGTCAGGACTTCATCGCCTTTCGCAATGGAGTTCATCAGGTTCTTGTGTTCTTTGGTACGCTTTTGCTGTGGGCGCAGGATCATGAAGTAGAAAATCAGACCAAACACCACCAGCATCAGAATCAGAGACATCGGGCTGCCCTGCGCCGGAGCACCTGTTGCCGCTACCGCATCAGAAATAAAAAAGCTCATTCAAATTCCCTCATTATTAAAATTAATCAACGTTCACAGGTGGAACTGGTCGACCCTGACGTTGGTAAAAATCGGTCACGAAGCTCTCTAATTTACCCTCTTCAATAGCCTTGCGTAAACCCGCCATCAAACGCTGGTAGTAGCGAAGGTTATGAATCGTGTTGAGACGCGCGCCCAATATTTCGTTGCAACGGTCGAGATGATGCAAGTAAGCGCGCGAATAATTGCGACAGGTGTAGCAATCACACTCAGCATCGAGCGGACTGGTGTCGCTTTTATGTTTCGCGTTACGAATTTTTACCACGCCGTCAGTCACAAACAAATGACCATTACGGGCATTTCGCGTTGGCATCACGCAGTCAAACATATCGATACCACGACGCACACCTTCAACCAGATCTTCTGGTTTGCCGACGCCCATCAGGTAACGCGGTTTATCTGCCGGAATCTGTGGGCAAACATGCTCCAGAATGCGGTGCATATCTTCCTTCGGCTCACCGACAGCCAAACCGCCGACAGCGTAGCCATCAAAGCCGATATCTACCAGACCTTTGACGGAGATATCACGTAAATCTTCGTAAACGCTGCCCTGAATGATGCCAAAAAGCGCATTTTTGTTGCCGAGACTGTCAAAACGGTCGCGACTGCGCTTCGCCCAACGCAGAGACATCTCCATTGAGCGTTTAGCATAGTCCCAGTCGGCCGGGTACGGTGTACATTCGTCGAAGATCATCACGATATCGGAACCGAGATCGTATTGAATCTCCATTGACTTCTCAGGATCGAGGAAAATCGGATCGCCGTTGATCGGGTTGCGGAAATGCACGCCCTGCTCGGTGATCTTGCGGATATCGCCCAGACTGAAAACCTGGAAGCCGCCGGAATCGGTAAGGATTGGCCCTTTCCACTGCATGAAATCGTGCAGATCGCCGTGCAGCTTCATGATTTCCTGACCCGGGCGTAGCCACAGGTGGAAAGTGTTGCCGAGGATTATCTGCGCGCCGGTGGCTTCAACTTCTTCCGGCGTCATGCCTTTTACGGTGCCGTAAGTACCGACCGGCATAAATGCAGGCGTTTCCACTACGCCACGATCAAAAACCAGGCGGCCGCGACGCGCGCGACCGTCTGTGGTGTCCAGTTCAAATTTCATCTTAACTCCTGCGTCAGAAAAACAGTCCGACGTTAAATACTCATGCCGGAAATTTATTCCCCGACACGCTCAGAAATAGCCTGCGGATTGTACGTGATAAACATCGCATCTCCGTAACTAAAAAAGCGATATTCCGCTTTTACCGCTTCATGATAGGCGTGCATGGTGTTTTTATAACCAGCAAACGCAGAAACCAGCATGATCAGCGTCGATTCCGGCAGGTGGAAGTTGGTGACCAGGGCATCAATCACCTGGTATTTATAGCCTGGATAAATAAATATCTGCGTATCGCCGAAGAACGGCGCAATGAGATCGTTTTTGGCAGCCTGCGCCGCGCTTTCCAGTGAGCGAACGGACGTTGTGCCCACGGCTATCACGCGGTTGCCACGCGCTTTCGCCGCCAGCACCGCGTCAACCACATCCTGCGGCACTTCCGCATATTCAGAGTGCATAATGTGGTCTTCGATGGTGTCTACGCGCACCGGCTGGAAGGTACCCGCGCCGACGTGCAACGTAACGAACGCCATTTCAATGCCTTTATCGCGCAGTTTCGCCAGCAGCGGCTCGTCAAAGTGCAGCCCCGCGGTCGGCGCAGCGACGGCACCCGGTTTTTCACTATACACGGTCTGGTACAGCTCGCGGTCGGCGTCTTCGTCCGGGCGGTCAATATACGGCGGCAACGGCATATGGCCGATGGCGTTGAGGATATCAAGCACGCTGCGTTCGTCGTCAAACGCCACTTCAAACAGCGCGTCGTGACGGGCGACCATCGTCGCTTTGATACTTTCATCGTCGCCCAATAGCAGCTCGGCACCCGGCTTCGGCGCTTTCGAGGCGCGAATATGCGCCAGAATACGTTTATCATCCAGCATGCGTTCGACCAGCACTTCAATCTTGCCGCCACTGGCTTTACGGCCAAACAGACGCGCAGGAATAACGCGGGTATTGTTAAAGACCAGCAAATCGCCAGGGTTGAGCTTATCGAACAAATCGGTGAAAGTACCGTGCGTCAGCGCGCCCGTCGGCCCGTCCAAAGACAGCAAGCGGCAGCTACTGCGCTCAGCTTGCGGATAGTGGGCAATCAGGGATTCGGGTAGTTCAAAGGTGAAATCGGTAACGCGCATGACACTGACTCAGACTAAAATAAGAGGCGGGTAGTCTAGTGCCGGGGCGTTCTCCCTGCAACCTTTACCCCTCTGGATAAACGTTTAACTATGAATTTTCTTGCGCACCTGCACTTAGCACATTTAGCGGATAGCTCACTTTCCGGCAATCTGCTGGCCGATTTTGTTCGCGGTAACCCGGCAGCCAGTTTTCCCCCTGACGTGGTGGAAGGCATCTTCATGCACCGTCGTATCGACGTGATGACCGATAACCTGCCGCAGGTGCGTGAAGCCAAAGAGTGGTTTCGTAGCGAAACGCGCCGCGTCGCGCCAATTACGCTGGACGTGATGTGGGATCACTTTCTGTCGCGCAACTGGTCGGAAATCTCCCCAGACTTCCCATTAGCGGAATTTGTGCGCTATGCCCGCACCCAGGTGACCACGATTTTGCCAGAATCGCCGCCGCGCTTTATTAACTTAAACAACTATATGTGGTCAGAAAAATGGCTTGAGCGCTATCGTGACATGGATTTTATCCAGAACGTCCTGAACGGCATGGCCAGCCGCCGTCCGCGTCTCGATGCCCTGCGCGACTCATGGTATGACCTGGATACGCATTATGATGCCTTAGAAGAGCGTTTCTGGCAGTTTTATCCGCAAATGATGGAACAGGCGCGACATAAAACCCTTTGATGGTAACCCGCATAACGCGCCGGATAAGCAGTAGCGGTCATCCAGCAACAGATTGATAGACAAAACCTGTCTCATTGATTGCCAGCGCCTCTTTGTCTTATTCTCAAACACTCTCTATACTGGCCCGCGTTGCGTTCCAAAAAACCCTTAACATTGCAGGAGAATTATATGGTACTGGTAACTCGTCAGGCTCCGGATTTCACAGCAGCTGCGGTACTGGGTAGCGGTGAGATCGTTGAAAACTTCAACTTCAAACAGCATACCAACGGTAAAACCACCGTTCTGTTCTTCTGGCCGATGGACTTCACCTTCGTTTGCCCGTCTGAACTGATCGCATTCGACAAACGTTACGAAGAATTCCAGAAGCGCGGCGTTGAAGTTGTTGGCGTTTCTTTCGACTCAGAATTTGTCCACAACGCATGGCGTAACACCCCTGTCGACAAAGGCGGCATCGGTGCGGTGAAATACGCAATGGTTGCTGACATCAAACGCGAAATCCAGAAAGCCTACGGCATTGAGCACCCGGAAGCAGGCGTTGCTCTGCGTGGTTCTTTCCTGATCGACGCTAACGGCGTTGTTCGTCACCAGGTGGTTAACGATCTGCCGCTGGGTCGTAACATCGACGAAATGCTGCGCATGGTTGACGCGCTGCAGTTCCACGAAGAGCACGGCGACGTTTGCCCGGCACAGTGGGAAAAAGGAAAAGAAGGTATGAACGCGTCTCCAGACGGCGTGGCAAAATACCTGACCGAGAACGTTTCCAGCCTGTAATTGGCATGAATCGTAAGAGGCCCGCAACGCGGGCCTTTTTTATTGGTTTATGTCGGATTACCCTTTTTCACTTCACGCCAGATTCGCCACGCCATCAGCGCCAGGACGGCGACACCAAGAATTAACGCCCCCCACACCAACAGCGTTTTCCACTGGCTTTGTTGCTCAGCTACTGAGGTTGCCGTCAGCCGCCCCTCACCGCCCAGAGTAACTGGTTCATCCTCCAAAGCCTGCGGCATTTTGTCAGGATCGTTGTGCTTACGTAACGCCTCCGGGATCAGCATCGCCAGACTGACGCTCGCGGGTTCCGCCGCTTTGTTCCCCCATGCCAGGATAAACGGGCTTTGGCCTTGTGCGTTAAAAATCACTTTATAGCTGTCGCGCTCCCCTCTCAGTACGGGTAAAGTGTCAGGCAAACGCGCCTGAAGCGTCGTCATCCGGACCGCCTCAACTAACTCACCGGAGAGCGGAATATTATCCGAATACTGATTTTCCAGATTGTAGAGAACCGTTCGGGTTAAAGGCTGCCAGGCGTCTTTTTCTGCTTTGCGCCATTCAAGTTCAACCGGCAATACGCCTTCGTTATCCAGTGAAATCTTTAATGAGGTCAACGGTTGCGGCCTGGACCAGCGCCAAATCGCCTGGTTTTCGGCAATTTTCTCCGCTTCAGCATCCATCGAAACAGGCCGGGTAAGCGGAGGCTCCTCACGGGTTATCGCACTCACTCCGGTCAGATTTAACGCAGGACTTTGCGAATCAAGAATCAGCAACAGCCAGGGGATACCATCAGCAGACATGCGCAAATCATCGACGCCTAAGGTGTCCATTTTCAACCGGTCGTCGCTATGCGTCAGATCCATCAGCGGCGCATTTCCTGTCATCAACCTCCAGTCACGCAAATCACGGCTGTAATAGAGCGATGCCGTTCCCTGCCAGTTTTTCGCAGGCGCATCCCAGTTCAAACGCAACTGGGACAGCAATGGCGTCTCTTTGACATCGTCTGGCAAGGCAATTAAATAACTCTGCCCGATGGATTGCAGGTTTTCACTTTCGAAGCGAATTTCAATGCCATTTTTAGCACGAAGCAGGACCGCAGGTCTTTCATCATCGTGCTTTGGCGTCACCGGTTGTGCCGTAGAATCAAACGGAAAAAGGCGCAGAGGAATCGTTCTGGGGGACGTTGCCTGCGCTTTTTCTGCCAGTAGCGTGAAAGGCACCACATCGCCCTGGCGGTTGAACACTCTGATATCACGTAAGTCCGGCCAGACCGCCTCGTGGTATACTTCTAATGGCAGAGGGAGGCTATACCATTGCTCTGAACCCGGCGTTAAGAGCTTCACGCCCTTCGCGTAGTCTGCTGGCGCATCCGTAGCCGTATTACTGCCCCACGCCGCGCTGGTTGCTCCTAACAGAGCACTCCAGAGAACCGCTTTAATCCATTTCATTTTTCTTCTCCAGCTTTGGGCGGTAAAGGTGAAAAATACCCGATAATCAGCACCAGAATGGCGACGCCGATAAACGCGACCGCGCGCGCCAGGCCGCCGCCTCCCGCGCTGTCCACCAGCATCAGTTTAATTATGACTATCCCCAGCAAAACGGCTCCACACAACCATTCCTGCCGCGAGCGACGCCGGGTTGCCTGCAGCATCACCACCAATGCCGCCAGCATCCAGAACAGAGCAAAACAGGTTTGAATCAGCCGCGAATCCCACAGGGCGTGTACATTCCACGCAACTTCGCCATACCAGGACAATGCGCGCAGTAGCAGGCCATTAAGCCACCAAAAACCGAGCGCCATCAGCGCCACAACCGGCCATGGGCGGCACACCGAAAGCTGCACCGGGAAATAGCGTTCAGACACGCGATAAAACACAACCAACCCTAGCAGGGCAAAAGCTGCGCCCTCTTCCAGCGGGTTGAGCAACGGCAGATATGTCTGACGATAAACCACGCCATCCTGTAAATTCGTCAGCACGAGCAGACCGACCAGTACCAACGCAACAGGAACCATCGCCTGAACAGAATATAAGGCCGGCCAGATACGAAATGGCCAGAGCCTGCGCTGAACAGCTTGATAAACCAGGAAAATCAGCAATCCGCCAGCCGCCATCATCAGGCCGCTTCCCCACGCGTCTCGCCCCCACGGTAGCGCCTGGGCGAACCAGAACAGCTCAACCGCCAGCGCCAGTACAATCATCCAGAAGAATGACAAATGCGCCAGCCGGGAAAGCGTTGGCGGTAATATCTGTGCGTCACGCCAGAGCAGCGCCACTGCAACAAATAGCGCCGCACACCAGGCAAGATTCGGCCAGCCCGCGGCAAAAATCTGCTGCAAAGAGATCTGATACATCAGCATCACCAGCATCGTCGGCCACAACAGCCATTTACTGGCATCCAGCTCCCACCATGCCAGGCGACCAGCAATCGTTCGCCAGCCCCAGACCGATACCGCCATTAATGCCAACACGCCAGAAAGCACCCACCGCTCCTGCTTCAGGATGAGCTGCGAAACTGCAACGAGTGCAATAATCCAGAAAAGCAAACCGCCAGCGAGTAGCCCCCAACTACCCTGTATCCGAATGTTGCGCCATAGCCATGCGGCAGCCAGCCAACTGAGGCTAAGCACGGCAAATATCAGCATCACTGAGAGCGCATTTATGCCGTTCGCCAGCGCCCATAGTGCGCTACCCACGGCCAGCACGAGCAGCGCCGTACCGCTATAACTCATACGTCGCTGCTGCTGTTGGATACCCAGCCAGAGGATCCCAAGTCCCTCCAGCGACCAGGCCATCGCCGTCCAACGGGCTGAAAGCGCCAACGGGATAGCCAGGGTGGTAAATGCGCCGCCAAGCGCCAGGGCGGACAATACCAGCGGTCTTCCCAGAGAAGATGAACGCCGCAATGCCAGCGTCGCCAACACCAGATAGAAACCACCGTAGCCCAGCGCGCTGAGCGCCGGACCATATGCCATATGCCGGGTAATGGCATACTGCATGCCAAAACCTACCAGCGGAGGGGCAAACAGCAGCACGCCATCAATAATCTGTTTGCCTTTTTCCTGCGCCCGAAGGGACAGCGCCACGCTCAGCACGCCAAAAATAATGGTGTTGGCGATCAGGAACAGTTGGCAGCTCAGGTAATACTCAGGTCGATAGTCCTCCAGCCCCCACAAACCGCCAACGCCAAAGGTAAACAACAGGCCGAGCAGATTCAGCTCCCGCCAGTGCTGCCAGATGCTGATAGCGAGAATACCGACCGAGAGCAGAAGATAGAAAGAGAAGAGCGCGACATGACTGCCGCCGCCGGAGGAAAGCAGCAGCGGCGCGAGATAGCCGCCAAGGCTGGCCAGCATCGCCAGGCTGAGTGCCTTTTGCAAAATAGCCAGACCCACGCTCGCCGCGCAAATCGCCACCAGCAGCGCAAATGCCAGCGTCATTGGCAGCATTTGCCACAGCCGGAACGCGCCAAAGACGGTGAGATAGAGTGCTCCCGTCGCCCCGCCCTGTAAGATCAGCGCATAGACCTGTTGCTTATGCCGCAACCGCCAGCCCAGCGCCAACAGGACAATAGCAAACAGCGCGGCCGCCACCAGGCGCAGCTCAAGCGGAAACAGAGAATGTTCGACGGTGTAACGCAGCAGGAAAGAAAGTCCCAGGAACAAGAGCAATATACCGAGCTTTGCCAACGGGTTGCCCTGCATAAACCAGCGCACCAGCGATGATATCACCCCGCCAAAAGCAGAAGGCCGCTGGGCGTTGGGCGTGGAGACCGCCGCTTTATCCGGTTTTTGCTGTGAAGACCACGGGTTAACGGGTTCAGGCGTCGGCTCAGCGTCAGGTTCCGGCGCCACGCTGCTCATCGCAGGCGTTGGCGCATCGGCGGCAGCCTGTGCCACAGACTCTGACGCTACACCGCGCAGCTCAAGTTCCTCTACCCGACGGCGCAAGGCCGCCAGCTCAGAACGTACCGCCGCACTGCGTTTGTATGCCACGATCGCGAGACCAGGAACCACGACCAACGCGAAGAATAAAACAATGCAGCCAAGGGTTAGCAGCTCATCCATGTTTCCACCTTCACTGTGTAAAGACAGACCAGAATGACACAAATTGTTGCAGTTGTGCCATATCTGTTAACACTATGACCCGCTTTTCAGAAAATCCAATCAGCCCCTGCGTTTGGCCAGGGGCTGTGATGAGAGATTAAAACGCGAAGCAGGAACAACCCAGCGCGCCCCAGAAAGCCCTGTCATCTGACACCGGAATCCCCGACTTACGCGCGATGTCATGCTGATGACCGTGTACGCCGCAGCTACCACAGCACTGGTGCATCTGTACCATTGCGCCAATTTTCGCCGCAGCAGGCGGCGCTGAGCGATAGTGCCCCGGCACCTTAACCACCGGCGACCAGTCCGGCACAATCGGAATGGCTGGCGGTGCCAGCGGAGTGAAATGACCGGCTGCGTACACGACTTTACCATCGACAATAGTCATCACCGACTCGATGCCTTTGATCTCTTCTTCCGGCACACTGAAATAGTCTTTAGACAGCACCACCAGGTCGGCCAGTTGATCTTTCTCGATGCGCCCTTTCTTACCCTGTTCGCTGGAGAACCAGGCGCTACCGGCCGTCCACAGTTCCAGCGCCACGTCGCGCGGCAGACGATTGTTATCATCGTACATCGCCATTCCGCCAACGGTGCGGCCCGAAACCAGCCAGTAGAGTGCGGTCCACGGGTTATAACTGGCTACGCGGGTGGCGTCAGTCCCCAGCCCTACCGGAACATCAGCCGCCAGCATTTTCGCCACCGGCGGCGTATGTTTGACCGCGTCTTTGCCATAGCGATCGACAAAATATTCGCCCTGGAACGCCATACGGTGCTGAACCGCTATCCCGCCGCCCAGCGCTTTTACGCGCTCGATATTGCGTTCGGTAATCGTTTCGGCGTGATCGAAGAACCAGTGCAGACCATTGAACGGGATATCGCGATTCACCTTCTCGAACACATCCAGCATGCGGCTAATGGATTCATCATAGGTGGCATGCAGACGGAACGGCCAGCGGTGCTCCACCAGGTGGCGAACCACGCGCTCCAGCTCATCTTCCATACCTTCCGGCAGATCCGGGCGTGGTTGCAGGAAGTCTTCAAAATCAGCGGCCGAGAAGACCAGCATTTCCCCAGCCCCATTAGCACGGTAGAAGTCGGTGCCCTGTCCAGGCTTGAGCATATCGGTCCAGCGTTCAAAGTCCTCCAGCTCCTGCTTCGGACGCTGGGTAAACAGGTTGTAGGCTATGCGCACCGTCATCTGCTTGTTGGCGTGCAACTGCTCAATGATCTCATAATCTTCCGGGTAGTTCTGGAAGCCGCCACCCGCATCGATGGCGCTGGTCAGTCCCAGGCGGTTCAGCTCGCGCATAAACTGGCGGGTCGAATTGACCTGCATTTCCAGCGGCAGCTTTGGCCCTTTCGCCAGCGTCGAATAAAGGATCATAGCGTTGGGTTTGGCGATCAGCATTCCAGTCGGGTTGCCGTTGCTATCACGCACAATCTCACCACCTGCCGGATCCGGCGTCGCTTTGGTGTAGCCGACGGCTTTCAATGCGGCGCGATTCAGCAACGCTCTGTCGTACAGATGCAGAACAAATACCGGCGTATCTGGCGCGGCTTCATTCAGTTCTTCCAGAGTTGGCATGCGCCGTTCGGCAAACTGGAATTCGCTCCAGCCCCCCACCACGCGCACCCATTGCGGCGACGGTGTTCTGTCAGCCTGCTCTTTGAGCATGCGTAGCGCGTCCGCCAGCGACGGTACACCTTCCCAACGCAGTTCCAGGTTGTAATTCAGACCACCGCGAATCAGGTGCAGGTGCGAATCGTTCAGACCCGGGATCACCGTATGTCCTTGCAGATCGACAATCTGCGTCCCTTCGGCGGCCAGGCTCATGATCCGATCGTGGTTACCGGTCGCCAGGATCTTCCCGTTGGCGATCGCTACCGCCTCGACCTGTGGGCTTTGTTTGTCGAGAGTATGAATTTTTCCGTGAGTGAGAATCAGTGTGGCAGTTTGCGACATAACAATCTCCTGAAAAACCGGTCAGGCTTTTTTCAGCCATCCGGCAAACAGACGGGTTACGATGGGCATCCAGAACCAGACCACCAGCGCAACCACACACGCATCATTGATAAGATGCAGGAGTAACGAGCCCTTCATTGCAGGCAGCACAATGCCGGTCAACCACGGCACCAGGTTAGTGCTGGGAAAAATCACCAGCAGAGTGATCAGGAACTGTTTCCAGCGTCTGGGTTGCCGTACATGGGGCGCGGGCGGCGTAAACCAAAACGCCGCTTCGGTACGAATTTCGGTTTTATCACCTTCCGCCAGCAGCGGAGCTATCTCTTCCACCAGCACACGGCGCGTATCGGACTGGGTCCAGTTGTACAGATGCTCCAGCGTGTCGAAGCGGATAATAATGTTCCACAGATTCTCGCCATCCGTAGGACGAATCACATTCGCTCCGAGATGACCGGGAAACTCGGCCGCCACCGGCATGATTTTCCCCAGCCATTGCTCATACCGCTGCGCCTGCTCAGGCTGCAGGGTATGGGTAATCACCAACGTCACATGTTTGTTCTGCGCCATGAAGGATTCCTTGTTGAAGGAGAATGGCGGGATAGCCCGCCATCAATATCAATACACGAGATCTATAACGATGCATTCAGGCAGCATGAAGGATGCCGTGTATTCAGGCTTTACGTTCCGGCGCGCCGTGCACCATGGTATAGGCGTAATCCACGCCCATACCGTAGGCGCCGCTATGCTCGCGTACCAAATCCATTACGGCGTCGTAGGTTTCTTTGCGGGACCAGTCGCGCTGGTACTCAAGAAGAACCTGTTGCCAGGTTACGGGGACTGCGCCCGCCTGCACCATCCGGTCGATGGAACGCTCGTGGGCATCCACAGACGTGCCGCCGGAAGTATCGGTCACCACATACACTTCATAACCCGCTTCCAGTGCCATCAACGCCGGGAAAGTCAGGCAGACTTCGGTCCACAGCGCGGAGATAATCAATTTCTTGCGTCCGGCCGCTTCCACGGCTTTCACAAACGCCGCATCTTCCCAGGAGTTCATAGAAGTGCGTTCAATAGGTTTCACATCAGGGTGAACCGCTAACAATTCCGGCCAGATATAGCCGCTAAAACTTTTTGTTTCCACAGAGGTATATATCACCGGAACATTAAATATCTTGCCGGCTTTCGCTAATGCCACGGTATTATTTTTCAAAGTCTGGCGATCAATATTTGCCACACCAAATGACATTTGCGGCTGATGATCAATAAAAATCAGCGTAGAGTTTTGAGGATCAATCAGTTCCCGAATAGACATAATACACCTTCTTAATCAATGAGTTAAAAGGCAACGGTCTGTATCTGCCGTCAGCAGCAGGATCCTGAATCAGAAAGCTTGTTGAGTATAGCGGGAAATTTCTAACGAGTTATTAAAGAAAACTAACCATCCTGTGAAACTATTAATTCTGTGTTGCGATATATCCTAAACAACATCAAAAAAATGCGCATGACTCATCTAATTTATTCACTGGCATTGTTTTTCTTCATTAGGTACAACAGAGTAGTTTATTTTTCAGGATATTTTCTGCTTATGCGCATCAATCTGGATGTTTTGCTCATCCTCGACGCACTCGACAAACAGGGTTCATTTGCCGCAGCAGCCGAATCGCTGTTTAAAACCCCTGCGGCACTCAGCTATATGATTCAAAAGCTGGAAAGCGATTTGAATATCGAGCTGCTTGACCGCTCCGGGCACCGGGCGAAATTTACCGACACCGGGCTGATGATGCTGGAAAAGGGACGTTTGCTGCTGAGTGCGGCCAAAGATCTCGAAAAGCAGGCGGTACAGCTGAGTTCAGGCTGGGAAAAAGAGCTGGCGATTGCGCTGGACGACTCTTTTCCTTTCGCCGCGCTGCTGCCCATTATTGATGAATTTCACGCGCTGAATAAGCAAACCCGTCTGAGTTTTACCCACCATACGCTGGCGGGCTCCTGGGAGGAGCTGACCCATAATGGCGCAGACATCATTCTGGGGGCGATTAATGAACCGCCAACGTCAGCCGCCTGGTCCTACAAAATGCTCGGCACGCTGGATAATGTATTTGTCGTGGCACCCGAACATCCGCTGGCCGCCGCGCCGGACGGCCTGACAAACGAACAGCTGTGCCTGCATCGGGCCATTGTTATCAGCGACAGCGCCCGCTTTTGCCATCCGCTACAAACCAACCTGATGGAGGAGCAGGCGCAGATTCGTGTGGATGACTTCCACAGTAAAGTGATGTTATTGCGAGCTGGCATGGGCTGCGGGTTTCTCCCCCGCCACATTGCCAGCCCGTGGCTTGCCACAGGCGAACTTGTGGAAAAAAGGGTCATCTCATTTCGCCAAAAAGATGTGGCCTATATGGCATGGCGCAACAGCCGCGACGGGCTGGCGCAGCGCTGGTGGCGAGAAACGCTGCTGGCAAGCCCGGAGATTGCACGCTTGTATCAATGACCCATCCACACCGAGGCGGAGATAGCCGGCAGCGTCAGGATATCGTCAGCGAGCAGGCCGTTACCCTCCTGGTGCTGCCATTGAGCGACACGCAGTAGTGGCGAGACTGGCAGGACCACTTCGCAGGCGTGGCCACGGTTAATCGCCACCAGCACGCGCTGGCGGTTGAGTACCCGCACAAACACCACCACGTTATCCTCGGCGTAAATCACCTGACAACCGCCATGGCGTAACGCCTGGCTTTGATGGCGTAATTTAGCCAGCCGCTGATACAGCGCCAGCAAGGTAGTGTCCTGTTTTTCAGCTTGCCACGGGAACGGCTTACGACAGAACGGATCGTTATTGCCGTCCAGCCCCACCTCATCACCGTAATAAATACACGGCACGCCTGGCCAGGTAAACAGCCACACCACCGCCAGCGGTAAACGCGCCACGTCTTTGCCAAGCAACGATTTAAAACGGGCGGTATCGTGGCTGTCGAGTTGATTGAACATCCGCAGTTGCTGCTGATGCGACAGACCCGCGCGGTAGTTATCCATCCACGCCATACAGGTTTGGGCATCAATAGATTGCGGGTCGTACGAGATATCAGTATTGGCCAGAAATCCCCAGATGGGGAAAGTAAAACCGCGATAGTTCATGGCGGCATCTTCCGCATCCGCCTGCAACCACTGACGCGCATCACCAAAATGTTCACCCACCACATACGCTTCAGGCTGGGTTTCTTTTGCCGCCTGCGTAATCCCCGCCACATGGTGCAGGTTGTTGCGCGCCCCGCCGCCCTCTCCCAGCATATGCACGACATCAAGACGCCAGCCGTCCATACTCCACGGCGCTTTCAGCCAGTGACGAACGATACTGTCTTCCCCGCGATAAATTTCATTGATCAGGCTTTGCGAACAAAAATCCAGCTTGGGTAGGCTGGCATAGCCCAGCCAGTCCAGCGCCACACCGTCGGCAGAGAAATGATACCAGTCACGCCAGGGGGAGTGCGGGTTGTAACACGCTCCATCCGTCCCACGGTTATGCCGATCAAACCAGGGGTGTGAATCGCCGCTATGGTTAAAGACACCGTCCAGAATCAGACGCATGCCCTGCTGTTGCGTGTTGTGGCGCAAGCGCAGAAGCGCGTTGTCGCCGCCAAACTGTGGATCAACATGACGGTAATCTTCGGTATCGTATTTATGCACGCTCGGCGCGGTAAACACCGGGTTCAGATACAGCGCCGTAACCCCTAACGTTTTCAGATACGGCAGCTTTTCGCTGATGCCGTCCAAATCGCCGCCATAAAATGTCGATCCTCCGGCCTGAGCGGTCAGTGGTTCATCCCACTCGCGACGCACGATGTCATGCCCGGCTGCGTGGTGATAATAGACGTTTTGAGCCGACTCACTCGACTGGCTGCGGGCAAAGCGGTCCGGGAAAATCTGATAGAAAATCTGGTCAGCTACCCACTGCGGACCGTTATCCGGCACATCAACAGCAAACTGCTCCAGACGCGCAGGTGGAAAACGACTGAATCCCTGCGGGGTAAACCACAGCTGACGATCGGGCCACAATAATTTAAAACTATAGCGCCGACGAGGTTGGCCGCTGGCAAGATCGATCGCCGCCCGCCACGCGGTTACGCCCGGCTGCGGCTGGCTGCGCAGCTTGTGCATACCCAGCGAAATTTCTTCGTTATCGTTTTCTGCACGTAGCGTCACCCGCTGAGGTGGATTTTCCCCCGCCAGCCATAATGTAATCGACAGTTGATCTTTGTTTTGCTTAACAAATGGGGCAACCGGAAGGTGCCAGGCGTTCAACATCACGTATCCCCTTTGATGAAAATGAAGCCACCTTGCCATAGCAAAGAGCAGGATCACTCATCATCTTAACGTTTATTGGGGGAGGAGTTCGGGGGAGGAGAAAATTGCCGGGCGACGCGATGCGTTACCCGGCAAAAAATTACTGTACTTCAGCCAGTTGACGCTCGCGGCGGCGTTTAAATACCCAGCCCACCAGCAGCAGGGCAATCCACGCGAAACCAACGTACAGTGAAATGCGGGTATCCGGATGGTAGCCGATAAGCGCGATGATAAAGACGAGGAAAATCAGGCCAACAACGGTCGTTGTCACCCCACCAGGTACTTTAAATTTCAGCGCCTTGACCTCTTCCGGCGGCAGACGACGGCGGAAGGCAATCTGCGACAGCAGGATCATAATCCACACCCATACCGTGGCGAAGGTCGCCAGTGAGGCGATCACCAGGAAGACGTTTTCCGGCATAATGTAGTTAAGATAAACCGCAAACAGCAGCGCGATAGTCATCACCATCACCGTGACCCACGGCACGCCACGGCGCGAGGTCTTAGCGAACATTTTCGGTGCGCTCCCCTGCTCTGCCATACCGTGCAGCATACGCCCCACGCCGAAGACGTCAGAGTTGATAGCCGACAGCGATGCGGTCAATACGACAAAGTTGAGAATCCCGGCGGCAAAGGTAATGCCCATATGCTGGAACGTCAGGACGAACGGACTCCCGTCGGTGCCAACCTGGTTCCACGGGTAGATAGACATAATGACAAACAGCGTCCCCACGTAAAACACGAGGATACGCATCGGTACGGAATTGATAGCGCGCGGAATAGATTTTTCCGGGTCTTTCGCTTCACCTGCGGTAATCCCGATAATCTCAATACCACCGTAGGCGAACATCACCATTTGTAGCGACATCACCATGCCGAGCCAGCCGTTGCTGAAGAAACCGCCGTTGCTCCACAGGTTATGGATACCGGTAGGTTGCCCGCCGTTGCCAATGCCCCAAATGATGATGCCGAAACCGGCGACAATCATGATGATGATGGTGGCGACTTTAAAGAACGAGAACCAGAACTCCAGCTCGCCAAACACCTTCACGCTCATCAGGTTGATGGCGCAAATAATCAGCACCACGCTGAGGACCCAAATCCAGTGCGGAACGGCAGGGAACCAGACCCCCATGTAAATGCCGAAGGCAGTAACGTCGGCAATGGCGACAATCAGGATTTCAAAACAGTAGGTCCAGCCGGTAATGTAACCCGCCAACGGCCCGAGGTTTTCCTGCGCGTAGCGCGAGAAAGAGCTGGCTGCAGGATTATGCACAGACATTTCGCCCAGCGCGCGCATGATGATATATGCAGCAGCGCCGCCGATAATATAGGCCAGCAACACGCTCGGCCCCGCCATTTTGATCGCGTCGGCCGAGCCGTAAAACAGCCCGGTGCCAATTGCCGAGCCTAATGCCATAAAGCGAATGTGCCGGGTGCTCAGCCCACGCTTTAGCTTGTTATTACTTTCCATCGATTCCTAACCTGTTAACACAATAAAAAAACCACGGGGCCATATTAATAGCCCCGTGGTTAAAACTTATTGTCAGTGATTAGTGCGCGCTGGAGGTCACTTGTCGACCCGCGGCGCGATCCCAGATAATTGCCAGGATCACCATCACGACTGTTGGCATCAACCACGCCAGCCCTTGTTCCGCCAGCGGTAAACGCTGGGTCCAGGCCGGTAACACGTCGCCAATTGCAGAAGCTTTAATGCCATCAAGGATACCAAAAATCAGGCTGATAAACATCGCAGGTGCAATGACGCGGGAAGAATTATGCCACCATGAGCGGGTAAAACTTAATACAACCAGTGCGATACATGGCGGATAGATAGCCGTCAGCACCGGAATAGAGATCTGAATCAGATGGCTCAGGCCCAGATTAGAGACCACCATCGAGAAGCCGCCGAGGATAAATACCAGCGTACGATAAGACAGAGGAACGTACTGGGCAAAGAACTCTGCGCACGCACAGGTCAGGCCAACCGCAGTCACCAGACAGGCGATGAAAATCAGCGCCGCCAGCAGGAAGCTTCCTGCGCCGCCAAAGGTGTGCTGAACATACGCATGCAGAATCGCCGCGCCGTTAGCTGACTGATCGACCAGAATCGCACTATCGGAACCCAGACGGAACAACGCAAGGTACAGCAGCGTTAAGCCCACACCCGCCATCAAACCTGCCCAAACGGTGTAACGGGTCAGCAGACGCGACTCGGTAACGCCACGCGAGCGGGCGGCGTTAACGATAACAATACCAAACACCATTGCGCCCAGCGTATCCATGGTCAGATAGCCATTTACGAAACCATTCGAAAATGCTGCGGTTTGATAGGCTTCCATCGCATTGCTGATCGGGCCTGCCGGCCAGACAATCGCGGCGACAGACAGTACTACCAGCGCGAGAATTTTCAGCGGAGCAAGGAAGTTGCCGACGGTATCCAGCAGTTTGCCCGGATACAGCGACACCAGAATAACAATCGCAAAATAGACCACGCTGTAGATGAACAGCGGCAGCGCGGAATCACCGGTCAGCGGCGCAATCCCGACTTCGAAAGAGACCGTTGCGGTACGCGGCGTCGCAAACAATGGACCAACCGCCAGATAGCAAACGGTAGCCAGCAGCAACCCAGCAACCTTACCGATAGGCGTACTCAGGCTGTCCACACCGCCACCGACTTTCGCCAGCGCGACAACGGTAAGTACCGGCAAACCAACGGCGGTAATCAAAAAGCCAAAAGCCGCAGTCCAGACGTGTTCGCCTGCCTGCAAACCAACCATTGGAGGGAAGATGATGTTACCTGCACCAACGAACAGTGCAAATGTCATAAATCCCAAAGCGATAATATCGCGCGATTTTAACTGATGGGTCATAAAGTCTTACTGCCTGTGGATGTGGTGTTGAAAACAATAAATTTTTGCCTTTCCCTGGGGGACAATACAGCGGCATTTTTGCTCAATTCCAGCGGGAAACACTCCCGACCTGGCGCGGCGAAGAATAGTTTTTCGATTTACCGCGTAAATGCAGTCGGTATGACAGCATCTGGAGCGCAATTTAAACGCTTATAACGTTTTAAAGCAAGGTGGGATCCAAAAACCAGAACAATATAGCGATATGAAAATTCGAGTCAGCACAAAACACCATTTCATGGAAAAAGGTATGGGTAATAGTTCGAACAAAAAACAATCAAACGTCGCAAAATTCAGGATGTAACTATTGACCACATAAAAAAACCAGCTCGCGCATAGTGCTGCTCCGTGAACGCCTCAGTTTCAGAAAGCATCAACTTGTGCACTCTCAGAGCAAGGGTTCCGTTCACCTTATGTTCATCTTTTCTCTGAAACACCGGTTCCTGTGAACGTGTAAAGGGCGTTCTCCGCCACGCCCTTTACAATCCCGGCTCCCGGCGGGAAAATTGTTGCTGTGCAATACCCTCCGCTTATTCCTTCAGGCTATCGGGCCGGGCGCGAGGTAGCGTCCCTGCAAAGCGCGCCCTGAGCCAGCATCCATGCTGGCTCTCCCGGCCTTACGGAAACACGTCGGCAATTTTCAGCCGGACCTGCCTACACCTGACCTCCTGCACTTTTATTTGAATATATTTGAACAGCAAAAAGATTTTGCTGGAAGTCAGAGCGTTGAAGCGATGACCCGGTCCGGCTGAAAATCGATGAGGCGTTGACGGCTGACCGGGTCTGCCCGCAGGGATGCGGGCAGAGGGGACGGCCTGCATGGACGCAGGCTCGGCCCCGACCCGACAGGCAGACGGCATAAGACGAATAACTCGCGCAGCGACGATTTTCCCGCCGCGAGCCTGGGATGCAAGGGAGGCGGCGGGGAGCCTCCCTTGCATGAGGCGTTGACGGCTGACCGGGTCTGCCCGCAGGGATGCGGGCAGAGGGGATGGCCTGCAGGGACGCAGGCTCAGCCCCGACCCGACAGGCAGACGACATAAGACGAATGACAAAATTGCCGGGAGCAATTTTGAACAGCGCTTGCGATGGCCCCGAAGGGGTGAGCCCCAGGGATGGGGCGAATAATCGCGCAGCGACGATTTTCCCGCCGGGAGCCAGGGATGCAAGGGAGGCGGCGGTGAGCCTCCCTTGCACGTTCACGGGTATAGCGATATCAGAGAAGCAATGCACATAAGGTGAACGGAAACTTATTCAGGGCAAAACATTCTCCATACATGCTTAACGGAACGGAATTTAACTCGCGCTGGCTTTTGGAAAGATTATCTTACGAATACGGGTTAATCGTTACTTTTGGTCATTAAACGTTCCGGGATGACGAAACTAAATCGCGTCCCTTTGCCCGGCATACTTTCGATATTCAGGCGGCTATCGTGATGTTGCAGAGCATGTTTCACGATAGCCAGACCCAGTCCACTCCCGCCCGTTTGTCGGGATCGCGCTTTGTCCACACGATAGAAGCGTTCGGTCAAACGAGGAATATGCTCCGCAGCAATACCTGGCCCATTGTCCTCGACGCTAAATTCCGCCCCGGAGGCAATATGCTGCCAGCGCACGGTGATGTGCGTACCCGCGGGGGTATGATTCACCGCGTTATACACAAGATTCGAAATAGCGCTACGCAGTTGATCCTCATTTCCACGCACGCTCAGGCGGCTATCAATATCAAAAGTAAACGTATGATTATTCTGACTCAGCGTTTGCGCCTCGTGTTCAACCACGCGCAGCATCATCGGCACGTCCACCTTCTCATTGAGCAGCAGCACTGGCGCGGCCTCTATTTTCGACAGCGTCAGCAACTGCTTGACCAGCCCTTCCATGCGGTACGTTTGCTCACGCATGGTATGCAGCGCTTTTTCGCGCGTCGTTCCTTCCAGTGGATGCTCCTGCATCATTTCCAGGTAACCTTGTAGCACCGTCAGCGGCGTACGCAACTCATGGCTGGCGTTGGCAAAAAAGTTACGCCGCGAACCTTCCAGTTGGTGCATCTGGGTAACATCGCGCGCGACCATCAGCAATTGCTTATCGGTATAGGGCATCACGCGAATTTCCAGATGCCGCCCGGTATTGAGCACCAGATTGATTGGCCGACTAAAATCACGCGTTTTCAGATATTGCGTGAATTCCGGGTAGCGCAGCAGGTTAAGAATATTTTGCCCGCTATCGTCCGGCCAGCGCAGTCCCAGAACCTGCTGGGCCAGGCCGTTACACCAGAAAATGCCGCCCTCTTCAGTCGTCAACACCACCGCATCGGGTAGCGATTCCGCCCCACTGCGAAAACGTTTAATCAGATTACCCAGTTCCCGGCGGCGCTTTTTGTTGCGCAGCTGCATTTGGTGCAGCCCGTACAGCAACGGCTCCCAACTTCCGCGCCCCGGCGGCGGGGTCATGCTTCTGTCGACCCATAACCACCAGGACAAGCGTAATAAATTCCAGAAATGCCAGACAAGCAGGCCGGTTACCGACGCCAGCAAAAACCAGGGCAGGTAACCAAAAAAAGCGCTAAGGATAAACGCCGGAATGCAGCAGAGGATCAGCTCCAGTACCAGCCTTTTCCATGACAATCGTTCTAGCAAACGTCTTACTCCATTAACAGCCTAATCCATCAGGCCTATATTCATGTCAGTCAGAAGCGGGTCGAAAAACGATATCCCGTCCCACGAACCGTCTGCACCATACGATCGTGTCCACTGTGCTCCAGCGCTTTACGCAAGCGGCGGATATGCACATCCACTGTCCGGTCTTCCACGTACACATTGGTACCCCAGACATGATTGAGTAATTGCTCACGACTATAGACGCGTTCAGGGTGGGTCATAAAGAAGTGCAACAGTTTGAATTCTGTCGGCCCCATATCCAACGGATCCTCGCCGGTCATCACGCGATGCGAGGTTGGGTCAAGGCTCAGCCCCTGCATCTCAATAACTTCTTCCACCGCCATGGGGGAAATACGACGCAGAACCGCTTTAATACGCGCCACCAGCTCCTTGGGAGAAAACGGCTTAGTAATATAATCATCCGCACCCGTTTCCAGACCCCGGACGCGATCTTCCTCTTCTCCCCTTGCCGTCAGCATCATGACGGGAATATCCCGCGTCATCGCTTCGCGCTTGAGATGTTTAATAAACTGTAGGCCCGAGCCGCCGGGTAGCATCCAGTCAAGCAGGACGAGATCCGGCCAGGGTTCATTGAGTTGGTTCACAGCACTGTCATAGTCTTCGGCTTCTACGGGTTGAAAACCGTTTTGCTCGAGCACGAAGCAGACCATTTCACGAATTGGAGCTTCATCTTCTACGACCAGAATACGTCTCGCCATGATTTGCCCTGTTTATAATTAAATCGTTTGCCATCAATACGGTGCCATTATGCGTCAGTTTTATGACAGATTTATGAAAAGATAGTCCAGGTTTAACGCAGCCCCGCGAATTATGACAGCCCTAAAACAAGATATTACCGTCCTTGCAGGGTTATAATCCCCGCCACTGTTTTATCGTCATGGAACTCTTATGCGCATCCTTCACACGTCTGACTGGCATCTGGGCCAAAATTTCTACAGCAAGAGCCGTGCCGCTGAACACCAGGCCTTTCTCGACTGGCTGCTGGAAACCGCACAATCCCAGCAGGTGGATGCCATTATTGTGGCGGGCGATATTTTCGATACCGGCTCACCGCCAAGCTATGCCCGTGAGCTGTATAACCGTTTTGTCGTTAATCTGCAGCAAACCGGCTGTCATCTGGTGGTACTGGCCGGTAACCACGACTCCGTCGCCACGCTCAACGAATCCCGCGATATTCTGGCGTTTCTCAACACCACAGTGATCGCCAGCGCAGGCCATGCGCCGCAGGTGCTGTCGCAACGCGACGGCACGCCGGGTGCGATCCTGTGCCCGGTTCCTTTTTTACGCCCGCGCGACATCATTACCAGCCAGGCAGGGCTGACCGGACAAGAGAAACAGCAGCATTTGCTATCAGCTATTACCGACTATTATCAGCAGCAATATCAGGACGCCTGTACGCTGCGTGGCAACCAAAATCTACCCATCATTGCGACCGGGCATCTGACCACCGTTGGCGCCAGTAAAAGTGACGCTGTACGTGACATTTATATTGGTACGCTGGACGCCTTTCCGGCGCAAAACTTTCCACCAGCCGATTACATCGCGCTGGGACATATTCACCGGGCGCAGGTTATCGGCGGGACCGAGCATATTCGCTACTGCGGTTCGCCAATTGCGCTCAGTTTTGACGAGTGCGGCAAAAGCAAATGCGTCCATCTGGTGAGCTTCGAAAACGGCAAGCTGAGCGCTGTTGAACACCTCACCGTACCGGTCACCCAGCCGTTGGCAGTGCTGAAAGGTGATTTAGCCGCGATTACCGCCCAACTAGAGCAGTGGCGCGGTGTGCAGCAGGAACCGCCAGTCTGGTTAGATATCGAAATCACCACCGATGACTATCTGCACGACATGCAGCGTAAGATTCAGACATTAACCGAAGATTTACCGGTAGAGGTGTTATTGGTGCGCCGTAGCCGGGAACAGCGCGAACGTATTATGGCGAATGAACGACGTGAAACGCTAAGCGAGCTGAGCGTGACGGACGTTTTTGACCGCCGCCTGGCGCTGGAAGAACTCGAAGAACCGCAACGCGAGCGCCTGAATCAACTGTTTGGCACCACCTTACACACGCTTGCCGGGGAGACCGAAGCATGAAAATTCTCAGCCTGCGTTTGAAAAACCTCAATTCTCTGAAAGGAGAATGGAAAATCGATTTCACGGCTGAGCCCTTTGCCAGCAATGGGCTGTTCGCCATCACTGGTCCAACGGGCGCGGGAAAAACCACCCTGCTGGACGCCATTTGTCTCGCGCTGTATCACGAAACGCCGCGGCTCAATACCGTGTCGCAGTCGCAAAACGATCTGATGACCCGCGACACCGCCGAGTGTCTGGCCGAGGTCGAGTTCGAGGTCCGGGGCGAAGCCTATCGCGCATTCTGGAGCCAGAACCGCGCGCGCAATCAGCCTGAAGGCAATCTACAGGCGCCGCGCGTAGAACTTGCCCGCTGCGCCGACGGTAAAATTCTTGCCGATAAAGTCAAAGACAAGCTGGAAATGACCGCCGAACTTACCGGACTGGATTACGGTCGTTTCACCCGTTCGATGCTGCTGTCTCAGGGGCAATTTGCCGCATTTCTCAATGCCAAACCGAAAGAGCGTGCCGAACTGCTGGAAGAGCTGACGGGGACTGAGATCTACGGCCAAATTTCCGCCATGGTGTTTGAAAAACATAAAGCAGCGCGTACGGAGCTGGAAAAACTGCAAGCGCAGGCCAGCGGCGTGGCTCTGCTCGCTGCGGAGCAGGTGCAGTCCCTGACAGAGCGTTTGCAGGTACTTACTGACGAGGAAAAACAATACCTTGCCAGCCAGCAGACTCAGCAACAGCATCTCAACTGGCTCATTCGGCAAAATGAGCTACAGGCAGAAATCAACCGTCACCAACAGACGTTACAGGCCGCTAAACAAGCGCAGGAAGACGCACAGCCACAGCTGGCGGCGCTGAGTCTGGCGCAACCGGCCAGAGCGTTACGCCCACACTGGGAGCGAATCCAGGAACAAACGGCTACGATAGCGCGTACGCGGCAGAAGATTCAGGAAGTGAATGCTCGCTTACAAAGCAGCTTAGCGCTGCGCGGGCGCATCCGTCAGCAGGCGCACACGCAGTCGACCTCCTTGCTCGCTGGACAGCAGACGTTAACCGACTGGCTGAACGAACACGATCGCTTCCGATTGTGGGGCAGCGAACTGGCTGGCTGGAAGGCCCTGCTGGCGCAACAGTCCGACGCCAGCGCCCAACTACGCCAGTGGCAGCAATTACGGGAAAACGACACGCGTAAACTGGATGCGCTGGCGCTTCCCACGCTGACTCTTTCGCCGCAGGAAGTGACAGAAGCGCTGGCGCAACATGCGCAGCTCCGTCCGTTACGCCAGCGTCTGAGCAATCTGCATGGGCAAATCGCCCCGAAGCAAAAGCAGCTGGCGCAGTTACGCGCCACGCTTGTGCAGCGTCAACAAGAGCTGACTCAGCGCAACGCAGTGCTTGCCGAAAAACGTCAGCGCTATAAAGATAAAAATCAGCAACTTACCGATGTGAGGATCATTTGCGAGCAGGAAGCCCGCATCAAAGATCTGGAAAGCCAGCGGGCATTATTGCAATCCGGCATGCCATGCCCGCTGTGCGGCTCCACCACGCATCCGGCGATTGAGCGCTATCAAACGCTCGAACTGAGCGTAAATCAGGCACGACGTGAAGCGCTGGAAAAAGAGGTTAAAACCCTGGCTGATGAGGGTTCAACGTTACGCGGTCAGCTTGAGGCAATAACCCAGCAACTTCAACGGGATGAACGCGAAGCACAGACGCTTTCTCAAGAGGAGCAAGCGCTTACTCAAGAGTGGCAGACAGTCACCACCAACCTTAACGTGACGCTGCAACCGCAGGATGATATCGCCCCGTGGCTGGCCGCCCAGGAAGAACACGAACAACAACTTCACCAGTTGAGCCTGCGTCATACCCTGCAGGCGCAAATCACGGCGCATACCGAGCAGATTACCCAGCTCCAGCAGCAAATTGACCAGCGCCAGGCGACGTTAACCGCCGAGCTAGCCCGCCATGGACTATCCCTTCCGGCAGAGGATGAAGTCGCTTCGTGGCTGAGCGAGCGGGCGAGAGAAGCGCAAATGTGGCAGCAGCGCCAGAACGAACTCACCGAGTTACAGGCGCAGATAGCTCAGCTCACGCCGTTACTGGAAACGCTGCCTGAGAGCGATACACTTTCTGCAGGTACTGAGAATCTGTCGCTGGAAAACTGGCGACAGGTGCATGACGATTGCCTGTCTTTACAAGGCCAGTGGCAAACCTTGCAACAGCAGGAGGCGCAGGACATACAGCGCGCCGCAGAAATTCAGGCACAGTTTGATGCCGCACTGCAGGCCAGCATCTTTGCCGATCGTGACGCCTTTGTTACCGCCCTGCTGGATGAAGAAACCTTTAGCCGTCTGGAGCAGTTAAAGCAATCGCTGGAAAAGCAGCAGCAGCAGGCACAAACGCTGCTTAATCAGGCTCAGCAAGCGCTGGCGAGCCATCACCAGCAGTTGCCAACCGGGGCGGATCTCACGCTCACAGCCCAACATCTTCGCGACGCGCTAGCGCAGCTCACCCAGCAGCTACGGGAAAATACCACTCGCCAGGGTGAAATTCGTCAGCAGCTCAAACAGGATGCTGAACATCGTCAGCAGCAACAGGCGCTGATGCAGGAGATTGAAAAGGTCACGCAGCAGGTTGATGACTGGGGCTATCTGAACGCGTTGATCGGCTCGAAAGAGGGAGATAAATTCCGCAAGTTTGCCCAGGGGCTGACGCTGGATAACCTGGTGTGGCTTGCCAACAACCAACTCACTCGTCTGCATGGTCGCTATCTGTTACAGCGTAAGGCCAGCGAAGCGCTGGAGCTGGAAGTGGTTGATACCTGGCAGGCCGATGCCGTGCGCGACACCCGTACGCTTTCCGGCGGCGAGAGTTTCCTCGTGAGTCTGGCGCTGGCGCTGGCGTTATCCGATCTGGTCAGCCACAAAACGCGAATTGACTCTCTGTTCCTCGATGAAGGTTTCGGCACGCTGGACAGCGAAACGCTCGATACCGCGCTGGACGCGCTCGATGCGCTGAACGCCACCGGCAAAACCATTGGAGTGATCAGCCACGTTGAAGCGATGAAAGAACGCATTCCGGTGCAGATCAAGGTTAAAAAAATCAACGGTCTGGGGTACAGCAAACTCGACAAAATATTTGCAGTTGATGCCTGATAGCTTCACAGGCCGGATCGGCGCCATTCGGCACGAATATGTAGCACAATATTGCATACTCAAAGACGGATATGAAATGGCATTCCACTTCGCTTATCCGCAAGCTATCTCTGTTGGCGGCGAACGTTCGCCGCTATGACGCACATCCGGCGTCTTTCTTGTTGGCAGGTGGTATGAAAAAAGTCGTTTTCTCTTTAGCGCTGGGGACATTTGGGCTGGGCATGGCAGAGTTCGGCATCATGGGAGTACTCACCGAGCTGGCGCGGGACGTGGGCATTTCCATCCCGGCCGCGGGTCATATGATTTCGTTTTACGCCTTTGGCGTGGTGCTGGGCGCGCCGATTATTGCGCTCTTTTCCAGCCGCTTTTCGCTAAAACATATTCTGCTGTTTTTGGTCACGCTATGCGTGATTGGCAACGCCATCTTCACCCTCTCCTCCTCGTATTTTATGCTGGCGGTGGGCAGGCTGGTTTCCGGCTTCCCGCACGGCGCATTTTTTGGCGTTGGGGCAATTATTCTGTCGAAACTGGCACGCCCAGGAAAAGTCACCGCCGCCGTCGCGGGCATGGTTTCAGGGATGACCGTTGCCAATCTGATTGGCATTCCCGTCGGTACCTGGCTGAGCCAGGAATTTAGCTGGCGCTATACGTTCCTGTTGATAGCCGTCTTTAATATCGCCGTTATTGTCTCGATAGCTTTTTGGGTGCCCAACATCAGCGATGAAGCGAAAGGGAATCTGCGCGAACAATTTCACTTTTTGAAAAGCCCCGCCCCGTGGCTGATCTTTTCCGCCACCATGTTTGGCAACGCCGGGGTTTTCGCCTGGTTCAGCTACGTTAAGCCGTACATGATGTACATCTCCGGTTTTTCCGAAACGCTGATGACCTTCATCATGATGCTGGTGGGATTGGGGATGGTATTAGGGAATCTGTTGAGCGGTCGGCTATCTGGCCGCTATACGCCGCTGCGCATTGCGGTAATAACCGACTTCATCATTGTGCTGGTTCTGCTGCTGCTTTTTGTCTTTGGCGGTATCAAAGCCGCATCGCTGACCTTCGCCTTTATTTGCTGCGCGGGCCTGTTTGCTCTGTCGGCACCGCTGCAAATTTTGCTGCTGCAAAATGCTAAAGGAGGTGAGCTACTGGGCGCGGCAGGCGGGCAAATTGCCTTTAACCTCGGTAGCGCAATTGGCGCCTGGTGCGGCGGTATGATGCTGACGCTGGGCTTTGCCTACAACTATGTGACGCTGCCGGCTGCGCTGCTGTCTTTCTCCGCCATGTCATCGCTGCTGATTTACGGTTACCTGAAGCGCGGCGTGCAACAAGTTGCACCCGCGACGTAAAACAGATTACTCCTGCGGCCACAGCCAGGCCGCACCGCGTACACCGCTGGAATCCCCGTGTAGCGCCTTGCGTAGAGGCGTTTCGCATTCGCCGCCAAAGACAAATTGCTTCATCAACGTTGGAACGTTTTGATATAGCCTGTCGACATTACTCATTCCCCCACCCAGTACAATGACGTCCGGATCGAGAATATTTACCACATGCGCCAGCGATTTCGCCAGACGCAGCTCATAGCGGCTCAAAGCCTGCTCCGCCACAGCATCGCGCACGTTAACCAGGTCGATAATATCGCTGCCCTTGAGCGGCTTACCGCTCAGACGCTGGTAGTCGGTGGCAAAACCGGTCCCGGAAATAAAGGTTTCAATGCAGCCTTGCTTGCCGCAATAGCAGGGTACTTCCTGGCGATACCGCAGCTCATCTTCGTCCATCCACGGCAGCGGATTATGCCCCCACTCGCCCGCGGTACCGTTGCCACCCGTGTGCGCCCGACCATTCAGCGCTACACCCGCGCCGCATCCGGTGCCAATAATTACCGCAAACACGGTTTGCGCCCCTGCCGCTGCGCCATCCACCGCTTCTGAAACCGCCAGACAATTGGCATCATTCGCCAGGCGCACTTCACGATTCAGACGCGAACTCAGGTCTTTGTCAAAAGGTTGTCCGTTAAGCCAGGTCGAGTTGGCATTCTTGACTACCCCAGTGTAAGGCGAGATTGAACCTGGAATGCCCATTCCCACGGTTCCCGTCTGCCCGGTGGCGTTTTCCGCCATCTCCACCAGCGTGGCGATGGTTTCTATCGTTTGCCGATAATCCTCACGCGGTGTGGGCAGGCGATGGCGAAAAAGCTGCTCGCCTGCATCGCGAAGCGCAATAACTTCCGTTTTTGTACCGCCCAAATCGATACCTATACGCACTGTTTGCTCCTCTTCCCGATTAACAATGCAAGCATAGCGACAATTCGCTATCATGCCCGCTGGATTTAACGACAAGGCCGTGGAAATTATCATGCTGTGGTTCAAAAATTTAATGGTTTACCGTCTTAGCCGCGATGTTTCTTTGCGTGCCGAAGAGATGGAAAAACAGCTGGCATCAATGACGTTCACTCCCTGCGGTAGCCAGGATATGGCAAAAATGGGCTGGGTTCCGCCGATGGGATCGCACAGCGATGCATTAACGCATACCGCCAATGGCCAAATTATTATCTGCGCCCGCAAAGAAGAAAAAATTCTGCCGTCGCCGGTTATCAAACAGGCGCTGGAAGCCAAAATATTCAAACTGGAAGCTGAGCAAGGTCGCAAGCTTAAGAAGACCGAAAAAGACTCGCTGAAAGATGAAGTTCTGCACTCATTGCTGCCGCGCGCTTTTAGCCGCTTCAGCCAAACGATGATGTGGATCGACACCGTCAACGATCTGATCATGGTTGATTGCGCAAGCGCGAAGAAAGCGGAAGATACGCTGGCGCTGCTGCGTAAGAGCCTCGGCTCGCTGCCAGTCGTTCCGCTGACGATGGAAAACCCGATTGAGCTGACGCTGACCGAATGGGTTCGCTCCGGTACAACGGCACAGGGCTTCCAGTTGCTGGATGAAGCCGAACTGAAAGCGATCCTTGAAGACGGCGGCGTGATCCGCGCGAAAAAACAGGATCTGGTCTGCGACGAAATCGCCGTACATATCGAAGCGGGCAAACTGGTCACCAAGCTGGCGCTCGACTGGCAGCAGCGCATTCAGTTCGTGATGTGTGACGACGGCTCGATTAAGCGTCTGAAGTTTAGCGACGAGTTGCGCGATCAAAACGAAGATATCGACCGCGAGGACTACGCTCAGCGTTTTGATGCCGATTTCATCCTGATGACGGGGGAACTGGCGGCGCTGATTAAAAGTCTGGTGGAAGGATTAGGCGGCGAAGCACAACGTTAAACCGTGTTTACCGAATGGCGGCTCAATGTCGCCATTCGTCATTTTTACGCTTACAGGTAGCGGCAAAGATAGGATGTTGGCTCTGCCACCTGCAGATGAAACTCGCTACTGCCTGGTACGTTAAACACGTCCCCTGTGGCATAGACTTTCCACTCAGTTTCCCCCGGCAACAGCACGTTAAGTGCGCCGCTGACGACCGTCATCTCTTCAGGCGCCGCAGTACCAAAGGTGTATTCACCTTCGGCCATCACGCCAACACTGGCACGGCCAGTACTGCTGCTGGTAAAACCGATGGATTTTACTTTGCCGGAAAAGTATTCATTACTTTGAAGCATACAACTGGCCCTATCTTGTGATTAAGTTAACAACCAATATAGGGGGCAGGCGTTCCACCTGTCACGCAAAATTACGCGAGCAATTCCGAAGCCAGTCGGGCGATCAGCACATTGGACAGCAGAACCGGGACATCCAGCGATTTTTGCAGTAAATCGCGATGACGTTGATTAAAGCCCAGACAATCCAGCATGATCACATCTGCACCTTGCTCAAGCAATTCTTTACCGGCATCAATCAGTTGTTGTTCGGAACCGTGAATCGGATTCGCCACGGCATACACTGGCGGCGTTTGTAACACCTGCCATTTTTGCGTCTGGGCTTTGAGCAATTCCGTGACGGGGACAATAACCCCAACCTGATGCCCTTCCACAATCGAGGCGACCAGCGGAGGAATGATACGTAAAGGTTCCAGTAGCATACTCTTGCGGGCGGTCAGGCGGGCAATTGAGGCCGTACTCATCAGCAGGATCACGTCAAAGCCCTGATTGTCGAGCACTTCAACAATACCCTGCAGTGAGCGTTCCACTTTCTGGCGCGAAACATGGGCAAGTTGATGGTCGCAGAGCAGCGTTAAGAGCGGCTCGTCACCGGGAGAGACCCCGTACTCGGCCATCACATCCTCTCGCCGCATCTGTCCCAGCAGACTGTGGTGAGTAATGTGCTGCTCATCAATATATTCCGTCAGGAGCGGTAACACCTCACTCATCGGCACCACGCCAATCGTGAGGATAGCCAACGACGTACCCATTTTTTGCTCCACCGTCTTCTTACTTTGCTGTGAATTCCCGAATCATTGCCGGGCGCTGACCTGTGCTACAAACGCTCAAAAGCGTAGCAGCAGATCGGCGGTCTATTTTGTAAAGATTCCAAATCATTCCAGTACTGTATTGTTATTGTTTAATTTTCGATTTTTACTGTATATGGCGATATTTAAAAAAATGTGATGTACGCCCGTACTGGGCCTTTTCAGACACCTGCCCGGGCGGTGTCCGACATCAGGTTTTGTCGGGATCCTCATAGCGCTTTTTAGCATCCATGGCTTCCTGAGCGGAAGGATGCTCACTGATCAACGAATTCGGTTCTGGGTGATCGGCACGAAGTTGATACCAGGTTACCGTCTGGCCTGGCGTCCCCTTTTCAACCGTTACAATGGTCGCCTGACGCGGATAAGGTGGTTTTGTCGGCATAGCTCTTCCTTTTGTCTGAATGAGCTTTAAGTATAGACACCACCCTGTAACCGTGGCGCTGCCTGCGACAGTATCCCAAGAATGTCGTCCACTACCTGCGAAGGCGGATTGGTCGCATCAATAATATAATGCGCGGCCTCACGGTACAGAACATCGCGCTGGGCAAGCACTTCCTCTACTTCCTCAGTCAGCGGCTTGCCGGTTAAGGTTGGGCGCAAACCCTCTTCAGGCGTCGCCTCCAGACGATCAACCAGTACCGATACCGGCGCGCTTAAATAGATAACCACACCGTGGCTACGCATGTAGTGACGATTAAATTCGGTGAGAATGATACCGCCACCGGTCGCGACAACCGTTGTCGGAGCCGTGACGGCCTGCAGAGCGGCTGTTTCCTGGGCACGAAACCCTTCCCATCCTTCTCTTTCGACAATTTCCGCCACGGTCATCTGCACGTGCGATTGCAACCAGCGATCGGTATCAACAAACTGGTAATCGATAGCCTTCGCCAGCGCCATACCGGTTGTCGTTTTACCACACCCCCGGGGGCCAACAAGAAAAAGAGGTTGCGTCATCACAGAATTTCCCCAGAGAGCCGCCGACAAGCGGGATCTGATGCTATTAAAGATATAATCATATCATCAAACTAGTACACCACCAAAACGTAAAGAAAAAATTACAGAAAGAGTGATGTCGTCAATTAAACCCTACTATAACAAGAATTCACAGGGATGAAAGTGTAAGAAATAAATTACAGGTGTTATTTTCTGCGCTGAACTTCCAGCCACCACTTATCCAGCTCAGCCGCAAAATGCTGCCGGTCGCGGGGAGAAAGGCTATCTGGTCCCCCGGTCTGGATGCCGCTGGCACGTAGCGTATCCATAAAATCACGCATCATCAGACGTTCGCGGATCGTCGCTTCGGTATAACGTTCGCCGCGTGGATTAAGCGCTGCTGCCCCTTTTCCAATGGCTTCAGCAGCCAGTGGAATATCCGCCGTTATCACTAAATCACCGGCGCTACATTGTCGCACAATCTCGTTATCAGCGACGTCAAACCCGGCGGGAACGCGTAATGTACGGATAAAACGCGAAGACGGGACGCGCAAACTCTGGTTCGCCACCAGAATAAGCGGCATCTGCATGCGCTCAGAGGCGCGGTATAAAATTTCTTTAATCACGTTCGGACACGCGTCGGCATCCACCCATATTGTCATAATCTCTCCCCACTCGTGTGTAATCGCGCATTGTCTCGTGCTTTTACTTGCAGGCAAAGTGCTGTTTCTCCTTCTGCACATATTCATTCCGCGCTAAGCTTAGCTTTCCCAGATTTACCCTAAATAATTCGGGTTGCAGGCAGGCGGCAAGAGAGTGACTCCCGATGAGCTTACTCTGGTAAGTGATTCGGGTGAGCGAACGCAGCCAACGCACATGCAACTTGAAGTATGACGGGTATAAAACAATGAATATCATCCATAGGGAGTGACAAGATGGACAAAAAAATTGGTTTTATCGGCTGCGGTAATATGGGCAAAGCAATTCTTGGCGGCATGATCGCCAGCGGCCAGGTTCTCCCGGGACAAATCTGGGTCTATACCCCTTCCCCTGATAAGGTCGCTGCGTTGCACGACCAGTATGGTATTAATGCAGCGCAGTCTGCGCAAGAAGTTGCCCAAATCGCCGACATTGTTTTTGGTGCCGTAAAACCAGGCATCATGATTAAGGTGCTGAGTGAAATCACCTCCAGCCTGAACAAAGACTCTCTGGTTGTCTCGATTGCCGCTGGCGTTACCCTCGATCAGCTCGCCCGCGCACTGGGTCATGACCGCAAAATCATTCGCGCAATGCCAAATACCCCGTCACTGGTTAATGCCGGAATGACCTCCGTCACGCCGAACGCCTTAGTAACGCCGGAAGATACGGCCGACGTACTGAATATCTTCCGCTGCTTTGGCGAAGCCGAAGTGATTGCAGAATCAATGATTCACCCGGTGGTCGGCGTCAGCGGTTCTGCACCGGCCTATGTCTTTATGTTTATCGAAGCGATGGCGGATGCTGCCGTTCAGGGGGGAATGCCCCGTGCGCAGGCTTATAAATTCGCAGCGCAAGCGGTAATGGGCTCGGCAAAAATGGTGCTGGAAACGGGTAAACATCCAGGGGAACTGAAGGATATGGTGTGCTCGCCAGGCGGAACCACTATCGAAGCGGTGCGTGTCCTGGAAGAACGTGGTTTCCGTTCATCAGTGATTGAAGCGATGGTTAAGTGCATGGAACAGTCAGAAAAACTCAGCCGATCCTGAGTTAATATCACCGGACGTCAGGCCGCCGCTTCAGTGCGGTTACGTCCGGAATTCTTTGCTTTGTAAAGCGCCATATCTGCTGATTTTAACCATTCCCGATAATGCTCAGTTTCAGAAGTCAGCGGCGCTACGCCAACGCTAATACGCAAGGCAACCTGCGGAGCGCAGGATAAACGCAACTGACTAAGTCGTTCATGCACTCGCGACATGGCCGCAATTGCGCTGGTTGCCGGCGTGCCGCACATAATCACCGCAAACTCATCACCACCAAAGCGCCCGATCACATCGCTGCCGCGTAAAGTCATCTGCAGCTGACGGGTCAGCGCGACAATGGCCTGATCCCCGACGTCATGACCCCAGGTATCATTGATGCTCTTAAAATGGTCGATATCAATAATAAGCAACGTGGCGTCACGCTGGTAGCGGCGGCAATTATCAAATTCATTACGTAGCAACAGCTCCCAGTGACGTCGGTTATAAACGCCGGTCATCCCATCTCGCGTACTCATCACCTGTAAGCGGCGTTTATGTTCCGCCAGCTTGATGACCGTCTGATAGCTGACCCAGGCAAACAGCAGCGGATACATCACCAGTACCGGCAGTGATAACACCACGCTCAGTTGACCGCTGCTAACAGCGACGGGAATATCGGTTAACTGTAACGTCACCAGACATGACACCGCCATCAACACGACGCCCGCGAGGAATACTCGCATTCCCCCAGCGCCCATCAGGTTGATGCAAGTAATCATGAGCAGCGCCGTCGACGGCAACAGGTTTGCCCCCATAATTCCCAGCCACATCCCGGCGAGGATGGCATCGGCTTTTAAATTGGTAAATTCACTATGCAGAGGATCGTCTGCTTTACTTGCCAACTGCCAGGCCAGATGTGGCCAGACGAATGCCCATCCCACCAGCAACAGCCACCAGCCTCCGGTAATGGGCTGGGAAACTAATACCGACGCGATAGGGAAAAACATTCCCCCCAATCCCACCGCTCGCGGCAGCCTGATCCGTCGGGCAAATCGCAGACCGGAACGTTGGTGGTCGTTTTGATGAAGTGATATAAACGCTTCATCCGCGACGACCTTCTTTTGGAAAAAGTTTTCATCATTCATCGTATTTGGGAACATTCTGAAACAAATTTCCCAAATTATAGGTAGGGGTCTGCTGGCGGGAGTATGAAATTTCGGGTGAGCGTTTTTACCTGCTCACCCGTAAGTGCTACGCAGCTTTTTTCAGGCAAGCGCTCATAAACTTGTTACGATCATCGCCTTTCAGTGACTGCTCCGTCGCCTTGACGTTGCATTCACGCATCTTCTGCTGCTGTGGGGTTAAACTCTTTTCCTCAGGCGCAGATTTGCTGTTTTTCAGGCAATCACTCATATACGTCTTTCGCGCATCCCCTTTTAAAGCCTGCGCCGTTGCCTGTTGATTGCAGGTGGTCATACGCTGTTGTTGCGGGGTTAACGTCTTCTCGGCAGCACCGACGGTAGTTAAAAAAACCAGTCCAAAGAGCAGCGTCATTAATAATGTAATTTTCATAGCACCATCCTTTTCTGAACGACGACACACAGGTAAGTTTGGCTGCTAACAATAAAAATACCACCCGGCGGCAAAACTATTGTCACCGGGGGGCAGGGTTACTTCAGACCTAACGCCGCTTTCATAGTGTAAAACAGGTCAGTTTGATCGGTCAGGCCAACTACATTCGCCGCATGCGGGCCATAAGCGGCGATGCGCAACTGGCTACCGGTGTGCTCCTGAGATTCCTCTTCAGAATTGCCGTAGCTGATGACCATCACCGCGCCATCTTTGGTGTTCAACGCCTGAGTCAGACCAGGTGCTTTGGTATCAGGTGCGACAATCTGGCTGGCATGCGCGTGGTCAGCGGTTACCACCACCAGGGTGTTGCCATCTTGCTTCGCAAAGGCAAGCGCACGCTGCACCGCTTCGTCCAGATCAACCGTTTCGCCAATCTGTCCACACGGGTTGGCGGCGTGGTCCTGTTTATCGATGGATGCTCCTTCCACTTGCAGGAAGAAACCTTTCTCATTTTTGCTTAATAGCTCAATCGCTTTATCCGTCATCTGCGCCAGCGTCGGCACAGTGTCATCACGCTTTGGATTTGGCGTACAGGTCACCACCGGTTTATCCAGATTGCCATGATAGGACGCTTTCGGACCTTCCCAGTGCACCGGCATATTGCCTTCGGAGAACAGGCCCAGCAACGGCTTATCCTGGTTAGCTTCGGTAATCGCTGCCAGCGTCTCGGCATCACTTACTATCTGATAACCGCGCGCCTGGGCTTGTTCCCGCAACGTTTTACCCTGCCACTCCCCTGCCGCAGCGGTTTCAGCAAACGTTTTTGCCCCACCGCCCAACGTGACGTCAGGCCGGGCATTCAGCAACTGTTCTGTAATTGACCCCTTGCCACCTTTTTCCAGCGCATTGGTTGGGCATTTTTCACGGGTCACGCCTGGACCATAGCACTTACGCGAAGTGACATGAGCAACCAGCGCTGCTGGGGTAGCATCCTGCAATTCAGCGGTAGAAACGTTGCCCGTCGCCAGACCTGCCGCTTTTGCCATTTCCAAAATTGTTGCATGATCTTTTTCATGGATATCAACGCCCAGGGCACCATTATAAGTTTTAACCCCGGTGGTCCATGCCGTCGCTGAGGCCGCAGAGTCCGTCACATAATCCGGCTTGCCCGTTTTCTTATCTAACGCATAGTGCGTGTATTGCCCGGTCAACGGTAAAGCATCAATACCTTTAAAAAAACCGCCCGCGCCTTCGGCATAATTTCGTGCGGCCGTTATTTCTGAATCACCCATGCCATCGCCAATCAATAAAATTATATTTTTAGCAGGCTTATCGTTCAGAGATTCACGCAGCGCTGCCGTTTGATCGGTTGACAATCGGCGGGCACCGCCTGGCGTGGTGATATCACCCTGAGCGGCACGATTATCCATAACCGCTACGGTAGATGTTTCTGCATTAATAATCGGGGTAAACAGCAAAGGTAACAGGGCAATCACGAGTGCGCTTTGTTTCACTTTATTTTCTCCATGTATAAATACGGTAAAATTAAAACAAAGCGACTATAAGTATTTGATGTGACACTTTTATGATAATTTGTGGGCGCACCCTCGGATTACTCAAAACGCTTTTGGCACGCTCTCGCCAGCGTTATGGAGGGTCGTCATAAACGTTGGCACACGGTTTACGCCTGCCAGAGCACCTTCAATTTGACGCAGCACTATTTGCCGATCGCTCCACGCCATATTGCGCAGCATTTCGGTGATTACCTGCTCTAACGTTTCGACCTGCGCCGCCAGGTTTTGTGACTCTTCTTCTTTTTGGGCGAGCTTAATCAACAACTCAGTGACGAGATTTTTCATTTGCGTATTCCCTTAACAAAATATAAGCCACGTTAACATTAAGGCTCACTACTGCCTAGGTGATAAAAGTTTTATTTTTAGAAGAAATTAAACTATTTGCGAAAACAATCACATCACAAAATAAGGGAGAGATGAGCCTTAAAATAAAATCCTTCAATATAAAAAGGTAAAATGATGAATAATCACATAGAGATATAATGCAAAATTATAGATAAACAACGCCGACGGGCAGCGTTGTTTATCAGGAAGTCAGCGCGCGTGACGCCGACGTCGCAATGCGATGGCCAACTGCCAGATGTTAATCAGTACAATACTCGCCGTAGCGATGAAGACCCAGCGGAACCCCGCCATGGCTGATACCGTTGCCCCCATTAATGGCCCGGCGACGTTGCCAAGGTACATAAATGATTGGTTATAACCAAAGATACGCCCGGTTATCTGATCGCTGGAGTATTTCACCAGCAGCGTCTGTACCGCCGGCAACATCGCGCCGTCGGCAAAGCCGAGCAGGAAACGTAATATCCCCAACTGCAATGGCGTGGTGACCCACGACATAGCGAAAAACAGCACGACGGCAAAGATTAACGTCGCCATTAAAATCCGCTCAGTACCAATACGGTCACCTAATTTGCCAAGCCGCGGCGCGGAAATCAGGGCCGAGATGCCAGGTACTGAGGCAATCAACCCGCTGAGAAAGGCAATATTGCTGCTGTCTGGCACCATTGATTTGATAAATAACGCCAGAATAGGACCGATAGAGCCGTTACACAGTTGAATTACCATCGTCGTAAAAAACAGGCTGATCACCAGCGCCGGATAAGGCAAGGAGGCAAAGACGGCCTTCCCGCTCAGTCGTTCGCTTTTTTTGGTCGTCGGGCGCACGCCCTCTTTGATCAAAAACAGCGTGACAAGGAAACTAACCACCAACAAAGCCGCGGTAATACAGAATACCGCCCGTAACCCAATATGGTCGGCAATAAAGCCTCCCATTAACGGTCCGCCAATAACGCCACTAATTTGCGCCGTAGAAAGCGTGCTCAATGCCCATCCGCTGCGTTCACGCGGAACCTGTGACGCTACCAGCGCCATTGCGTTCGGAATATAGCCTGAGGTTAACCCCATCACCCCGCGCAGCAGAAAAAGCTGCCAGACGTTAGTGGCAAATGCCTGTAGTAAAATCGCAATCGCCATCCCCAGCGAGGCTCGTAACAGCATCAGCTTGCGCCCTTTACGATCGGCTAAACTGCCCCACATAGGAGAAACAATGGCTGAAATAAGGAAGGTGACGCTGAACGTTAATCCGGACCACATTGAGAGAGCTTCATGCGAGGTGACGCCCAATTGGGAGATGTAGAGCGGTAAAAAAGGCAGGATTTGGCTAATCGCCAGCCCGGTAAAAAAGCATCCGAACCAGACGGAAATAAGGTTTACTCTCCAGGATTCCATAGGGACTCATAACGATAAGTAGCTGAAAACTGCGAGCAGCTTAACAAATTACTTAGCCAAATAAGGGTCAACAGGTGCGATGTATCACAGTTTAGAATTTTATCTTCCCGCTCATCATATTTGTGATACGCCTCACACCAAACCCACAATACACGCAGGGAATTATGCTTGATGCAAGATCTGCGCGTTTGCGCTTATCTCTTCCCCTGTTGCCCAGCGAAACAATCTGCCAGAAGCCGAGGAAACCTGCGTTTTGTCGTGGTAATGTATGTGCTTTGCATTCAAGGAATGGGTTTTTAAGATGGCAAAGTTGCGGGTAGGAATCGTATTTGGTGGTAAATCAGCGGAACATGAAGTGTCATTGCAATCGGCAAAAAATATTGTCGATGCCATCGACAAGACTCGCTTTGACGTTGTGCTGTTAGGTATTGATAAACAAGGGCAATGGCACGTTAGCGATGCCAGTAACTATCTGCTCAATTCAGACGATCCGGCGCACATTGCGCTGCGTCCTTCCACGACCAGCCTGGCTCAGGTTCCGGGTAAACAAGAGCATCAGTTGATCGATGCGCAAAACGGTCAGCCGCTGCCAACGGTCGATGTTATTTTTCCGATCGTACACGGTACGCTGGGTGAAGATGGCTCTTTGCAGGGTATGCTGCGCGTGGCGAATCTGCCATTCGTCGGTTCTGATGTCCTGGGATCTGCGGCCTGTATGGATAAAGACGTGACCAAACGTCTGTTGCGCGATGCCGGATTAAATATCGCGCCATTTATTACACTTACTCGCGCCAATCGTAACAACATTAGCTTTGCTGAGGTGGAATCCCGCCTGGGCCTGCCGCTGTTTGTAAAACCCGCCAACCAGGGGTCGTCCGTTGGCGTTAGCAAAGTGACCAGTGAAGCGCAATACAACCAGGCCGTCGCGCTGGCATTTGAATTCGATCATAAAGTCGTGGTGGAGCAAGGGATCAAAGGTCGCGAGATCGAATGTGCAGTACTGGGCAACGATCATCCGCAGGCCAGTACTTGTGGTGAGATCGTGTTGAACAGTGATTTTTACGCTTATGACACCAAATACATTGACGATAACGGCGCCAAAGTAGTTGTTCCGGCAGCGATCGCACCAGAAATTAACGACAAGATCCGCGAGATCGCCACTCAAGCGTACCAGACGTTAGGATGTGCTGGCATGGCGCGCGTAGATGTATTCCTAACCGCAGAAAACAACGTTGTGATCAATGAGATCAACACGCTGCCGGGCTTCACTAACATCAGTATGTATCCAAAACTGTGGCAGGCGAGCGGCTTAGGCTACACCGATTTGATCACTCGCCTGATCGAACTGGCGTTGGAACGCCACGCTGCGGATAGCGCGCTGAAAACCAGTATGTAAACCCGCAAGGATGCCTGATAACTATTGGGCATCCTTCGCTTCATCATCTTCATTTTCCACGCGGCGACGGATAATTAATCCGGCCAGCCAAAAGCTAATTATCCAGGTAACCAGCCCCACCGCATAGGTTTGCCATCCCTGCGCTTCAAAACCTAATAACCCCACCACGCCATTCAGAATAAAGATAAGCCCAATAGCGAAGGCATAGTAGTGCCAGTCTCGGCGGATTTTTACAGGCAGGTTCATAACGGCTCCGGTGGATATACAACATGAAAAAGCATCCTCGCACATTTCCCCGTGGTCGTCTGTGGCATATGCGGAATTTCTGAAATGTAACTTAATTTCACTTAAGGTTAAATAATTGTGACACACCACAAATAACCGAAATCCAGGAATAATCTCCACCTGAAATTACCAACATTCTGATATTGACAATCCTAATCACCTGTCAGACTCACAGTCAGTTACAGGCATTACGCCAAAAAGCAGGTTATTTCCGGAGGTCTTTATGGCTGATTTTACGCTCTCAAAATCCCTGTTTAAGGGCAAGCATCGGGATACCTCCTCCCTGCCCGGCAACATTGCGTATGCCGTATTTGTGCTGTTTTGCTTTTGGGCAGGCGCGCAGATTTTAAATCTGCTGGCCCACGCACCCGGCATCTATGAGCAGTTGATGCAGTTGCAAATGCAAGAGACAGGGCGCCCACGGGTTGAAATTGGTTTAGGCGTCGGTACCCTGTTTGGGCTGATCCCCTTCCTGGTCGGGAGCCTGATTCTTGGCGCCGTCGCGATAATTATCCGCTGGCGCAGCCGTCATCATAACGATGACTGAGCCATACACTTCGCCCGACGATCATCCACGCGTTTAGCGAACCACGCGGTCGTCAGATTACGCGTAATCTTCGGGCTTTCCAGCTGAATACCAGGCAGCATTTCACGCGGTAGTGATTTACCGCTCTTCGCTTCCGCCAGCTTATAGACCTTCTCGTACAGCGCAGTCTCTTCAAAGGCCAGGCTATCGCCCTTTTGCAGTTGCCGGTGGATCTCACTCTCGCTCATCCCCAGCTTCCCGGCCAGCTTGCGTACCGCCAGCTCCGTTTTGCCCGGCTCGCTGCTGCCGTAGAGAATCAAATCCCCGTCCAGCGCCAGCTTCACTCCGCTGGCTTTACTGACTGCATTCTGAAAAGCCGCATTGCGGCTGGCGTACCAGCCGGCATTAAAATCTGCAAAGCGGAAAATTGGCGCACTGTAATTCGCCGGATAATTGAGCAGATGATAAGTGCCAAACCACAGTCCGCCGCGTCGGCTGAACACTTCCTGACGGACCGTCCCTGCCATTTTCCATGGATAGCCGCTGGCGTGCTGCTCGGCAAACGCAATGCTGACCTGCATCGGTCCGCCGGTATGCACCGGATTCAGTGAACCAAACAGCGTCTGCCCCATCGGTACCATATTGATGAAATCATCAAAGATGGCACTAAGCTGTTTTTCCGTCTTCACCGTATCCAGACGCTCACTGTAGCTTTTCCCCGTTGGGGAGTTAATCTTCAGCGCAGTGTGCACCACAAACAGCGGAATATGCATGCGCTCGGCGCGACGGTCGATCTCTTTCCAGGCGATTTTACTTAAGCCTGGAACCGCCGGATCGGCCTGGTAGTTTGACTCCTGTTGCGCGACCGCCAGCACCGAACAGATGTTTTCAACCGTCGGCGCCAGCTTCTGACTTTCAAACGTCTTCGCCAGATCCTGCGCCCACGCATCCCGGTCTTTCACGCTGGCGGGCATTTTCTGGCGCACCACGCTCGCCACATCGACGGCTTTCTCCCCTTTTTTTAACGGCTGCGCGGGTTGGCTACTACATCCCACCAACACCAATGCGGCCAGCCCAGACAAGGGGTAAAGACGGGAAACCGTCGACATAACATCTCCTTTTGTTAACTAAGAGTATGGGTCACTTGCTGAATATCCTGGCCATCAAGCTCGCGTTCAAAGCTGCGCAGACGCTTATAAATAGACATCAGTTCAACTAACGTTGTCCAGGAGTTAATCAGATACTGGAACGAGCCGCGCACCTGGCCAAATACGTTGGTAATTTGTGTCATCAAACCGAGCGTTATCGTACCGGCAACAATCGACGGAAACAGCAGGAACAAACCGAAAACGTTATCAACCTGCAGGTACAGAATACGGGCGATGTTAAAATACATATAGTGGAAATAGAGACGGAAATAGTTTTGCCGTACTGCATGGAACAGTTCACGCACCGTCGGCGGCGTCGCACGACTGGCATCATCTTCACCGTATACCAGTTCCTTACGGTAAGCTGCCTCCACGCGCTGGTTTTTAAATTCCAGGCCCGGAAGTTTGATCCCGACTACCGCCAGCAAGCCGGTTCCCATCAGCGACCAGACTATCGCGGCAATAACCAGCCCATAAGGGACATGTCCGATAATCGGCAGATCAGGAACATGCGCCGACAGCGTAACCAGCACCGGTAAGAAGGCAATCAGCGTCATAATCGCGTTGATAAAGCTAACGCCCATATTCTCCAGCGTGGAGGCAAAACGCATGGTGTCTTCCTGCACACGCTGTGCTGCGCCTTCGATATGTCGCAGATGCTGCCAGTGCGCCATATAGTGTTCGTTCATCGCTGTGCGCCAGCGAAACACATAGTGGCTGACGAAGAAATTGTTCATCACGCCAATGACCACGGCAATCAGCGCAATACCGAGAAAGATACCCACTTCATTATAGAACTGCTCAATTTTCACCTTATGCGGTGCGCTGAGCGCGGTTTGAATGAGATCGTAGAATGGCGCATACCAGGCGTTGACGGCAACGCCAACCTCAACCAGAAACCAGGTTACAAAAATTATCAGTGAGGTACCCAGAATGGACCAATACTGCCAGCGGTGCGGGCTGTAGAGAAACCAGAATAGCGCGAACGTCCCGACACAAAGAATGTAGTAAGCATAAAAAATCAGGTAATCCAGCGACCAGAAACGCGCTGCGCTAATCGGTACATCCCCCGACGCGCCGGTAATGCGTGCAACCCAGGCTCCCCCACCTGCTTGCCAGAATACAACAGCGACCAGTGCCCAAATAAATGCCGAAATAAAGAATGATCCCGGCTTTGGGAAAAAAGACTTAAACATAATGCTCTCCTGCTAACTTCTTATCGTTATGACGACTGCTGTGCATTTGCCTCCGTGAAGTGCGGTGGCGAGACGGCTTACGCCCAAAAACACAAGCTGAAACCGACAATTGTGACCAGAACCGCGGCACATAGTTCGCCCCCCGGTGATGAAGAATTGTTTCTGTGGTTTTCACACTCGATAACGTTCCAGCATGTGCAGATTATCACAGCGTGAGATCACAAAAGCGAACATCCACAATCCGGGAAACGCTCACGTTTACTCATCGTTACGTTTTTCACACTATCATTGGCTGATAAGCGCTTTGCAATACGCCGTTGAGTAGTATAAATACGCATACGCACGACATCCTTTTTCATTTTTTCTAACTCATGGACACCACCGTTGAAACGTAGTCTGCTTTTTTCTGCCGCGCTGTGTGCGGCGTCATTGACATCTGTCCAGGCGGCACAGCCTATAACCGATCCGGTCTTCGCCTCTGATATCGTCGATCGTTATGCCGACCATATATTTTACGGCAGTGGTGCTACGGGGATGGCGCTCGTGGTGATTGATGGTAATCAACGCGTATTTCGAAGCTTCGGCGAAACGCGCCCCGGCAATAATGTTCATCCACAACTGGATTCCGTGATTCGCATTGCCTCTATCACCAAATTAATGACCAGCGAAGTGCTGGTGAAATTACTCGATCAGGGCACAGTTAAACTCAACGATCCATTGAGTAAATATGCACCACCTGGCGCACGCGTGCCGACTTATCAGGGAACGCCAATCACGCTGGTGAATCTGGCGACGCATACCAGCGCGCTGCCGCGCGAACAGCCTGGCGGCGCGGCAAAGCGCCCGGTGTTTGTCTGGCCAACCCGCGAGCAGCGCTGGAACTATCTCTCAACCGCTACGCTTAAAGCAGCTCCAGGATCGCAAGCTTCTTATTCAAATCTGGCATTCGACCTGCTGGCCGACGCGCTGGGAGCTGCTGCCGGTAAGCCTTATCCGCAACTGTTTGAAGAAAAAATTACCCGACCGCTGGGGATGAAAGACACCACCTTTACCCCATCCCCCGATCAGTGCAGACGCCTGATGGTCGCGGAAAAAGGCGCCAGCCCTTGTAACAATACCCTGGCGGCGATGGGCAGCGGCGGCGTCTATTCAACGCCTGGCGATATGATGCGCTGGATGCAACAGTATCTCTCTTCTGATTTTTATCATCGTAGCCAGCAAGCCGACCGTATGCAGACGCTGATTTATCAGCGTACACAGTTAACCAAAGTGATAGGGATGGACGTTCCGGGCAAAGCCGATGCGCTTGGTTTGGGCTGGGTGTATATGGCACCGAAGAATGGTCGTCCGGGAATTATTCAAAAAACCGGTGGTGGTGGCGGTTTCATTACCTATATGGCGATGATCCCGCAGCAAAATGTCGGAGCGTTTGTCGTGGTGACCCGTTCTCCGCTGACCCGCTTTACCAATATGAGCGACGGTATCAACGATCTGGTCGCAGAGTTGAGCGGGAACAAACCGCAGGTTATTCCCGCATCCTGATTCAATACTCATAAGGCAAACGGTTAATGCTCACCAGTTTGCCTTTATTCATTTCAATATAACCACCTTTACGCAATGCCGCGAGGACCTCTGCGACAACTGAGCGTGAAATTCGTGTACGCTGGTGAATATAGTTCATCACGCCGACACGCGAGCGCAATACGTCGTCCCATTTCGTCATGGATATCAACGTCGCGCGAATCTGATCATAGGAGTTATTGCCGATCAACTGGAGATCGCGCATTTCAAACATGCAGTTCTGCCAGGCCAACCAGCAAAAAGCTTCGCGCCAAAGTTGGCATTGTTCAATTAAATTAATCGTTTGTGAGGCAGGAAGATGATATCCCGTACAATTACTTTCGGTTATTAATCTGTATTGTACATCGGTTTTCATCACACCATCTGAAAGCCCCATAATAAATGGTGCCTGCGCAATGCCGACCAGTACATTCTCCCCGCGTCTCAGGGAAACTATACCACTTAAAATAATAAAGGTGTCATCGCTATTTATATCACTGGAATATATAATTTCTTTATCTTTATCACATTCAAAGTGTTTACCATATTTTGATAAACATTTATCCAGCTTACTAAATTCAGGAAGAGGTTTATTAGTAGATAACATTGCGCGTTCCTTGCAATAAATGCCCGTCAAATCCGTGACGGGCATTTTCCAGATTAAATTACCTTTACTTTCTTTGCGAGAAAGTTATTACCAAGTATATTTAACACCCACGTTTGCAGACCAGTCTTGATCGACATCACCACCACCGAGATAATTAGCATCGGTGTACGCGCTGAAGTTTTTGGTAAAGCTGAACTGAGTACCCAGTCCAACACGTACCGCAGAACCTTCTACGCCATTGTCGATAGAATCGCCGTTTACGTTAGAATCGTTGTTAGAGTCATCGTAAACGTAGGCCAGTTTGAAGTAAGGAGTCAGAGCCTGGTCATCGCTATACGCGAAGGTATAACCTGCATCTACACCCAGTTCATAACGCATGC